>NZ_CP023696.1:4467628-4790193 GCF_008704425.1 Streptomyces fradiae ATCC 10745 = DSM 40063
CGCCGCGGGCACCCCGGGCATCCGCTCACGCCGCCTCGCGCGGTGTCCCGGACAGGGGCCGGCGCAGCGGCCCCGCGCGCCTGAGGAGCCCGCATGGCCCTGCCCGCCGCTCGGACGGAGGTCGACGCGCCCGTGACCTGCCACGCCCCGCCCAGGCCCGCGCTCGCCGCCGCCGATCTCGGGTACTCCGCCTTCGCCGAGCGCAACCGCCCGCGCTACACCCGCTACGCGGAGGCCCGGCTGGCCGCCGACGCGCGGGCGGCGTCCGTCGTGGGCGCCACGCTCACGTACGCCCGGAGGAACTGGACGTGGCTGCTGAGCCAGCCGTCCCCCGCGGCCGACGTCTGGGAGGAGCTCCGCTTCCAGGTGCGCTGCGGCTGCGAGGAGACGGTGCCCCGCGACGCCGACATGGCCGTCCTGTACGACCGGCTGCCCGAGGCCAGCGTCGACAGCGTCGTGCTCTGCCGGCACCTCGGGCTCCGCGTGGGCGAGGCCGCCGAGCTGATGGGCCTCGAACCGCCCGCGGTGAAGGCGGGGCTCGGGATCGCCCGCCGCGCCCTGCCCCATCTGGCCGACGGCGTACCGGGCTGACGGCGGCCCCGGACGGGGGCTTCGGGCGGGGGCCCCGGGCCGCCCGCGGCGCCCTTGCCGCCGTCGGCGGTGGTGTGCCGGGAGCCGCCTGCCTAGGATGGGCGACTCCAGTTGGGAGAGGCCCAACTCGGCCAGGGGGAGCGTCCGTTGGTGGAGCGCAAGCATGTCGACCTGTCGGTTCCGAGTGCGGCTCGGATGTACGACTGGCTGCTGGGCGGCAGCAACAACTACGAGGTCGACCAGGAGGCCTGCCAGATGCTCCTCGACGTGGCGCCCACGTCGCGGGAGCTCGCGCTGAACAACCGCTGGTTCCTCCAGCGGGTGGTCCGCGTCCTCGCCGAGGAGCACGGCATCCGGCAGTTCATCGACTTCGGCTCGGGCCTGCCGACGCAGCGCAACGTGCACCAGATCGCCCAGGAGGTCGACCCCGACGCCCACGTCGTCTACATCGACAACGACCCCGTGGTCCTGGCGCTCGGCCAGTCGCTCCTGGACGAGAACGACAACACGGCGATCCTCTCGGTGGACATGACGGACACCGACACGATCTTCGTGCACGAGGAGGTCGACCGCCTCATCGACTTCACGCGACCGGTCGCCGCCCTGTTCATCTCCGTGCTCCACTGCCTGCCGGACAGCGCCGGACCCAAGGAGCTGGTGCAGCGGGTGGTCGGCCGGCTCGTCCCCGGCAGCTTCGCCGTCGTCTGCCAGCTCGTCAGCGACGACAAGCGGGTCCGTGACGGCGTCACCGAACTCATGCGGGTCCAGACGCACGGCAACTGGGGGCGCGTCCGGGAGCGGGCGGACGTCGACGAGATCTTCGACGGCCTCGTCGTGGAGGAGCCCGGCCTCGTGGACGTGACCGACTGGCGGCCCGACTCCGAGCTCCAGCAGCGCCGCCGCAGCATCGAGTGGACCGAGTACGGCGGACTGGGGCGCGTGCCCGACCGGCGCTAGGCCGCGAGGCCGGCCTGGCGCCGGAAGCGCTGGCGCCCGACGCGGGGAGCCTGGCGCCCCGCGCGGGGGAGCCGTGGCGGCCGGTCCGGCGCCGGGAGCCGTGGGGCCGGGGCCGGGGCCAGGCCGGAGCCGCTACGCGTAGCGCCGGACGGCGTCGTCCAGCATGAGCCGGCTCTTGGCCGGGGACGCGCACGCCTCGCCCTGGAGCCGCAGGAGCAGCTGCAGGTGCCGCTCGAACTCGTTCTCCTTGACCGGCCACGGCCGCGCCCGCTCCTCCGCGCTCCGGGTGGGCTTGCTGTGGTAGTCGGCCTTCTCGTACCCCTCGACGTACACCAGGTCGGGCAGGCTGCCGCGGCCGAAGACGAGGTGGGTCATCGACCCGGCCATCGTGCCGGCGTTGCCCGCGATCATGCGGTCGAGCAGCACGAACCGGACGGTGATGTGCGGGCGGGCGGCGAGCTCCCGCAGGTGCTCCATCTGCTCGCGCATCACCTCGTCGGCGCCCACCCGCCGGTACAGGACGGACTCGTCCATCAGGAAGACGCACCGGGGCGGGTCGTCCTGTCCGAGGACGCGGGCCTGGCGCTCCCTGCGCTGGGCGAGCCGCGACTCCACCTCGGGGGAGTCCCACTCGCGCAGGTGGAGGCCGGTCAGGACGACGCAGCGGGTGTAGCCGGGTGACTGCAGCAGGCCGGGGACCAGCCGCGCCTCGTACGTGGTGAGGCTGATCGCCATCGACTCCAGGCCGAGCAGCCGGCGCAGGTGGTCGGGGGTGCAGTCGCTGTAGCGGTGCTGGTACCACTCGGGCTCCAGGGCCCTGGACAGCAGCGACAGCATCTCGGCCCGCTTCTCGGGGCTCGCACGCAGGTGGGCCAGCACCGCTTCGACCGTGCGCCGCTCCGGAGGGTTCTCGGCCCTCGCCGCCTCCAGGCGGCAGATGGTCGAGTTGGACACGTGTATGGCCTTCGCCAGGGCGGTCTGGGTGAGGCCCGCGCGCTCCCGCAGCTCCTTGGCCGCGAGGCCCAGCATGATCAAGGCCGCCGTACTGGATCCGCCGGACCCGGCAACGCGCCGGGGCCGGCGGATGATGGGGATCGGCTCCGAGGACACCGGCGTCTCCTTCACGGGCTTGTCATATGCCTCATGATGGCACGCGTGTGCGCGGGGCGTCCCTCGAAGCGGCTTGCGTGGCGCGCTAGTTCGCCGCGGACGGGGCCGCCGTGAAGAAGTCGAACTCGCCGTTCTTCGCCCCGTCGAGGAAGGCGGCCAGCTCGGCGGCGGTGAAGAGGAGCGCGGGCCCCTCGGGGTCCGTGGAGTTCCGTACCGCGATGTAGCCCTCGCGGGGGCGCGTCAGCTCGACGCACTGGCCGTTGGCCTCGCTGAGGCGGCTCTTCACCCACGGAGTGGTGATGAGGCCGGCCGGCATGCCGTTCGTGAAGTCCTGCATGGTGGACCCACCCTCCCTGTCTGACGGTGCTCTTGGTCGGCTCTTGGTCGGTACCTCCGGGCGGGACGGCGCTCAAGCCGTGGCGGGAGCCGCGGGGGACCCCGTCATGCAATTGCATGGCCCGCTCGCAAGCGATGCTAGTGATCGCGAATGGCCTGCGCTTTCACTCGAAAGAGTGGGTGTGAAGTGCGTGTTGGTGGTTGCGGGGCCAGGACCGGCGGCGGGGCGCCGTCGGCGGGTGGTGCGTCGAGCCTGAGGTTCACCCGTATGGGTGGTGCACTGCGGAATGGGTTGCCCGAGGGTGATGGGAGGAGTAGAGGCATGCAGGTCGCGGCCCGCCTGCGGGGAGAGCGGCCGGGGGGGCCGGCTCAGGGGGCCAGGCCCGTCTTCGCGCCCGCGCCGCAGAGCGGGAGCACCGTCTCGCCGGGCGGCGGGCTCGCCGTCACCGCCGCCCAGCAGGCCGCCGCCGTCGGCTCCACGAACAGGCCGCGCCGCGCCAGGTCGCGCTGGGCGGCGCGCAGCCGCGCGTCGGTGACCGTGCGGAACGCGCCGCCCGACTCCCGTACCGCCCGCAGGATCTGGCGGGCACGCGGCGGGGCCGGGATGGCGATGCCCTCCGCGAGGGTCGGCGCGGCCGGTACGGGCTCCGCGTCCGCCGCGCCCGCCGCGAAGGCCCGCGCCAGGGGCGCCACCGGCTCCGCCTGCACCGCCACCAGCGCGGGGCGCCGCTCCACCAGGCCCGCCGCCCGGAGCTCCGCCACCGCCAGGGCGGCGCCCAGCAGGAGCGTGCCGTTGCCGACCGGCAGGACGAGCGTGTCCGGCAGCCGGCCCCCGAGGTCCTCCCACAGCTCGTACACGTACGTCTTGGTGCCGTGCAGGAAGTACGGGTTGAACACGTGCGACGCGTAGAAGACGCCCGGCTCGTCCGCCGCGGAGCGCGCCGCGCGCGCCGCCGCCACCCGGCCGCCCGGCACGACCTCGGGCCGCGCCCCGTACGCCCGGATCTGCTCCAGCTTCTTCGGCGCCGTGCCCTCCGGCACGTACACCGCGCACGGCAGGCCCGCCCGCGCGCAGTACGCGGCGAACGCCGTGCCCGCGTTGCCGCTGCTGTCCGCGACCACCCGCTCCGGGCCCAGGCGCCGCGCCAGCTCGACGAGGACCGCGGCGCCCCGGTCCTTGAACGACAGCGTCGGCATCAGGTAGTCCAGCTTCGCCGAGACCCCGTCCGCCAGCCGCACCAGCGGGGTGCGCCCCTCGCCGAGCGAGACGCGCGGCTGCGAGAGGGGCAGCGCCTCCGCGTAGCGCCACAGCGAGTCCACCCGTCCGGCCAGCGTGTCCAGCGCGGTGGGCGCGGCGGTGAAGTCCAGGTCCCACGGGCCGCGGCAGCGCGGGCAGCACCAGGTCAGCGAGGAAGTGGAAGATCGGGCTTCGCACACGGGGCAGACGTAGGAGGTGGCTTCAGGCATGCGGGACAGCATTTCAGTTGTGTGGCACACCTGTTAACGACTGTTCAGCACCCTTGTGGGATTCCTATGGATCGGCCAACCTTTCGCTGGCAGGCCAAGCGGTCGGCGCCGCGCCACCCGCGCGGTGCGCTCCGCCGTGCGTGCATGCATCAGGGGTTGTCATGCACCTGCCTAAACATCCCTCACATCAGCGCACCACCTATGAGGAGGACCCCTCACATGTCAGTGATGCGTACCTCGCGCCGCAGAGCCGTGGCCGCCAGCGCCATAGCCGTCGCCGCGCTCACCCTCGGCACCCTCTCCGTCCACCCGGCCGCCGCAGCCGGGCCGGCGGCCGAGGGCGTCATCCAGTACGCGGGCGCCCCCAACGCCGTCCAGGGCAGCTACATCGTGACCCTCGACGAGTCCGCCGCCGACTCGGACGCCTCGTCCGGCAAGGCGGTGGCCGCCAAGTACGGTGCGAAGATCAAGAAGACGTACACCGCCGCGCTCAACGGCTACGCCGTCTCCCTCTCCGAGGCGCAGGCGAAGAAGCTGGCCGCCGACCCGGCCGTCGAGTCCGTGGTCCAGGACCGCGTCTTCACCATCCAGGGCACCCAGCCGAACCCGACCTGGGGCCTCGACCGGATCGACCAGCGGAGCCTGCCGCTCGACCGGAGCTACACGTACCCCGACCCGGGCGGCGAGGGCGTCACCGCGTATGTGATCGACACCGGCGTACGCATCACCCACAGCGACTTCGGCGGCCGGGCCTCCTACGGCTACGACGCCGTCGACAACGACAACACCGCCCAGGACGGCCACGGCCACGGCACCCACGTCGCCGGCACCGTCGCGGGCGGCGCCTACGGCGTCGCCAAGAAGGCCAAGATCGTCGCCGTCCGCGTCCTCGACAACAACGGCTCCGGCACCACCGCCGGCGTCGTCGCGGGCATCGACTGGGTCACCCGCAACGCCGTCAAGCCGGCCGTCGCCAACATGAGCCTGGGCGGAGGCGCGGACAGCACGCTCGACGCCGCCGTCCGCAACTCCATCGCGTCCGGCGTCACCTACGCCGTCGCGGCCGGCAACGAGAACACCAACGCCTCGACCAAGTCGCCGGCCCGGGTCACCGAGGCCATCACGGTCGGCTCCACCACCAACACCGACGCCCGCTCCAGCTTCTCCAACTACGGCAGCGTCGTCGACATCTTCGCGCCGGGCTCCTCCATCACGTCGGCGTGGAACAACAGCGACACCGCCACCAGCACGATCTCCGGTACCTCGATGGCCTCCCCGCACGTGGCGGGCGCGGCGGCGCTGTACCTGGCCAACAACCCCAGCGCCACCCCGGACCAGGTCGCCACGGCGCTGACCTCCTCCGCCACCACCGGCGTCGTCACCAACCCGGGCACCGGCTCCCCGAACCGCCTGCTGTACGTCGGGGACGGCGGCACCACGCCCCCGCCGGGCGACCGGTTCGAGAACACCGCCGACTTCCCGATCAACGACCTCGCCACCGTCGAGTCCCCGGTCACCGTCACCGGCGTCTCCGGCAACGCCCCGAGCGCCCTCAAGGTCGAGGTGAACATCCTCCACACCTACATCGGCGACCTGCGCGTCCAGCTCGTCGCCCCCGACGGCACGGCCTACCTGCTGAAGGACTACGGCACGGGCGGCAGCGCCGACAACATCAACACCACGTACACCGTGGACGCCTCCTCCGAGGCCGCCAACGGCACCTGGAAGCTGCGCGTCACCGACAACTACCGCTACGACACGGGCCGGATCGACGCGTGGGCGCTGCAGTTCTGACGCGTCCGCGGATCTGATCCGACAGGGGCTCCACCGGCAGGTTGCGCGGAGGAACCCACAGGGGCGGTCGCCGGTCTCCGGCGACCGCCCCGCGCGCGTGTGAGGGGCCGTCCCCCCGCCGCCGGGGGCCGCGTCGAGCCGGGCCGCCCGCACCGCGTACGATGCGCGCCTCTCATACGTTTGTTCGTCCTCCGACAGGAGTAGCGCCCCCGTGTCATCGTCCCCGCAGGGCTGGCCCGCGCCGCAGCCGCCGCAGCCCCATCCGCCGGTGCCCCCGGCCTACGGGGCGCCGCAGCCCCCGGCCACCACCAACGGACTCGCCGTCGCGTCCCTCGTCACCGGCATCGTCTGCCTCGTGCCGCCGCTCGGGCTCGTCCTCGGCGCGCTCGCACTGCCGGCCATCAGGCGCAAGGGCCAGCGCGGCAAGGGCCTGGCCGTCGCGGGCATGGCCCTGTCGCTGGTCAGCACCCTGCTGGTCGCCGCCGGCTTCGCCACGGGCGCCTTCTCGGAACTGGCGGACGGCGCGCGCAAGGTGAAGGACGAGGTGGCCAGCACCGACTCCGCCTTCAGCCTGCGCACCGGCGACTGCTTCGACCAGCCGGGCGGCGCCACGGCCGAGACGGAGGTCATGACGGTCAAGGACGTCGACTGCGCGAAGCCGCACGACGCCGAGGTGACCGGCGCCTTCCAGCTCACCGGCGACGCCTACCCCGGCGTCCCGGCCATCGAGAAGCAGGCCGAGGAGCGCTGCCTCACGATCGGCGAGCGGTACTCCCTCGACCACTGGGCCGTCCCGGAGAACGCGGTCACGTTCTACTACCACCCCACCGAGGACAGCTGGAAGCTGCAGAAGGACCGCACGGTGACGTGCGCGTACGCCGCCGAGAAGGGCAAACTGACCGGCTCGCTGCGCGCCGACGCCACCACGCTCGACGCCCACCAGCTCGCCTACCTGACGGCGGTGAACGCGGTGGAGGCCGTGCTCCTGAAGGAGCCCGAGGCGGACCCGGACGCCGACTTCGACGCCAACACCGCCTGGGCCGGCTCGGTGGCGAAGGCCCTCGACGGCGCCGCCGGCCGGCTCAAGGGCCACACCTTCCCCGGCGCCTCCGCCGCGCCCGTCGCGGACGTCGTCACGTCGCTGGAGAAGGCCCGCGGCCACTGGCGGAAGGCCGCCGACGCCGTCGACGCCGACGCCTTCTGGACGCACTACGAGCCCGGGTACGACGCCCTGCCGCTCGACCTCGGCAAGGACGCGCGCGCCGCGCTGAAGCTGTCCACCAAGGCCCCGGAACCCGAGCCGGCCGGCTGAGGACGCCGGCCCGTCCGTCGGCGGCCTCACCCGACGGTACCCGCGGTAAGGCCCGAGCAGACCAGCGTTCATCACTACGAGTGAACTTCTGGCCCGCGCTTGCGGGGGGGAACTCCGGGTTGCCACGCTGTCGCTGTCCGTCAACCTGATGGGAGTGGCCCGTGGCATTCGGTGAGCAGCCCGCCTATCTGCGTGTGGCGAGCGATCTCCGCAAGAAGATCGTCAACGGCTCGCTGCCGCCGCACACCCGGCTCCCCTCCCAGGCCCGCATCCGGGAGGAGTACGGCGTCTCGGACACCGTGGCCCTGGAGGCCCGGAAGGTCCTGATGGCCGAGGGGCTGGTCGAGGGCCGCTCGGGCTCCGGCACGTATGTGCGGGAGCGCCCCCGGCCGCGCCGGATCGCCCGCTCCGGGTACCGGCCGGCGCACGGGCCGGTGACGCCGTTCCGGCAGGAGCAGGCCGACGGGGACGCGCGCGGCACCTGGGAGTCGGGCAGCGAGCGTGAGCGGGCGCCCGCCCCGGTCGCCGCGCGCCTGGGCATCGCCGCGGGCGACCCCGTGATGCGCACCCGGTACGTCTTCCGGGAGGGCGGCGAGCCGGTGATGCTCTCCACCTCCTGGGAGCCGCTCGCCCTCACGGGCCGCACGCCCGTCATGCTGCCCGAGGAGGGTCCCCTCGGGGGCTGCGGGGTGGTGGAGCGCATGGCCGCCATCGACGTCGTCGTGGACAACGTGGTGGAGGAGGTCGGGGCCCGGCCCGGCCTCGCGGAGGAGCTGCTGGCGCTCGGCGGGGTGCCGGGCCATGTGGTGATGGTCGTGGAGCGTACGTTCTTCGCGTCGGGCCGGGCGGTGGAGACCGCCGACGTGGTGGTCCCCGCCGACCGCTTCCGGGTCGCCTACCACCTGCCCGTCCGCTGAGCCGCTGCTCCGTGAAGCCGCGGGGCCGCAGGGCCGCTGAGCCGCGGGGTGCCGGGCGGGCCCGGCGCGACGGCGCCCACGGGGGGCGCACTCGAAGGAGTGCGCCCCTGTTTCTTCGCGGTTCCTGGCCGGATCCGTATCTCCTTGTGCAAACGCGTATCCGGTCCGTAAAGGTCAGGCGTAAGCTCAGGCATATGCGGATTGGGGTTTCGACGGAATCCTTGGACACAGGCGACCGGGCGGGGGGAACTGCGTGATGCCCGACAGCGGTACGACACTTCTCTGGCAGGTCATCCGGCAGGACGACAACGGCAACCACTACCGGGTCGGCCGGTACGCGACGCGCGACGAGGCGCAGAAGGTCGCGGACAGCCTCGACGCCCACGGGCAGCGGCAGCTCTACTGGGTGGAGCGCATCGGAGAGCCCGCGCGCTGACCCGGCGCCACGGCTTCGGACACGGCTCCGCCGTACCGGCGCCGCGAGGCGCGCACCGGCGCACGGCCGGTCATGGCGCACGGACGCACGGCCGGTCGCGGCGCACAGCCGGGCAGCGACCGCGGGAGCGGTGCGCGGGCCGCGTGGCCGGGTGCCGCCGTAGGGGGCGGCGTCCGCCGCGGCGTAGGGTCCTCCTCGGCCGGTTCCCCAGCGGGGGAGCCGGGTGACGCCGAGTGACGCGAGAGAAGAGGACGCTGCCCGTGCTGATCGACACGGTGGCCTGGGTGCGGATCGAGCACGGCCGCATCCTGTGCGCGCGACCGCGCGGGAAGGACGTGTTCTACATCCCCGGCGGCAAGCGCGAGGCCGGCGAGAGCGACCTCCAGACGCTCGTACGGGAGATCGAGGAGGAGTTGGGCGTGCTCCTCGACCCCGCGACCGCCGAGCACGTGGGCACCTACGAGGCGGCCGTGCCCGGCTCGGCGCCCGGCACGGTCGTACGGATGGCCTGCTACACCGCCGCGTACCGGGGCGAGCCCGCGCCGAGCGGCGAGATCGAGGAGACGGCCTGGTTCTCCTACGCCCACCGCGACCTCGTGCCGCCCGTCGACCAACTCCTCTTCGACGACCTGAGGGCCGAGGGCGCCCTCGCCTGACAAGGCGGGCCGGGGCGGTCGGGCGGGGCGGGACGGTCGGGCGTGCCGGTCGAGCCGGATGGGGCGGTCGCGCCGGATGGGGCGGTCGCGCCGGGTGGCGCGGAAGGGGGCGGGGGCCAAAGGGACTGCGCCGGACGCCACTTGACCGCCGGTGTGCCGGGCCCGCCGCCGGGTGGCGCCCCGCCGCGCCGCCCGCCCGGGCGGATCGCCGCACCCGTGGAGGCCCGGCGGATGCCCCGCGAGGCCGTCGAGAGGCCGCAGAGCGATCCGGCTCCGGTCGGTTCCGGTCGGCTGCGGCTCGGTTCCGGTACGGCTTCGGCAGGGGGCGAGGGGCGGGGGTGCGGCGGGATGCGCGGGCGGATCCGGCGGAGTCCGGGTGCGCCGCCGACGGTACAAGGACCCTCATATCGGGTAGGTGCTGATTAACCCCCTCAATCCAGACGGGGGTCCGGCGGTGGACCGGGGAAGTGGTCGGCGTGGGCGACATCGACGGTGCGAGCGTCGAGTGGACCCTCCCCGGACGGCCCGCCTCCGTGCGCGCGGCCCGCGCCGCCGTACGCGACACGCTCCGCGCCTGGCGGCTCGACCCCGCGCTCGGCGACCTCGCCGTCCTCCTCGTCAGCGAACTGGTGACCAATTCCGTGCGGTACGCCGACGGTCCCGTCGGTCTCCGCCTCACCCGTCTCCCCGCGTCGCAGGACGCGCTCCCGTACCGTCCCGCACTCCTCGTGGAGGTCTCCGACCCCGTCCCGGACCCGCCGCGCGCCCGTCCCGCCGGCCCCGACGACGAGGGCGGACGCGGCCTCCAACTGGTCGCGTGCTCAGCCCGCCGATGGGGTACCAGGAGGGGGCGGGCGGGCAAGACCGTGTGGTTCGAGCTGCCCCTGCCGGGTTAGAAGACCTACGTGACGACGATCACCACAGGCTCGGCGCAAAACGAACGAGACCACCCTGTGATCGTGAACGGCGTGCCGACGGGGGCCGTAGTGCTGAATACTGCGGGAATGGCCGGTCCGGTGCGGTGAGCTGGAGGGGACGGTCGCGTGAGCGAGATACCTGGAACGGCGGACGGCGTCGTGTGGCAGAGCAACCCGCCTGGCTCGATCTACGACTACATCAGAGTCGCGTCGTTCTCCATCGGCCCCGACGGGCTGGTCGACCAGTGGAGCCTGCGGGCCGCCGAGTTGTTCGGCGTCTCCGCTCGGGAGATCCGCGGTACGGACCCCGTCGAGGCGTTCATCCCCGCCGAGCTGCGGCCGCGCGGCCACCGCAAGGTCGCCGAGATCCTCGACGGCAAGGAATGGACGGGCCTCGTCCCCTTCCGCGTCCCCGGCGAACGGCACGCCCGCGGCCTCGCCGAGGTGTACGTGATGCCCAGTGAGACCGAGCACGGCGAACGCGGTGCCGTCTGTATCGCCGTCGACGTACGAGCCCTACGCCAGATCGAGACGGACCTCGCCTCCTCGCAGGCGATTTTCGGCCAATCGCCCTTCGGATTTCTGCTCTTCGGCACGGACCTGACGGTCAAGCGGGCCAACCAGCGCTTCGCCACCGTCTTCGGCGGCACCGCCGAGGAGCACCGCGGCCGCACCGTGCACGACTACCTCTCCCCCGCCGAGGCGGACCGCTTGACCGCCGCGCTCCGCCGCGTCCTGGAGACCGGCGAGGCCGTCACCGACCTGGAGATCACCGGCACCGCCCCCGGCACCACCGAGCGCCGCCACTGGTCCGTCAACCTCTACCGGGTCCACAGCGGTTCGGGCCGCCCCATCGGGGTCGCCGGCCTCAGCACCGACGTGACCCGCCGTCACAACGCGGCCCGCGAGGCCGCCAGCGCCCGCCGCAACCTCGCCCTCCTCAACGAGGCCACCGCCCGCATCGGCACCTCCCTCGACCTGGAGACCACCGCGCGCGAGCTCCTCGACGTCGCCGTGCCCGGCTTCTGCGACCTCGCCGCCGTCGACCTCTACCAGGGACTCCTCACCGGCGACGAGGCCCCGCCGGGCCGGGCCGGGAGCCCCACCGCCCAGCTCCGCCGGGTCGCCTCCGCCAGCGCCGTCTCCGACGCCCCGGCCCTCGTCGGCCCCTCCGCCGCGGCTCCCGAGTGCTGCACGGCGGGCCCCGCACGCGTCGGGGCGGTGCACCGCTACCCGTTCCACTCCGCCTGCGCCAAGGCGCTGCGCACCGGCCGCCCCGTCCTCGTCCCCGCCGACGACGGCGGCCTCGTCCACTCCACCCTCGCCGTGCCGATGGTCGCCCACGACACGGTCGTCGGGCTCGTCCAGTTCTCCCGCGCGAAGGGCAGCGAGCCGTTCGGCGAGCGAGACCGGGCCCTCGCCGTCGAACTGGCCGCCCGGGCCGCCGTCTGCATCGACAACGCCCGCCTCTACCGCCGCGAGCACGAGCGGGCCCTGATCCTCCAGCGCAGCCTCCTGCCGCCCGGCGACCCGGAGGCCGCCGGCCTCGACATCGCCTGCCGCTACCTCCCCGGCAACGCCGCCACCGAGGTCGGCGGCGACTGGTTCGACGTCATCGAGCTGCCCGGCCACCGCACCGCCCTCGTCGTCGGCGACGTCATGGGCCGCGGCCTGCGCGCCGCCGTCGCCATGGGCGAACTGCGCACCGCCGTGCGCACCCTGGCCCAGCTCGACCTCGAACCGGCCGAGGTCCTCTCCCACCTGGACGAGATCGCCCGTGGTCTCGGCGCGCCCATCGGCGCCCAGACCTCCCGCACCGCCCACAAGCAGCGCGGCCCCGAACTGTCCGAGGTGTACCTCGCGACCTGCGTGTACGCCGTGTACGACGCCGTCACCCGGCGCTGCACCTTCGCCAACGCCGGCCACCTCCCGCCCGTGCTGGTCGCGCCGGGCGAGGAGGCGCGGCTCCTCGACGTACCGCCGGGGATGCCGCTGGGCGTGGGCGGGGAGCCGTTCGAGGAGGTGGAGGTCGAGCTGCCCGAGGGGGCGCTGCTCTCCCTCTACACGGACGGGCTCGTCGAGTCCCGCGACCACGGCCTGGACGAGGGCCTGCAGGAGCTGCGGCGCGTCCTGACCGGGCCGGAGATGGCCCTGGAGGACGCCTGCGACCACGTCCTCAACACGCTGGACACCCGGCACGGCCAGGACGACATCGCCCTGCTCATGGCCCGCGTGCGGGGGCTGCCCGCCGAGGCGGTAGGCGACTGGCGGCTGCCGCGTGAGCCCCGGTCCGTGGGACGCGCCCGCGAACTGGCCCGTGCCCAGCTCACCGCCTGGGAGCTGGAGCCGCTGATCGACACGGTGGAGCTGCTCGTCAGCGAACTCGTCACCAACGCCCTGCGCTACGGCGAGGGGGAGATCCGGCTGCGGCTGCTGCGCGACCGGACCCTCGTCTGCGAGGTCTGGGACGCCGGGCTGGTGCAGCCCAGGCGCCGGCGCGCCCGCGACACCGACGAGGGCGGGCGCGGGCTCCAGCTCGTCGGACTGCTCAGCGCCTGCTGGGGCTCGCGGCGGACGCCGCGCGGCAAGACGGTCTGGTTCGAGCTGGCCCTCCCCGACGGGGAGGGAGCGGCGGAGCCGTCGGTGGACCAGCTGCTGAGCATGTTCTGACACGCGGCGCCCCCACGAGCGGCCACGCGGGGCGGCTTGGCGGGAGCCCGGCGGGTCCGGTCCTGCGCGGAGCGGCCGGAGAGGTCCCGGAGCCGGTGCCCGCCGCGCCGCCGAATCCAGCGCGGACCAGCCCGGCGCCCGTGTGTCCGGCGCCCTCGGGGCGCCGGACCCCCCGAGGGTGCCCACCCGGTCGGTGACCTGGCCCCGCCGGTGCGGCGGAACCGGCTCCTCCGCCCGGCCGGCCGGGCGGGGAGGGCCGCGGGGCCCCGGCGGCGTCACACGAGCGAGGCCGGGTGGGGCCCCGCACCTCCGCGGCCGGACGGAGGTCCCGCTCCCGGCACCGTCCTGCCCGCGCCCCGCCCCGCGCCCCCGCCCCGCGCCCCCGCCGCCCGGCGCCGCCGTGCCGCGCCGCTGTGCCCGCCCCGCCCCGCCGCGCCGGGGTCCGGCCGGTACGCCCCGGCGCCCCGTACCCGCCCCGTACCCGCCCCGCACCGCGACCGCCGCCCGCGTACCGCCGCCCCCGTACCGCCCGCCCCCCGGACCGCACCAGGGCCCCGTTGGGCCGCACGGGTGGGGTTCGGGGGGCGGGCCGCCGTGTCGCCGTGACCCGGGCATTCCGGTCCCTTTCAGTGGACGGGCCATAGGTGTGATCATCGCGAAATTCCAGGAACCCGGACGAAGAGGTACAAGCCATGTCCCAGGTCGGCGTCCGCGCACTTCGGTCCGCCGCGCTCCTCACCAGCGGGGCGCTCGCCGTATCCGTACTCGCCGGCTGCAGCTCCGGGGACGAGGGCGGCCGCGCCCGGGCCGTCCCCGCGGACATCGCCGCCGCGGCACGCGCCGACGTCGCGGACGGCGGCACCCTGCGCTGGGCGGTCGACGCGCTGCCCGCCACCCTCAACGCCTTCCAGGCCGACGCCGACGCCGCCACCGCCCGCGTCGCGGGAGCCGTGCTGCCCGCCCTGTTCACGCTCGACGAGCGCGGCCGGCCCCAGCCCAATCCGAACTACCTGGAGTCCGCCGAGATCATCGAGCGCGAACCCCGGCAGGTCGTCCGGTACCGGCTGAACCAGCAGGCCGTGTGGAGCGACGGCCGCGAGATCGGCGCCGCCGACTTCGTCGCCCAGTGGCAGGCCCTGCGCGGCCGCGACAGCGCCTACTGGACGGCGCGCAACGCCGGGTACGAGCGCATCGAGAAGATCGAGCGGGGCGCCGACGACCTGGAGGTCCGGGTCACCTTCGCCAAGCGGTACGCCGACTGGAAGTCGCTGTTCACACCGCTGTACCCGAAGGAGGTCACCGGCTCGCCGACCGCCTTCAACGACGGCGCCCGCACCCGGCTGCCCAAGAGCGCGGGACCGTTCCGGATGAAGGCGGTCGACGCGAAGGCCGGCACCCTCACCCTCGTCCGCGACCCGCGCTGGTGGGGCGAGCCCGCGAAGCTCGAACGCCTCGTGCTGCGCGCCGTCCCGCGCGCCGGCCGCGCCAAGGCGCTCACCACGAAGGCCGTGGACGTCGCCGACGTCGACGCGTCCCTCGCGGCCCGCGTCGACCGGGCCGTACGCGAGGGCAAGGCGGGCGCGCCCGGCAGCCCCGCGCCCGGCAGCGCGGCCCCCGGCGGCGCCGCGCCCTCCGGCGCCGCGCCGGACGGGCCCGCGCCGGCCCCCGCGCCCGACGCCAAGGCGCCCTCCGACGCCCTGAAGTCCTGGGCCACCGCGCACGGCTCCGACGAGGCGAAGGCTGCCGCCGCGCGCGCCGCCCGGCTGCGGGACCGGCAGGCCGCCGCCGCGTACGAGGCCGAGCAGCAGGCCCTGCGCGGGTACGTGGTCCGCAGGACGCTGGAGCCCGCCTTCACCCAGCTCGCCCTGAACGGCGAGTCCGGGCCGCTCGCCGACGAGCGGGTGCGCCGCGCCGTGGCCCGCGCCCTGGACCGCCGGGAACTGGCCCGCACGGTCCTGGCCCCGGTCGGGCTCCCGGCCGAGCCGCTCGGCTCGCACCTGGCGCTGGCCGGGCAGGACGCGTACGCCGACAGCAGCGGCGCCCTGGGCGACCAGGACACCGAGGAGGCCCTCTCCCTGCTCGCCGACGCGGGCTTCACGCCGGAGGGCGCCCGCGCGAGCGCCGCGCCGAAGGAGGGCACGAAGGCGGGGGCGGAGGGGTCCGGCGCCCCGTCGAAGGCCCCGTCCGGGACGCCGTCCGGGTCCGCGGCCGGGACCCCCGCAGGGGCCGCCTCGCCCGCCGCCGCACCCGCCGCGTCGCCGCGGGCCGGTGCGGGGGCCGGTGCGACGGCGGTGGACGTGCCGTCCGACGAGGGCCTGTACATCGTCGGCGACCCGCAGCCCGCCGACGACCCGTGGACCGGTACGTACGTCCTCGCACCCGCGCCCGCCGCGGCGGTGCACAGCAGGCTGGTCCTCGGCCAGGCCCGCGCCGTCACGTCCGCCCTGACCGCCCCGGACACCGCGGCCGCCCCGGACACCGCGGCCGGCCGGAGCGCCGCCCCCGCCGGGAGCGCCGGGCCCGCCCAGCCCGCCGACGACCCCAAGCCCCCCCGGGCGGTCGGAGCCGCGGGGGACACCGAGCCGGACACCGGCACCGCGGCCGGGGACACCCCCGCCCCGCAGCAGCCCAAGGCGCAGGGCGGCGCCCCCGGCGCGTACGCGCCCGCCGGCACCGCCGCCCCGTCCGGGGGCAAGGCGCCCAGCCCCGCGGCCGGCGCGCCCGTGGGGCCGCTCGGCAAGGACGGGCAGCCGCTGACCCTCCGCTTCGTCCTGCCCTCGGGCCCCGGCTCCGAGTCGCTGCGCGCGGTCGGCGAGAAGATCGTCGCCATGCTGGACCGCGTCGGTGTGCGCACCGAGATCAGCAAGGTCCCGGACGCGAGCTTCTTCAAGGACCACATCGCCTCCGGCGACTACGACCTCGCCCTCTACTCCTGGCCCGGCACCGCCTTCCCCGCCACCGACGGCCGGCCCATCTACGCCAAGCCGGAGCCGGCCACCGACGGCTCGCTGCTGGTGGAGCAGAACTACACGCGGGTCGGCACCGACCACATCGACCAGCTCTTCGAGCGGGCCGCCGCCGAGCTGGACGAGAAGGCCGCCCGCGACCTGGTGCGCCAGGCCGACGCCCGCATCTGGGCCGCGGCCGGGTCCATCCCGCTGTTCCAGCGGCCCGAGCTGGTCGCCGTGAAGAAGAACGTGGTCAACGCGGGAGCCTTCGGCTTCGCGACACCGCGGTACGAGAACATCGGGTTCGCGGCGCCGAAGAAGAAGTGAAACCGGGGCGAACAAGCCTCAGAAAGTGCTCAGATCCGTTGCCCGCCGGGCCTCCCGGCGGGCACGATCATGCCCGGGAGGCCGCGTGTGCGTCGGCCCCGTACCATGGACAGAGCCGTGGCGCGTCCGCCCGGCGGGCGTACTGAGGAAGACGAGACGCCGCACCCACGATCCGAGAGAAGCGCCAGCCACCCATGCCCACGCGCCACGACATCCGTAACGTAGCCATCGTCGCCCACGTCGACCACGGCAAGACGACCATCGTCGACGCCATGCTCAAGCAGGCCGGTGCCTTCGCGGCCCACCAGCTCGACTCCGTCGACGACCGCATGATGGACTCGAACGACCTGGAGCGTGAGAAGGGCATCACGATCCTCGCCAAGAACACGGCGGTGAAGTACCACCCCAAGGACGGCGGGGCCCCGATCACCATCAACATCATCGACACCCCCGGCCACGCCGACTTCGGCGGCGAGGTCGAGCGCGGCCTGTCGATGGTCGACGGCGTCGTGCTCCTGGTGGACGCGTCCGAGGGTCCGCTGCCGCAGACCCGCTTCGTGCTCCGCAAGGCCCTGCAGAAGCGGATGCCCGTCATCCTCTGCATCAACAAGACGGACCGCCCCGACTCCCGGATCGACGAGGTCGTCAACGAGACGTACGACCTGTTCCTGGACCTGGACGCGGACGAGGACCAGATCGAGTTCCCGATCGTCTACGCCTGCGGCCGGGACGGCGTCGCCTCGCTGACCAAGCCGGAGGACGGCACGGTCCCCGCCGACTCCACCAGCCTGGAGCCGTTCTTCTCCACGATCCTGGAGCACATCCCCGCCCCCGTCTACGACGAGGACGCCCCCCTCCAGGCCCACGTCACCAACCTCGACGCGGACAACTTCCTCGGCCGTATCGCGCTGCTGCGCGTCCAGCAGGGCGAGCTGAAGAAGGGCCAGACCGTCGCCTGGATGAAGCGCGACGGCTCCGTGCAGAACGTCCGCATCTCCGAGCTGATGATGACCGAGGCGCTGACCCGCAAGCCCGCCGAGAAGGCGGGCCCGGGCGACATCTGCGCCGTCGCCGGCATCCCCGAGATCATGATCGGTGAGACGCTGGCCGACCCGGAGAACCCGATCGCGCTGCCGCTGATCACGGTGGACGAGCCGGCCATCTCCATGACCATCGGCACCAACACCTCGCCGCTGGTCGGCCGGGGCGGCACGGGCAAGGGGGCCGACGCCAAGTCCGCCGTCAAGGACCGCAAGGTCACCGCCCGCCAGGTCAAGGACCGCCTCGACCGCGAGCTGATCGGCAACGTGTCGCTGCGCGTCCTGGACACCGACCGCCCCGACGCGTGGGAGGTGCAGGGCCGCGGCGAGCTGGCGCTGGCCATCCTCGTCGAGACGATGCGCCGGGAGGGCTTCGAGCTGACCATCGGCAAGCCCCAGGTCGTCACCAAGGAGATCGACGGCAAGGTCCACGAGCCGGTCGAGCGCATGACGATCGACGTGCCCGAGGAGCACATGGGCGCCGTCACGCAGCTCATGGGCGTCCGCAAGGGCCGCATGGACAACATGTCGAACCACGGCTCGGGCTGGGTCCGCATGGAGTTCGTCGTCCCGTCCCGCGGCCTCATCGGCTTCCGTACGGAGTTCCTGACGCAGACGCGCGGCACGGGCATCGCCCACTCGATCCACGAGGGCCACGAGCCCTGGTTCGGCACGCTGACGACCCGTAACAACGGTTCGCTGGTCGCCGACCGGTCCGGCGCGGTCACCGCCTTCGCGATGACCAACCTCCAGGAGCGCGGCGTCCTCTTCGTGGAGCCGGGCACGGAGGTGTACGAGGGCATGATCGTCGGTGAGAACTCCCGCTCCGACGACATGGACGTCAACATCACCAAGGAGAAGAAGCTCACCAACATGCGCTCCTCCACGGCCGACGTCTCCGAGTCGATCGTCCCGCCGCGGAAGCTGTCGCTGGAGCAGTCCCTGGAGTTCTGCCGCGACGACGAGTGCGTCGAGGTGACTCCGGAGGCGGTCCGCATCCGCAAGGTCAACCTGGACGCGCGCGAGCGCGCCCGCGCGGCCTCCCGCGCCAAGCACGGCTGACGCCGACGCGCGTCCGGGCGCCGCGCGCGCCCGCCCACGCCCCCACCGACGGCCGCCGGGTACCCACCCGGCGGCCGTCGGCCGTTCCCGGGCGCGCCCCGGTACCGCGTTCCGGGCGCCGGCCGGGCCCGGAGCCGTACCGGGGTCCGGAACCGGGGTCCGGAGCCGGGGTTCGGAACCGGGGCCCGTGCCCGGGGTTCGCGCCGACCTGGCACCGCGCCGAGGGACCGCGCCCGCACGCGCTCAGGACACCGCGCTCAGAACACCGCGCCCAGGACCGTGCCGTGTCCGCCCGGTTGTGACAGATTTCTCAACCGGTGCCTTAACGGACACTCCTCCGCTCCCGCCGGCGTGACGCGCTCCGGACACTTATGACGCGTCTACGTCAACATGTTTTCACCTGCGAAGCGTCCGGTTATCGATCGTTGCTCTCCGGAACTTGTGTTAACAGTCCGTTTCGCGGGTGTCTGTCTGTGCTCACTTTGTCTGGATTTCGGTCAGTGACACTTGGGCGATGTTGTCAAAACGAGACCCTTTAAGTGTGGTTTACAGCCCGGTCGTACTTAATAGTTGGCTCCACTGAGCTCGGGTCGATGGGTCACGCGCTGTGGGGAGCGCCGACTCGCGAGCACACGTGGTACAGCACTTCGCCGTCAGGGGTGTCGGCGGAGTGCCCCGTACCCAACCATGCAGTGAATACGTGGACTCATGAGGAGGAACCCATGCGCGGTGCCACGAGCGCCAGTGGGGTCGGGTCGTCGCAGCTGGCTCCAACGGCCGGTTACCCGTGTACGTCAACCGGTCGGGCCGCCTGCAGCGGTCGGCGATTCTAAGACCCGGTCAACCGCTCGGCTCGCGCTCCTCGGGGGGTAATCCACCCCTGCTGACCATCCTTCCGGCCCACGCCCGCGGGGCAGCTCCCGCCCGGTGTGCGGTGTCGCCGTCGTACCCGGCCACGGGTGCCCGGTGTGCCCGGAAGCTCCGGAAGGACGTCAGGCAGCGGCCGTGAGCGACCGGGTGCACCACCGCCCGGCCGTCGCCGCACGCGCAGGACCGCGGGTCATCCGACACCCGTGAAATGGACACACCATGACCAGTCCAACCGAGATCGAGGGCTCCGCAACCTCCGTCACCTTGGACAAAGACACCACGGCCGAGACCGAGGCCGCGGAGGAGAAGACCGAGAAGGGCCACCAGGGCCGTTCGCCGAGTCAGCTGATGTGGATGCGCTTCAAGCGCGACCGCGTCGGCGTGGTCTCCGCCTTCGTGGTCATCTTCTTCTTCCTCATCGGCGCGCTGGCGCCCGTGATCTCCTCGCTCTACGGCAAGGACCCGTTCACGCTGTACCCGTCCGTGTCGGGCTATGAGGACATCCTCGACGACTTCGGCATGCCGTACGGCACCTTCGGCGGCGTCTCCGGAGAGTTCTGGTTCGGCATCGAGCCCAACCTGGGCCGCGACGTGTTCACGATGCTGCTCTACGGCATCCGCACCTCGCTGTACCTGGCCGTGGTCGTGACGGTGCTCTCCGTGGCCACCGGTGTCCTCATCGGCATGGTCGGCGGGTTCTTCGGCGGCAAGGTGGACTACTGGCTCGGCCGGATCACCGACTTCTTCCTCGCCTTCCCGAGCCAGCTCTTCTTCATCGCCTTCATGCCCGTCGTGACCGCGCTCTTCGTGGACCCGCGGGAGGAGACGCCCACCTACCTCCGGGCGGTCGCGATCGTCCTGGTGATGTGGTTCCTGGGCTGGATGGGCATGGCGCGTCTGGTGCGCAGCTCCGTACTGACCATCCGTGAGCGGGAGTTCGTCGAGGCCGCGCTGGTCTCCGGTGCTTCCCGGTGGCGGATCGTCCGCAAGGAGATCCTGCCGAACATCGTGACCCCGATCCTGGTACAGGGCACCTACATGCTGCCCAGCGCCATCCTCTCGATCGCGTTCCTCTCCTACGTCGGCGTCGGCTTCACCGAGGAGACCCCGGACTGGGGCCGCATGTTCGCCATCGGCGCGGACATCTACGAGCAGAACCCCGCGTTCATGTTCTTCCCCGGTATCGCGATGGTGCTCTTCATCCTCGCCTTCAACCTGCTGGGCGACTCGGTCCGCGACGCGTTCGACCCCAAGACCGGACGGTGACGTCCATGTGCGGGGGAGCTGCCGCCCCCGCACCGGGCAACCGGACGGCAGGCAGCACTTTTCTGGACAACAACTCACAGGTAGGTGCATAGAGCACATGAAGTCCATCCGATCGCGCTCCGCGCGAGCCATAGTCGTCGCCCTCGCGGCCGGCTCCCTCGTGCTCACCGGCTGCAGCAGCAACGACAAGGGCAAGGGCGACACCGGCAAGGCCGCCCCCGGCGCCAGCGACGCGGCCGAGCAGTCGAAGCCCGTCGTCTACGGTGACGCCGCTGCCTCCACCGGTCCGGCCAAGGAAGTGGCGGGTGCCAAGTCCGGTGGCTTCATCGAGGTGTACCAGCAGTCCGACCTCAGCCACATGGACCCGGGCCAGATCTACGTCTCCGACGCGGGTCAGTTCGCCAACCTGGTCCACCGCAAGCTGACGAACTACCAGGAGGACGCCAAGGGCAACCTGACCGTCGTCGGTGACATCGCCACCGACTCCGGCCAGACCACCGACGGCGGAAAGACCTGGAAGTTCACGCTGAAGGACGGCATCAAGGACGAGGACGGCAACGTCATCACGTCCGCCGACGTCCGCCACTCCGTCGAGCGCCTCTACTCGAAGGTCATCTTCGACGGCCCGACGTTCCTGCAGACCTGGCTGTCCGGCACGGACTACCGCAAGGCGCTGCCGGAGGGCCCGTACACCGGCAAGCACCTGCCGGACACCGTCCTGGAGACCCCGGACGCGAAGACGGTCATCTTCAAGTTCGACCAGCCGCGCCCCGACCTGCCGCAGGCGCTCGCCATGGCCGGCTACGGCATCGTGCCCGCGAAGCAGGACACGAAGGAGAAGTACGACAAGGCGCCCAAGGCCCTCGGTCCGTACAAGATCGCCGAGTACAAGGCCGGCAAGTCCCTCAAGCTGGTCCGCAACACCAACTGGGACCCGAAGACCGACGCGGTCCGCCACCAGTACGTGGACGGCTACAACTTCACCAACACCATCGACGCGGCCAGCCAGACCAAGCGTCTGATCGCCGACCAGGGTGAGGCGAAGAACGCCATCCAGTTCACCGACTCCGTCGAGACCACGCTGGTCCGCGACGTCGTCACCAAGCCCGAGGTCAACAAGCGCACGATCAAGGGCTACCAGCCCTACGTGTGGCAGCTCACCTTCAACATGGACCGTGTCAAGGACAAGAAGATCCGCGACGCGATCACCTACGCCATCCCGAACGAGCGGATGATCCAGGCCGACGGCGGCAAGTACGGCGGCGAGATCGCCGGCGGTCTGTTCGCCCCGACCCTGCCGGGCCACGACCCGAACTACGACCCCTTCGGCAAGAAGAAGAAGCCGAACGGCGACGTGGAGAAGGCCAAGCAGCTGCTGAAGGAGGCGGGCTTCAAGGAGGGCACCAAGCTGACCTACGCCTACTCCAACACCCCGCGTGGCCAGAAGCAGTCCGTCATCATCAAGGACGCGCTCAAGGCGATCGGCATCGACCTCCAGCTGAAGGAAGTCGAGCGCGCCAGCTACTACGAGCAGATCGGCAAGCTCAAGAACCCGTTCGACCTGTACATGACCGGCTGGGGCCAGGACTGGTCCTCCCCGTCCACGGTCGTCACCCCGGTCTACGACGGCAAGCTGATCGCTGACGGTGCCTCGAACTACTCGCACATCAACGACCCCAAGGTCAACGAGCTCATCCAGGAGGCCCTGAAGCTCCAGCCGGAGCAGGCCGCCAAGAAGTGGGAAGAGGCGCACAAGCGCATCGTCGAGGAGGTCAACCCGGCCGCCCCGGTCTACTACTCGAAGCAGATGCAGCTCTTCGGCTCGAACATCGGCGGTGCCCGGTACAGCACCAACTCGAGCTACATCAACATCAACGACCTGTACCTGAAGCAGCCGTAACACCGAACATCGGCTGACCCGCGGGGGTGCGCGCCAGGCGGAGCGCGCCCCCGCGGGCCCCACCCCTCACCGCCCGCCGCTTCCGAAGAGAGCAGCTGCCCGCCATGCTTCAGTTCCTCATCCGCAGGTTGACCGGCGCCGTCGTGATCATGTTCCTGATCGGCGCCTTCACGTTCTTCCTGTTCTACACAATCCCCCAGGACTTCGCCGCCCTCTCCTGTGGCAAGAACTGCTCGCCGGAGAACCTGGCCGTCATCCGGGAGAACCTCGGTCTCGACAAGCCGATCACCACGCAGTTCTGGACCTTCATGCTGGGCATCGTGGCCGGCCGTGACTTCGCGCAAGGGCACTGCGCGGCGCCCTGCCTGGGCTTGTCCTTCGACTCGGGCGACTTCGTGTGGGACTCCATCGTGGACCGCTTCCCGCTGACGCTGTCGCTCACCGTCGGTGGCCTGGTCATCTTCCTGGTACTCGGCCTCGGCTCCGGCATGCTCGCCGCCTGGAAGCGCGGCACCAAGGTCGACAAGTTCGTCAGCGGCGCCTCGATGGTGCTCAGCTCCTTCCAGATCTACTTCCTCGGCGCCATCGTGCTCGGCATCATGGTCTACTCCACCGGCTGGATGGAGAACCCGAGCTACACGCCGTTCAGCGAGGACCCGCTCGCCTGGGCCACCGGCCTGCTGATCCCCTGGGCCGTGATGGCCACCATCTTCACCGCCCAGTACACGCGTATGGCGCGCTCGACCATGATCGAGCAGCTCCAGGAGGAGCACGTCCGCACGGCACGCGCCAAGGGCATGCCGCAGAAGTACGTGTTCTTCCGGTACGCCTGGCGCGGTTCGCTGACGCCGATCGTGACGATCATCGGCATGGACCTGAGCGCGCTGCTCGCCGGCGCCGTGGTCACCGAGCAGACCTTCGACCTGGCCGGCATCGGCCGCCTCGCGGTCGACGCCTCGGTGAGCAAGGACCTGCCGCTGACGATGGGCGTGATGCTGTTCGGTGCGTTCTTCATCCTCATCCTGAACGTCATCGTGGACCTCGCCTACGCCTACATCGACCCGCGCGTGCGCCTCGCCTAGGAGAACGACCGTGACCACACTGACCAAGACCGAAGACAAGCCGGCCCCGACCGGGCCGGAGGCCTTCCTCTCGGTCCGCGACCTGCGCGTGGCCTTCTCCACCGAGGACGGCGTCGTCAGGGCCGTCGACGGGCTGTCGTTCGACATCGAGCGCGGCAAGACGCTGGGCATCGTCGGCGAGTCGGGCTCCGGCAAGTCCGTCACCAACCTGACGGTCCTCGGCCTGCACAACCGCAAGTCGACCGACATCCAGGGCGAGATCGTCCTGGACGGCCAGGAGCTGACCACCGCCTCCGAGAAGGAGATGGAGAAGCTCCGCGGCAACAAGGTCGCCATGATCTTCCAGGACCCGCTGACCGCGCTCTCCCCGTACTACACGGTGGGCCGCCAGCTGTCCGAGCCGTTCATCAAGCACCGCGGCGCCTCCAAGAAGGAGGCGAAGGACCGCGCGATCGAGATGCTGACCAAGGTCGGCATCCCGCAGCCGAAGACCCGGTTCGACGACTACCCGCACCAGTTCTCCGGCGGCATGCGCCAGCGCGCCATGATCGCCATGGCGCTGATGTGCGACCCCGAGCTGCTCATCGCCGACGAGCCGACCACCGCCCTCGACGTGACCGTGCAGGCCCAGATCCTGGACCTGCTGCGCGACCTCCAGCAGGAGTTCGGCTCCGCGATCATCTTCATCACCCACGACCTCGGCGTCATCGCCAACATGGCGGACGACCTGCTGGTGATGTACGCGGGCCGGGCCGTGGAGCGGGGTTCCGTCCGCGAGGTGCTGAGCGAGCCGAAGCACCCCTACACCTGGGGCCTGCTCAGCTCGATGCCGCGCCTCGGCGGCGACACCAGCGAGGCGCTCGTCCCGATCCCGGGCACCCCGCCCAGCCTGCTGAACCCGCCCACCGGCTGCCGCTTCCACCCGCGGTGCCGCTTCGTCGACGAGGTCCCCGGCGGCCTCTGCTCGACCGAGCGCCCGCCGCTGGCGGCCGGCCGCGCCGCGGCCTGCCACCTCACGGCGGAGCAGAAGCAGACCATCTTCATCGACCAGATCAAGCCCCGGCTGGGCTAGGAGACGCAGAGACATGAGCGAGAACGTCACTCTGCCGCAGCAGCAGGGAGCGAAGCAGCAGCAGGGAGAACCGCTGCTGAAGGTGGAAGGGCTCCAGAAGCACTTCCCCATCTACGGCGGCTTCCCCTTCAAGCGCCAGGTCGGTGCCGTCAAGGCGGTCGACGGCGTGGACCTCACGATGTACCCCGGCGAGTCGCTGGGCCTGGTCGGTGAGTCGGGCTGCGGCAAGTCGACCACCGGCCGGCTGATCACCCGCCTCCTGGAGCCCACCGGCGGCACGATCGAGTACGCGGGCCAGGACATCACCCACGCCAAGCGCAAGCAGCTCGCGCCGATCCGGTCCGAGATCCAGATGATCTTCCAGGACCCGTACTCGTCGCTGAACCCGCGCCAGACCGTCGGCACGATCATCAAGAGCCCGATGGAGGTCAACGGGATCAACCCGCCCGGCGGCCGCGAGAACCGCGTGCGCGAGCTCCTGGAGACCGTGGGCCTCAACCCGGAGCACTACAACCGCTTCCCGCACGAGTTCTCCGGCGGCCAGCGCCAGCGCATCGGTGTCGCCCGCGCCCTGGCGCTCCAGCCGAAGCTGATCGTCGCGGACGAGCCCGTGTCGGCGCTCGACGTGTCGATCCAGGCGCAGGTGGTCAACCTGCTGCAGAAGGTCCAGGAAGAGATGGGCATCGCCTTCCTCTTCATCGCCCACGACCTGGCGGTCGTCCGGCACTTCTCGCAGCGCGTCGCGGTGATGTACCTCGGCAAGGTCATGGAGGTCGCCGACCGCGACTCCCTGTACAACCGGCCGCGCCACCCGTACACCCACGCCCTGCTCTCCGCGGTGCCCGAGGCCACGGTCGACGGCTCGCAGCGCGAGCGCATCCGCCTCGCCGGCGACGTGCCGTCGCCGATCAACCCGCCGACCGGCTGCCGCTTCCGCACCCGCTGCTGGAAGGCGCAGGAGAAGTGCGCGACGGACGAGCCGCCGCTGGTGCAGCTCTCCGGCAGCACCGAGGGCCACCTCACCGCCTGCCACTTCCCGGAGGAGCCCACCATCAAGGGCGGCAAGGAGGTCGTCCTCGACCCCGCCCTGGCGTCCCTGGAGTCCGACTCCAAGTGACCCGCGCTCCGAAGGCCCCCCGCGGCGGCGGGGGGCCTTCGGGCGTTTCCGGGCGAGGTACGGCCGGGCGCGCGGCGCCGTCCCGGCCACCCGCCCGGCGGCGCCGCGCGGTTCCCGCCCGGCGCCGCGGCCTTGCGGACGGCAGCGCGCCGGCCTGGCCCGCCGCCCGCACCCCCTTTGGGGGCGCGCGGGGTGCGGGGTGTCTCGTATGCGGTGATATTGGGGCCTAAGTCCTGCTCACGGCCCCGAAGACCAGGAGGCACCCCATGCGCGGAGCCAGCCACCCCACCACGTGGGCCGCCGTCGCCGCCGCCGTCGTCCTCGCGGTCACCGCGACGGCCTGCGGGGGAGGGGGCGGCGGGAGCGGCGACGGTGTCCTCAGCTCCTCCTGGGGCGACCCGCAGAACCCGCTGGAGCCGGCCAACACCAACGAGGTCCAGGGCGGCAAGGTCCTCGACATGATCTTCCGCGGACTCAAGCGGTACGACCCCGCCACCGGCGAGGCCAAGGACATGGTCGCCCAGTCGATCGAGACGACCGACGCGCAGAACTTCACCGTCACCCTGAAGGACGGCTGGACCTTCAGCAACGGCGAGAAGGTGACCGCCAAGTCCTTCGTGGACGCCTGGAACTACGCCGCCCACATCGACAACAAGCAGAACAACGCCCCCTTTTTCGCCGACATCGTCGGCTACGAGGACGTCCACCCCGAGTCCGGTGCCGCAAAGGCCCAGACCATGCGGGGCCTGGTGGTCAAGGACGAGCGGACCTTCACCGTCGCCCTCACCGACAAGTTCTCGACCTGGCCCGACACCCTCGGCTACAACGCCTTCATGCCGCTGCCGCAGGCGTTCTTCACCGACCGCGCGGCCTGGCTCGACAAGCCGGTCGGCAACGGCCCGTACACCGTCGACGCGTACACCAAGGGCAGCGAGATGCGGCTGCGCCGCTGGGACGGATACCAGGGCCCCGACAAGGCCAGGAACGACGGCGTCGACCTGCGGGTCTACACCGACAACAACACCGCCTACCAGGACCTGATCTCCGGCAACCTCGACCTCGTCGACGACATCCCCGCCCAGCAGCTCAAGAACGTCGAGAGCGACCTCGGCGACCGCTACATCAACCAGCCCGCCCTGATCATCCAGACCCTGGCCTTCCCCTTCTACCGGCCCGAATGGGCCAAGCCCGGCATGGAGAAGGTCCGCATCGGCATCTCCAAGGCGATCAACCGCGAGCAGATCACCCGGCAGATCTTCCAGAACACCCGCACCCCCGCCAAGGACTGGACCTCCCCGGCGCTCGGCGAGAAGGGCGGCTACGGCGACGTCTGCGGCGACGCCTGCGTCTACGACGCGGCCGCGGCCAAGCGGCTCATCACCGAGGGCGGCGGCCTCCCCGGCGGGAAGATCACCCTCACCTCCAACGTCGACACGGGCTCCCACCGCCAGTGGATGGACGCCGTCTGCAACAGCATCAACAACGTCCTCGACAGCGGCCCCGTCTGCACCGTCAACCCCGTCGGCACCTTCGCGGACTTCCGCAACCAGGTCACCAACTACCGCATGACCGGCCCCTTCCGCTCCGGCTGGCAGGCCGACTACCCGCTCATCCAGAACTTCCTGGAGCCCCTCTACTACACCGGCGCCTCCTCCAACTACGGCAAGTTCAGCAACGAGCGCTTCGACGCCCTCGTCGACCGCGCCAACGCCGAGTCCGACGAGGCCACCGCCATCAAGGACTTCCAGGACGCCGAGCGGATCCTCGCCGCCCAGATGCCCGCCATCCCCCTCTGGTACCAGAACGGCAGCGCCGGCTACTCCGAGCGCCTCTCCGACGTGGAGCTCAACCAGTTCAGCGTCCCCGTGTACGACCAGATCACGGTCGGCTGAGCCGCCGCCCGCACCCCCGCCAGGAGGCCACATGGGGCGTTACGTCATCAGGCGGCTGCTCCAGATGATCCCCGTGTTCATCGGGACCACCCTGCTGATCTTCCTCATGGTGTACGCCCTCGGCGACCCGGTCGCCGCGCTCTTCGGCGACAAGGCGCCCGACCCCGCCACCGCCGCCCGCATCCGCGAGGAGCTGCACCTCGACGAGCCGCTGTGGAAGCAGTACCTGCTCTACATGGGGTCGATCTTCCAGGGCGACTTCGGCACCGCCTTCAACGGACAGCAGGTCACCGAGCTGATGGCCGCCGCCTTCCCCGTGACCCTGCGGCTCACGGTCGTCGCGATCCTCATCGAGATCGTCGTCGGCGTCACCCTCGGCGTGGTCAGCGGCCTCAAGCGCGGCCGCCCCCTCGACACCGGGCTGCTCGTCCTCACCCTGGTGGTGATCTCCGTCCCCACCTTCGTCTCCGGCTACCTCCTCCAGTACCTCTTCGGCGTCAAGTGGGGGTGGATCAACCCCTCCGTCTCCTCGGAGGCCCGCTTCGACGAGCTGCTCCTCCCCGGCGTCGTCCTCGCCCTGGTCTCCCTCGCCTACGTCACCCGGCTCAGCCGCACCTCCATCGCCGAGAACACCCGCGCCGACTACGTCCGCACCGCCGTCGCCAAGGGGCTGCCGCGCCGCCGCGTCATCACCCGGCACCTGCTGCGCAACTCCCTCATCCCCGTCGTCACCTTCATCGGCGCGGACATCGGCGCCCTGATGGGCGGCGCCATCGTCACCGAGCGGATCTTCAACATCCACGGCGTCGGCTACCAGCTCTACCAGGGCATCCTGCGCAACAACTCACCCACCGTCGTCGGCTTCGTGACGATTCTCGTGATCGTCTTCCTGGTGGCGAACCTGCTGGTCGACCTGCTCTACGCGGTCCTGGACCCGAGGATCCGCTATGCCTGACCCGGACGAGAGGAGGGGCCCCCACGGGGAAGGCCCCCACGGGGAGGCCCCCCGCGCGGAGGGCCCCTACGGAAAGAGCCCGTACGAGCAGGACCCCCACGACAGGGACCCGTACGACAAGAGCCCGTACGAGAACCCGCGCGAGGCGATCGCGCCTACCGGCGCCGGCGGCGCCATGGACCTGGCCATGAGCGAAGCGAAGACCCTCGACAAGCCCGAGACCGAACCCACCGGCGAGGAGGGCACCGCGCCCGGCCCCGGCGGAAAGCCCCGCAGCCTGTGGACCGACGCCTGGCACCAGCTGCGCCGCAACCCCGTCTTCATCGTGTCGTCCCTGCTCATCCTCTTCCTGGTGCTCATCGCGATCTGGCCGCAGCTGCTCACCAGCACCGACCCGCTCCGCTGCGACCTCGCCAAGTCCCAGCAGGGCTCCGAGCCCGGCCACCCCTTCGGCTTCGACACCCAGGGCTGCGACGTGTACGCCCGCACCGTCCACGGGGCGCGCGCCTCCATCACCGTCGGCATCGCCGCCACCCTCGGCGCCGCCCTCCTCGGCAGCCTCCTCGGCGGCCTCGCCGGGTTCTTCGGCGGCTGGAGCGACGCCCTGCTCTCCCGCACCGCCGACGTCTTCTTCGGCATCCCGGTGGTCCTCGGCGGCCTGGTCTTCCTCTCCGTCGTCACCAGCACCACCGTCTGGCCCGTGGTCGGCTTCATCGTGCTGCTCGGCTGGCCCCAGATCGCCCGCATCGCCCGCGGCTCCGTCATCACCGCGAAACAGCACGACTACGTCCAGGCCGCCCGCTCGCTCGGGGCCGGCAGCCCCCGCCTCCTGCTGCGGCACGTCGCGCCCAACGCCGTCGCCCCCGTCATCGTCGTCGCGACCATCGCCCTGGGCACCTACATCGCGCTGGAGGCGACCCTGTCGTTCCTCGGCGTCGGGCTCCGCCCGCCCACCGTCTCCTGGGGCATCGACATCTCCAACGCCGCCCCGCAGATCCGCAACGCCCCCCACATGCTGCTGTGGCCCGCCGGGGCGCTGAGCGTCACCGTCCTCGCGTTCATCATGCTCGGCGACGCCGTACGCGACGCCCTCGACCCCAAGCTGCGCTGAGGAGCCGCCGCCATGCTGCTCGAAGTACGCGACCTCCACGTCGAGTTCCGCACCCGCGAGGGCACCGCCAGGGCCGTCAACGGCGTCACCTACGCGGTCGACGCGGGCGAGACGCTCGCCGTCCTCGGCGAGTCCGGGTCCGGCAAGTCCGTCACCGCCCAGGCGGTGATGGGCATCCTCGACACCCCGCCCGGCCGCATCACCGCCGGGCAGATCCTCTTCCAGGGCCGCGACCTGCTCACCCTCAAGGAGGAGGAGCGGCGCAAGGTGCGCGGCGCCCGGATGGCGATGATCTTCCAGGACGCCCTGTCCGCCCTCAACCCCGTCCTCACCGTCGGCGACCAGCTCGCCGAGATGTACACCGTCCACCGGGGCATGTCGAAGAAGGACGCCCGCGCCAGGGCCGTCGAGCTGATGGACCGCGTCCGCATCCCCGCCGCCCGCGAACGCGTCGGCCAGTACCCCCACCAGTTCAGCGGCGGCATGCGCCAGCGCATCATGATCGCCATGGCGATGGCCCTCGAACCGGCCCTGATCATCGCGGACGAGCCGACCACCGCCCTCGACGTCACCGTCCAGGCCCAGGTCATGGAGCTGCTCGCGGAGCTGCGGCGGGAGCTGGGCATGGGCCTCATCCTCATCACCCACGACCTCGGCGTCGTCGCGGACGTCGCCGACCGCATCGCCGTCATGTACGCCGGCCGCATCGTCGAGACCGCCCCCGTCCACGACCTGTACAAGGCCCCCGCCCACCCCTACACCCAGGGCCTGCTCGACTCCATCCCGCGCCTGGACCAGAAGGGACGGGAGCTGTACGCGATCAAGGGCCTGCCGCCCAGCCTCACGGCGATCCCGCCCGGCTGCCCCTTCCACCCGCGCTGCCCCCGCGCCCGCGACGTGTGCCGCACCGACGTCCCCCCGCTGTACGAGGTCCCCGGCGACCGGCACAGCGCCTGCCACTTCTGGCGGGAGACCCTCCACAAGGAGCCCGCCGATGCCGTCCGCTGAGCCGATCCTCGAGGTACGCGACCTCGTCAAGCACTACCCGCTCACCCGCGGGGTGCTGTTCCGCAAGCAGATCGGCGCCGTCAAGGCGGTCGACGGCGTCTCCTTCGCCCTGCGCCCCGGCGAGACCCTCGGCATCGTCGGCGAGTCCGGCTGCGGCAAGTCGACGGTCGCCCGGATGCTGGTCAACCTGGAACGGCCCACCTCCGGCGCGATCCGCTACCGGGGCGAGGACATCACCCGGCTGTCCGGGCGGGCCCTGAAGGCGGTACGGCGCGACATCCAGATGGTCTTCCAGGACCCGTACACCTCCCTCAACCCCCGCATGACGGTCGGCGACATCGTGGGCGAGCCCTACGAGATCCACCCCGAGGCCGCGCCCAAGGGCGACCGGCGGCGCCGGGTGCGCGAGCTGCTGGAGGTCGTCGGCCTCAACCCGGAGCACATCAACCGCTACCCGCACCAGTTCTCCGGCGGGCAGCGCCAGCGCATCGGCATCGCGCGGGGCCTCGCCCTCCAGCCGCGCGTCATCGTCGCCGACGAGCCCGTCTCCGCCCTCGACGTGTCCGTGCAGGCCCAGGTCGTCAACCTGCTGGAGCGGCTCCAGGACGAGTTCGGCCTGTCGTACGTCTTCATCGCGCACGACCTGTCGATCGTCCGGCACATCTCCGACCGGATCGGGGTGATGTACCTCGGCCGGATCGTCGAGACGGGCACCGACACCGAGATCTACGACCACCCCACCCACCCGTACACGCAGGCGCTGCTGTCCGCCGTGCCCGTGCCGGACCCGGAGGCGCGCGAGCACCGCGAGCGCGTCCTGCTCTCCGGTGACGTGCCGTCGCCCGCGAACCCGCCCTCCGGCTGCCGCTTCCGCACCCGCTGCTGGAAGGCGCGCGAGCGGTGCGCCCTGGAGGTCCCGCTGCTCGCCGTGCCCGCCGTGTTCCGCGAGGTCGACAGCCCGGCGCGGCACGACTCTGCGTGCCACTTCGCGGAGGAGCTGCACGTGGTGCCGGGCGAGGACGGGCCGCCCGGCCCGGCACGGGGCGCGGAGGGTCCGGGCGGGGTCCCGGGGGCGCCCGGGGTGCCCGGGGCGCCCGGCGGGGGAGGCGCGCCCGGCGGCGGGGGCGGTATGGGCGGCGCGGGTGGTCCGGTCGGCGCGTAACACGCGGGACACCCGGGCGACGCCGTCCCGATATACGGACACGCGACCCTGGACCCCGTACGGCCGTGCGGGTGCCGTGGACCGGCCGGGGCGCACCGCGCGCCCCGGCCGGTCGTGCTCACCCCAGGCCCAGCGACCGCTTCAGGAAGTCCACCTGGAGGAGGAGCAGGTTCTCCGCGACCCGCTCCTGCGGGGTCATATGGGTCACGCCCGTCAGCGGCAGCACCTCATGAGGGCGGCCCGCCGCCAGCAGCGCCGAGGACAGCCGGAGCGTGTGTGCGGCGACCACATTGTCGTCCGCCATGCCATGGATGATCATCATGGGCCTGGCCGGCTCCCGTGCCTCCACCAGTCCGTCGTCCCCCACGAGCGAGCTGTCCCGGTAGGCGTCCGGCACGTCCTGGGGCCTCCCGCCCAGGTACCGCTCGGCGTAGTGGGCGTCGTAGAGCCGCTGGTCCGTCACCGGGGCGCCCACCACCGCCGCGTGGAACACGTCCGGGCGCCGCAGCACCGCGAACCCCGCCAGCCAGCCGCCGAACGACCAGCCCCGGATGGCCACCCGCCCCAGGTCCAGCGGGAAGCGCCCGGCCAGCCCCTCCAGCGCCGCCACCTGGTCCTCCAGCACCGGCGCCAGCCCGCCCGCGATGGCCTTCTCCCAGTCGGGCGACCGGCCCGGCGTGCCCCGCCCGTCCGCGACGACCACCGCGAAGCCCTGGTCCGCGAACCACTGGGACGTCAGGTACGGGTCATGGGCGGCCACCACCCGCTGCCCGTGCGGCCCGCCGTACGGGTCGACCAGCACCGGCAGCGGCCCGTCCCCCTCCTCGTACGACCGGGGCATCAGCACCGCGCACGGTATCCGGCGGGCACCCGACACGGTGAGCGCGACCCTCGGCGACAGCACCGGCGTCTCGGCGTACGAGGCGACCTCCGCCACCCGCCGGCCGTCCCGCAGGACCCGCACCCGCGCACCGGGCCCGTCCGGCACCGCCGACACCAGCACCGTCACCGGGCCGCAGCGCACCGCCGTGTGGACGCCGGGCCCCTCGGAGATCCGCTCCACGCCCCGCTCGCCCACCCGGTACACATGGATCTGGCCAATCTCCGCGTCGCCCGCCGCCTCGCCCGCCGAGGCGGAGACCAGGAGGTCGCCGTCGCCCACGTCCAGTACGCCCCGAATGTGCAGCCGTCCGTCCGTGAGCGGGCGGTCGCCGGCCATCAGGACCCGCGCCCCGCCCTCGTCCACGACCCGCACGAGCCGCCCGTCCGGCGCCCACACCGGCGCGCCCGGAACGAGTTCCAGCCACCGGCCGTCCTCCTCCGCGCACACCACCCGCGTCGCCCCGGACCCCGGGTCGACCGCCAGGTACCGCTGGGTGCGCTGGTCACGGGACTGCACCAGCAGCAGCGGGGGCCCCGCCGGCGACCAGTGCACCCGCGCCAGGTACGGGAACCGCTCCCGGTCCCACTCCACCTCGGTCCCCCCGGACCCGCGCCCCGCGCCACCGCCCCCACCGGCCTCGCCGACCCCCCGGCCCCCGCCGGCCTCCGTACCCCCGCCGGCCTCCGTACCCCCGGAGTCTCCGCCGTCCCCGCCGTCCCCGCCGTCCACGTCCACCAGGAACAGCCGCACGTCCGCGTGGGGCGTCCCGGCGGCCGGGTACGCCACCCGCGCCGGCTCCCGGTCCGGGTGCGCCGGGTCGGAGATCCACCACCGGGCCACCGGCCCCTCGTCCACCCGCGCCACCAGCAGCCGGTCCGAGCCGGGCGACCACCAGAAGCCCCGCGGACGGCCCATCGACTCGGCCGCCACGTGCTCGGCGACCCCGTACGCCACGCCCCCGCCCTCCGGCCGGGCCAGTACCCGCTCCGCCCCGCCGCCGTCCACGGGCACCACCCGCAGCGCGCCCCGCGCCACGTACGCCACCAGCCGCCCGTCCGGCGACGGCCTCGGGTCGAGCACCGGCCCGGGCACCGGCAGCGGGCGCGCCGCCCCGTCCCGCAGCCCGGCCACGTACAGCCGGCCCGACAGGGTGAACGCCGCCAGCTCCACGGCCGCGTCCACGGCGTAGGCCACCACGCCCCCGGCCGTCTCGCGGGCCCGTTCGCGCCGGGTGCGCTCCTCCGGCGGCAGGTCCTCCCCCGCCCCGCCGAGCAGCTCGGCCGGGTCGGCGGCGACCCGCTCGCGGGGCGCGTCGCCGTCCAGGTCCAGCACGCACAGCCGGTTCACCGGGTCCGCCCCCGAGGGGGAGCGCAGGAAGACGACCCGGGAGCCGTCGGGCGCCACGGTGAACGAGCGGGGTGCGCCCAGGGTGAAGCGCCGCGAACGGGCGAACTGGCGGGGAAAGGAGGGCTGCTGGGGCGAAGTCATGTGACCGAAACTAGCGTCCGTGCGCCCCCCAATGCTGCCGTGCACCGAACGATGCCGGGGCACGGAAAGTTATGATCCGTAGCGCAAGGTGGGTATCAACCTCCTGGCGTATGCGCGTTGCCCGTTCCGACCGACATGTATGGAGGTGAACCGCCGTGGCACTCTCGATTTCGGCGGTGGTGCTGCTGGCGATCGTCGTCTTCCTGCTCATCCGGAAATCGGGGCTGAAGGCCGGGCACGCCGTGGTCTGCATGCTCCTGGGCTTCTACCTGGCGAGCTCCTCCATCGCCCCCACCGTCAGTCAGTTCACCACCAGCGTGGCGAGCATGATCGGCAACCTCAAGTTCTAGAAGCCGCCCCGCACGTTCCGGCGGCGTCCGCCGGGGGTGGACCTCGTAGGGTGTCCGTATGACGGATCTCCCCGCCCGTCGTCTGCTCCTGGTGCACGCGCACCCCGACGACGAGTCCATCAACAACGGCGCCACCATGGCCAAGTACGCCGCCGAGGGCGCCCGGGTCACCCTGGTGACCTGCACACGGGGCGAGGAGGGCGAGGTGATCCCGCCCGGCCTCGCCCACCTCGCGCCCGACCGGGAGGACCGGCTCGGACCCCACCGCGTCGGCGAACTGGACGCCGCGATGCGGGAGCTGGGGGTCACCGACCACCGCTTCCTCGGGGGTCCGGGCCGCTTCCGCGACTCCGGCATGATGGGCGTCCCGCAGAACCACCGCGAGGGCGCCTTCTGGGGCACCCCGGTGGACATCGCCGCCGCGCACCTGGTCGAGGTCGTCCGGGAGGTCCGCCCGCAGGTGCTGGTGACGTACGACCCCGACGGCGGGTACGGCCACCCCGACCACATCCAGGCCCACCGCGTGGCCGTGCGCGCCGCCGACCTCGCCGCCGACCCGTCGTACGCCCCGGGCCTGGGCGCCCCCCACACCATCGCGAAGATCTACTGGAACCGGGTGCCCCGCTCCGCCGCCGAGGAGGGCTTCGCCGCCCTGCGCGCCGCGACCGGGACCGTCTTCCCCGGCGTCGCGGCCCTGGAGGACGTGCCGGGTGTCGTGGACGACGAGCTGGTCACCACCGAGATCGACGGCACCCCGTACGCCGACCGCAAGACGGCCGCGATGTGTGCGCACGCCACACAGATCACCGTGCGGGACGGGTTCTTCGCCCTCTCCAACAACCTCGGACAGCCCCTCTTCACCCGCGAGTGGTACCAGCTGGCACGCGGTGCGTCGGGCGCCCCGGCGGGCGAGCGGGAGACCGACCTGTTCGCGGGGGTGGCCGCGTGAGCACCCCGCTGAAGGTCCTCGCGCACACCGTGCTGGTCGTGCTGGGCGTCCTCGTCGGGCTGGCCGGCGCGCTCGTCCAGGCCGCCTGGCTGCCGGCCGGGCTGCTCCTCGCCCTGCTGGCCACGGGCGCCCTCTTCTACGGCGGGCTGCGCGCCGTCGGCGGCCAGGCCGGCCTCCTGTCGGCGGGCGCCGGGTGGCTCGCGGCCGTCGTGGCGGTCTGGCTCGGGCGCGGCGAGGGCGACAAGCTCTTCTGGGGCGGGCTGGCCGATCTGGTGTTCGTCCTCGGGGGGATGGCGACCGCTGTGATGTGCATCACCCTGACGTCCCTGCCGCAACAGGGCGGGCCCGCGGGGCCACTTGACGGGGGACGTGCCCGAACTTGAGTGGCATTGCCCGGTGATGTTCCACCGGTGGCAGGTGGCGGGGTGACCGCGGCCAGTATGGTGGTGCGCGCCGCCGGGCGCCCGTGGGTGTGTGAGCGGGCGGCGGAGCCAACCGGGAGATCCTGCTTTGAGCCGTGAAACTGACACCTCGTCCTCCGGTCCCCAGGGGCGTGGCGGGACCGCGTACCCCTCGGGCACCCCGCCGTACGGGTCGCCCCGTGAGGCGGCCGGGGGCGGCGCGCCCGCGCAGCCCGAGGAGAAGAAGACCGAGACGACGCTGACCACCCGCATCCGGATCAACATCCCGGGATCGCGGCCCATCCCACCGGTCGTCGTGCGCAAGCCGGTGAACGGCGGCGGTCAGGACGCCGACGCGGACGCGGGCGGGAGCGGGAGCGAGCAGGAGGCCCCGGCGGCGCGGACGCCCCGCCCGGACGTGGACGAGCCGCGCCCGGCCGCCGGCGCGGAGCAGTCGACCAGCGACTGGTTCGCCCCGCGCAAGGCCCCGGCGCCCGAGGCGTCCCCGGCCGCCGGCGCGCCGCACGACACCGCCCAGGACCACACGCGGGCCCTCGGCCAGGGCGTGGGCCCGGGTCAGGGCATGGACCACGGCACGGGCCCCGGTGAGGACCGGCCCGGCGCCCCCGGCCTCCCGTACTTCTCCGACGCCCCGGACGCGCTCGGTACGCCCGACGCGCTCGGTGTCCCCGACGGCCTCGGTGGGCCCGGAGCTCACGGCATGCCCGGCACGCCGTCCGACGGCCCCCGCACGCCCCGCGTGCCCGGCGCCCCCGGCACCGGGCCCGCCGGAGCGACGTCCGGCCCGGCGTTCGGCACCGCCGCGCTGCGGGCCGTCGGCGCCGCCGCCGGCTCCGCGAGCACGGCGGCGGACTCCCGGAGCGCCGCCGGAGCGGCGCGCACCCCGGGCGGGCTGTCCGACGACACCGCCGTCCTCACCCCGCAGAAGCCGCACCCCGGCCCGCCGCCCGCCCGGACCTCCGACCCCGCCGCCGGCGGCGCGCCCGCAAACCCGCGGGACGGCCGCGCGGGGGCCGGCCCGTCGCCGTCCCCGCAGCCGGGTCCCGCCCGCGCGACCCGCGCCCCCCGCGCGGCCGGGCGCGCCGACGCGTACGAGGACGGCGCCGAGGCGTACCGGGACGGCGTCGACGCCTACCCGCCGGCCCTGGACGAGCCCGCGCCCGAGGCGCCCGCGCCCACCCCGCCGCCGGCCACCCGCTCCGCGCCCGCCCCCGTCAGGAAGAAGGGCCGTTCCAAGCTGGTCCTCCTCGCGGTCGCCGCGGTCGCCGCCGCGAGCGTCGCGTACGGCGCGGGGCTCCTCCTCAACCAGGCCGACGTGCCCAAGGGCACCACCGTCCTCGGCGTCGACATCGGCGGCTCCACCAAGGAGGAGGCCGTCCAGAAGCTGGACGCCGCGCGCGGGTCGCGCGCCGCCACCCCGCTCCAGCTGGAGGTCGGCGGGCAGAACCGGACGCTCGCCCCCGACAAGGCCGGCCTGTCCCTGGACAGCCAGGCGACCGTGCGCGCCGCCGCCGGGAGCGACTACAACCCGGTCACGGTGATCGGCTCCCTGTTCGGCGCCGAGCGCGTGGCCCAGCCGGTCATCCCGGTCGACGAGGAGAAGCTGCGCGTCGCGCTGGCCGGCCTGAGCGGCGGGCCGGGCGCCGTCACGGAGGGCACCGTCAAGTTCGAGCCCGGCAAGGTCGTCCCCGTGCCGGGCAAGGCCGGCGCGGTGCTGGACGTGCCGCGCGCGATGATCTTCGTGCGGGACGCGTACCGGGCCCAGGTCGAGACGGGCCGACCGAACGTGGTGGAGCTGCCCGTCGCCACCCGTGAGCCGCGGATCGGGCAGGCCGAGATCGACCGGGCCGTGAAGGAGTTCGCCGAGCCCGCGATGTCCGGCCTGATCACGATCAGGGCGGGCGGCCGGCAGATCCAGTTCGGCCCGCAGCGGTCGCTGCCCCAGATCCTCTCCATGAAGGCGGTCGGCGACCGGCTGGAGCCGTACTACGACAAGAAGGCCATCGACCGCCTGCTGGACGGCACCTTCGACGGCGTGATGATCACGAAGGGCGACGGCCGGCAGCACCAGCTCTCCGCCGACGACGTGGCCGCGGCCATGCACAAGGCCCTGCTCGGCAAGACCGCGGCGGATCGCACGGTCACCATCGAGCTCGACCCGCAGGGCTGACCCGCCCGCGACCCGAGGGCCGCCCCCGCCGTACGCGGGGGCGGCCCTCAGACGTTCCCGCCCCCGGTACCCGCCCCGTACCCGCCCCGAATACCCAGGCCGCACGCGCACCCGGTACCAGGCCCCTGCGCGCCCCCGCATACCCACGCCGTACGCGCGGACCCGCCCTCACCCGTGCGCGCCCCGGACCCGCGCCGGCCTGCCCGGCCGCACCGGCCCCGTGCGCGCCCCGGACCCGCGCCGGCCTGCCCGGCCGCACCGGCCCCGTACGCGCCCCGGACCCGCGCCCGCCGTGCCCCGCCGCACCGGCCCCGCACCCACCCCGGCCGGCCGACCGGGCGGCGGCCCGGACGTGGGCGCCGGTCAGTTGAGGCGGGCGCGGGCGGCGCGGGCGTGGGCGCGCAGGACCGCCGCGGTCGTGGGCTCCACCGCGGCGACCACGTCCGCGTACGCCTCCATCTCCGCGGCCCCCGTCAGGAAGTCGCCGCGCCCCACCAGCAGTTGCGCCCTTTCGTACCGCAGCCGCGCCGGGTGCGACGGCAGCAGCAGCGCCAGCTCCACGGCCCACAGCGCCACGTCGGAGCGCTCGGGCCGCGCCGCCGCCCACGCCCGGATGTTGTTCAGGATGCGCAGCACCATGTCCAGCGGGTCGGCGGGCATCAGCATCGACGGCCGCAGCGGCTCCCCGGTGGCGCCCGCCACCAGCAGCTCCGCGTCCTCCTCGGTCAGCGGCCGCCCTCCGGCGAACGGGTCGGCCAGCACCTGCTCCCCCGGCTCCCCGAACCCGACGACGAAGTGCCCGGGCAGCGCCACCCCGTACACGGGCGCCCCCGCACGCCGGGCCACCTCCATCCACACCGCGCACAGCAGGATCGGCAGGCCCCGGCGGCGCAGCAGCACCCGGTGGAGCAGCGACGACTCCAGGCGCTCGTAGTCGTCCCGCGTCCCGTGGAAGCCGTACCGGCCGCCCAGCAGCGACGCCAGCGCCGCCGCCCACCCGCCGGGCGTCTTCGCGCCGTACGGCAGGAGGCCCGCCAGCCGGTCCAGCTCGATCTCCGCGGCGTCGAGGTCCGGCTGGGCCACCTCCGGCTCGGCCACGGCGCCGATCAGCAGGCACAGCTCCGCCAGGTCGGGCCGCTCCTCGCGCGCCGCCTCCGCGAACCGGCTCCGCCACCCTCCGGGGTCCGTGTGCTCGCCCATGTGCCCCGCGTACCCCTCAGGAGGCCCGGAAGTGGTGGTAGAGGTGGTGCACCCCGAAGCCCATGCCGTCGTACAGGGCGCGGGCGGCGGTGTTGCCGGTCTCCACCTGAAGCCACGCGGCCGACGCGCCCTCCTCCAGCGCCCGCCCGGCCAGCGCGGCCATCACGGCGCGTGCGAGGCCCCGCCGCCGGTGGGCCGGGTCCACCTCCACCGCCATGAACCCCGCCCAGCGTGCGTCCACCACACACCGGCCGATCGCCACCGGCACCTCGCCCTCGCCCCGTACGGAGGCGAACCACACCGATGGCCCAGTGGACAGGACGTTCCGCACATGGGGGCCCGGTTCACCCACCCGCTGGTACCGGCGCAGCCAGCCCGCGTCCGGCGCCCGGGACAGCGTCACCCGGCCCGTCCCCCCGCCGGCGGACGCCCCCGCCGCCTCGCCCGAGGGGCCCGGCCCCCCGCCCGGCAGCCCCCCGCCCGGCAGCCCCGCGCCCAGGTCGGCGACGGGCGCGAGGCCCCCGATCCGCACCTCCGCCGACACCTCGCGCCGCCAGCCCCGCTCCTCCAGCGCCGCGCACAGCGCCTCCTGGGTCCCCTCCGCACCGGTCGCGGCCTGCACGTACGCGGGCAGGCCGCGCTCGCCGTACCAGGCCCGCACGCGCGCGAGGGCGTCGTCCAGGGGCATGCCGGGATCGCCCACGGCCAGGACGGAGTTGGCGCGGCGGGTGAAGCCGCGCGCCGCGCGCAGCGTCCACTGCCCGAGCGGCCGGCTCTCCTCCGGCTGCCAGGCCCGCGCCTGCGCCCGCGCCAGCTCCCCGAAGCCCGCCGCCGGGCCCCGCCTGCGGGCCGGCGCGGCCGGCACGGCCTTGCCCGCGACCAGGGACGACTCCGCGATCCGGACGGTCTCGCCGGTCCTCCGTGTGATCAGGAGCACACCCTCGTCCCAGGATGTGAGAACCCCGACGGTGTCCGTGAACGTCTCCGTCTGGGAAGCCGGATCGCCCAGGCGGCGGACAGACACCCGTTTGCCCACGTCAAAGGGTGTGATCTGGACTTCCAGGCGTCCGCCCGCAGTGAACTCCACAGCTCTGTCCGCCCCTCCTGTTCGGTTCGTCTCCAAGAACGGAGATACTAGGGGCGGGCATCGACGACGCCGCGCTCCCGCGCAGAGCCAGCCCTACCAAGGAGGAACGACAGCGTGACCTACGTCATCGCGCAGCCTTGTGTCGACGTGAAGGACAAGGCGTGCATCGAGGAGTGCCCCGTCGACTGCATCTACGAGGGCCAGCGGTCCTTGTACATCCACCCGGACGAATGCGTCGACTGCGGGGCCTGTGAGCCGGTCTGCCCGGTCGAGGCGATCTTCTACGAGGACGACACCCCGGAGGAGTGGAAGGACTACTACAAGGCGAACGTGGAGTTCTTCGACGAGCTGGGCTCGCCGGGCGGCGCCTCCAAGCTCGGCCTGATCGAGCGGGACCACCCCTTCATCGCCGCTCTGCCGCCGCAGAACGGCTGACCGCCACATCCCACGTCGTCGGTCCCGCACGGCACTGCCGCCGTGCGGGACCGCGGCGTTCGTGCCCGCGGCGCCCGGACGGCGCCGCACCCACGAGAAAGTGAGCACCGTGTCCGCAGTCTCCTCCCGCCTTCCCGTCTTCCCGTGGGACAAGCTGGAGCCGTACAAGAAGACGGCCGCGGCCCACCCCGACGGCATCGTCGACCTGTCGGTCGGCACCCCGGTGGACCCCGTGCCCGAGCTGATCCGCCGGGCCCTGGTCGACGCGGCCGACTCGCCCGGCTACCCCACGGTGTGGGGCACGGCCGCCCTCCGCGACGCCGTCACCGGCTGGTGCGAGCGCCGCCTGGGCGCCCGCGGCCTCGCCCACACGAACGTCCTGCCGGTCGTGGGCTCCAAGGAGCTGGTGGCGTGGCTGCCGACGCAGCTGGGCCTCGGCCCGGGCGACAAGGTGGCCTACCCGCGCCTCGCCTACCCGACGTACGAGGTCGGCGCCCGCCTCGCCGGCGCCGAGCCGTTGGTGTACGACGACCCGACGGAGCTGGACCCGGCCGGGCTGCGGCTGCTGTGGCTGAACTCCCCGTCCAACCCGACGGGCCGGGTCCTCGGCAAGGACGAGCTGACCCGGATCGTCGCCTGGGCGCGCGAGCACGGGGTGCTCGTCTTCAGCGACGAGTGCTACCTGGAGCTGGGCTGGGAGGCGGAGCCGGTCTCGGTGCTGCACGAGGACGTGTGCGGCGGCTCCTACGAGGGCGTCGTCGCCGTCCACTCCCTGTCCAAGCGCTCCAACCTGGCCGGCTACCGCGCCGCGTTCGTCGCGGGCGACCAGGACGTGCTGGGCGAGCTGCTCCGCATCCGCAAGCACGGCGGCATGATGACGCCCGCCCCGGTGCAGGCGGCGACCGTGGCCGCGCTGGGCGACGACGCCCATGTGCGCGAGCAGCGCGAGCGGTACGCGCGGCGGCGGGACGCGCTGCGGACGGCACTGGTCGGGCACGGCTTCCGTATCGAGCACAGCGAGGCCAGCCTCTACCTGTGGGCCACCCGCGACGAGCCCTGCTGGGACACCGTGGGCCACCTGGCCGACCTGGGCGTGCTGGTGGCGCCGGGCGACTTCTACGGGGCGGCGGGGGAGCGGTTCGTGCGGGTCGCGTTCACCGCGACGGACGAGCGGGTCGAGGCGGCCGTCAAGCGCCTGGGCTGACGGCCCGCCACGCCGGACGCCGCGGCCGGGGCCGACGACCCGCCGCGCCGGTGCGGGGCCGGCGGCCCGTCATGTCGGGCGGCGGCCCGACCGGCGGCGGCCCCCCACGCGGACGGCGGGAACGGTACGGCCCGGACAGGGCCAGGCCCCCGTAGGCCCGGACACGGGGCAGGCCCCCGTACGGCCCGGACACGGGACAGGGCCCGGACCGCGTCACGCGGTCCGGGCCCTGCCGGTCGGCCGGGGGGGGCGGCGGGTCAGCCGAGCGGCGTGGAGACGGGCAGGCCGCCCAGGAGGCCGTCGCCGGGCAGGCCCTTCGCCGCGGTGGCGCCCAGGGCGTCGCCCGCGCCGCGCGTGACGTCGCCGACGGCCGCGCGGGCGGTCGGGGTGGCCTTCTCGGCCGTCTCGCCGAGGGCCGCGCCCGCGACCGGGACGGCCCGCTCGGCGACCTTGCCGCCCGTACCGCCCGCGAGGCCGGTGGCCTTCTCCGGGGTGTTGCCGAGCGTCTCGGTGACCGGCGCGGTGTCGAGAGCGGTGACGCCGCCGGCGAGGTCGGGGGTCTGGGGGAGGTCCACGGCGCTCGCGGAGCCGGCCGCACCGACCACGGAGGCCGCTCCCGCTGCGGTGAGCAGCGCGGCACTGGCGATCCGGCGGGTCAGGGGGAGGGACATGATGCTCCTTCGACGGGGAAGAGTCGTGTGGCTGTGATGCCTGTCCGACGATCGGACGCTGTGACAACCGCGGGGAGCCGGGGGAAGGTTGCGGTGGCGCCGGGTAAAGAGTTGGCAATGCGGGGCGGGGCCGCAGGCCCTCAAATCCGGGCAAAGGGCGGACCGGGCGCGCGGATGGGGAAACGTTCCTTCGCAGGGTGCGCCGGGGGAGTGCGGGTCGTTGGCGGTGTGGCCGCGGGCGCCGGCCGGAAGGGGTGCCGCAGGGGGTGAAGCGGCTCGGACGGGTGACGGGCCGGGCGGCTGAGCGAATGCCGCCGGGAGACGCGATGGTCACTCTCCGGAAGAGGGCGACTACCATGCGGCGCCGCCCGCCCGAGGCCCGGTGCCGGACGCTACCCCGCGACGCGGATGACGACCTCGCCGGTACCCGCGTCCGAACCCGCCGGGCGCCACCCCTCGCGGGCTTCCCGCACGCTCCACACCCGGCCCGCGTACGCCACCTCGACGACGTCCAGCTCGTCCGCCCGGGCCACCGCCCACTGCGCCAGCTCCCAGCCGCGCCGCGAGCCGGCCTCCGCCGCGCCGCCCTCGGGGCCGGAGGAGTCCGCCCCCGCGGGCACGGGCAGGCGGACCGTACGGCCCTCGGCACCGGAGGCCCCGTCACCGGCCGCCCCGCCGCCGGGCCGCGCCGACGCCGTACCGCCCCCGCCGGCCGTACCGCCCGTGCCCGTCCCGGCGTCCCCGGCGTCCGGGTCCGAACCCGAGCCGGGCCCCGGTCCGGTGCCGCCCGCCGCCGTACCGCCGCCGTCCGTACCGCCGGCCGCCGCGCCGCCGCTGTCCGTCCCGCCGCCGGACGCCGTACCACCGGCGTCCGGCTCCCCGGGCGCTCCGCCGCCCTTGCCGTCGCCGGGCCCCGCCGGCGCCCCGGACAGCACGCCCGCGCCGAACGCCCGCACCAGCTCCCCCCGCAGCCGCTCCGGGTCGCCCGGCGCGGCCCCGCGTATCGGGGCGCAGGTCAGAGAGGCCGCCGAGCGCCCGGTCAGCGCCGCCGCCAGCAGCGCCGCGTCCGGCTCGTGCTTGGCGTACGCCTGCGGGAACCCGCTGCGCTGCACCCGCTGCGCCGCCACCGTCAGCGGCAGCCGCGAGTAGCCCGGCACCTCGGCGAGCCGGTCGTAGAAGATGCCCGCCGAGTACACCGGGTCCATGATCTGCTCCGGGGTGCCCCAGCCCTGCGACGGCCGCTGCTGGAAGAGGCCCAGCGAATCCCGGTCGCCGTAGTCGATGTTGCGCAGCGCCGACTCCTGCAGCGCGGTGGCCAGCGCGATCGTCACCGCCCGCTCGGGCATCCCGCGCGTGGTGCCCACGGCGGAGATCGTCGCGGCGTTCGACGCCTGCTCGGGGGAGAGGGTGTACGTGTGGCCGCCGCTGCCGACCACGCACCGCGGCGTGCCGCCGCCGCCCGACTCGTAGCGCATCGCCACGTACCCGGCGACGGCCAGCAGGACGGCGAACGACGCCGCGACCCGCGCCCGGCGGCCGCGGCGGGCGCGGGAGGGACGGGAGGGGCGGGAGGCGCCGGGGTGGCGGGAGGAGGAGGCGGCGGACTCGGACACGCGGTCCACCGTACTAGGGGCCGGGATAGGGTCGGCACATGCCCGACTCCACGCCCGAAGCGCCCCTGCCGACCGCTCTGGACCTCACGCTGGACGGTCCGGCACTGACCGCCGCGCTGGTCGACTTCCCCTCCGTCAGCGGCACCGAGAAGCCCCTCGCGGACGCCATCGAGGCGGCCCTGCGCGCCCTTCCGCACCTCAGCGTCGACCGGTACGGCAACAACGTCGTCGCCCGCACCCACCTCGGCCGCGCCGAGCGGGTCGTCCTCGCCGGCCACATCGACACGGTGCCCATCGCCGGCAACGTCCCCTCCCGCCTGGACGAGAACGGCGTCCTGTGGGGCTGCGGCACGTCCGACATGAAGGCCGGCGTCGCCGTCCAGCTCCGCATCGCCGCCACCGTCCCCGAGCCCAACCGCGACCTGACGTTCGTCTTCTACGACAACGAGGAAGTCGCCGCACACCTCAACGGGCTCGGGCATGTGGCCGCCGCACACCCCGACTGGCTCGCCGGGGACTTCGCCGTCCTGCTGGAGCCGTCCGACGGCGAGGTCGAGGGCGGCTGCCAGGGCACCCTCCGCGTCCACCTCACCATGCGGGGCGAGCGCGCCCACTCGGCCCGCTCCTGGATGGGCGCCAACGCCATCCACGCCGCCGCGCCCGTCCTGGCCCGCCTCGCCTCCTACGAGCCGCGCCGCCCCGTCATCGACGGCCTGGAGTACCACGAGGGCCTCAACGCCGTGGGCGTCACCGGCGGGGTCGCCACCAACGTCATCCCCGACGAGTGCACCGTCGTCGTCAACTTCCGCTACGCGCCCGACCGCACCCCGGAGGAGGCGGAGAAGCACGTACGCGAGGTGTTCGCCGACTGCGGCGTGGACGAGTTCGTGGTCGACGACCACTCCGGCGGCGCCCTGCCCGGCCTCTCCCACCCGGCCGCGGCGGCGTTCATGGAGGCGGTCGGCGGCACGGCCAACCCGAAGTTCGGCTGGACCGACGTGGCCCGCTTCAGCGCGCTGGGCGTCCCCGCCGTCAACTACGGCCCGGGCAACCCCCTCTACGCGCACAAGCGGGACGAGCACGTCGTGACCGAGCGGATCACCCACTGCGAACGGCGTCTGTACGACTGGCTGACTGCCTGACGGCCACAATTTCGCCACACGTCACGTTTCCCGTCCTACGCTGATCCCGGCAAGAGAAGTCCAGCGGAGGGAGCGGACCATGGTGAACCCCGAGGCCGAAGGCGTGCGCGCACTGGCGGAGCAGCGGCTGGGGCCGGTGCTCCGCCGCAGGGGGCAGGTCCAGCCCGGCACGGCCGACCAGCGGCTTCTGGACACGGCGGGCGACTCGGACTGGGTGCACACCGACCCCTGGCGGGTCATGCGCATCCAGTCCGAGTTCGTCGAGGGCTTCGGCGCGCTCGCCGAACTGCCCAGCGCGATCAGCGTCTTCGGGTCGGCCCGCACCCCGGTCGACAGCCCCGAGTACGAGGCGGGCGTCAAGCTCGGCCGCGCCCTCGTCGAGGCGGGCTTCGCCGTCATCACGGGCGGCGGACCGGGGGCGATGGAGGCCGCCAACAAGGGCGCGCGGGAGGCCAAGGGCGTCTCCGTGGGCCTCGGCATCGAGCTGCCCTTCGAGCAGGGCCTCAACGCGCACGTCGACATCGGCGTGAACTTCCGCTACTTCTTCGTCCGCAAGACGATGTTCGTGAAGTACGCCCAGGGCTTCGTCGTCCTGCCGGGCGGAATGGGCACCCTGGACGAGCTGTTCGAGGCGCTGACGCTCGTCCAGACCCGCAAGGTGACCCGCTTCCCGATCGTGCTGTTCGGCACGGAGTACTGGTCGGGCCTGGTCGACTGGCTCCGCGGCACGGTGATCGCCCAGGGTAAGGCCGCCGAGCGCGACCTGCTGCTCTTCCACGTGACGGACGACGTGGACGAGGCGGTCGCGCTCGTCAGCAAGGAAGCCGGCCGCTGACCCGCGGCGCCCGGCGGCGGCCCGTCCGCCGGGACCCCGCCGCCCCGCCTGCTTCTCCCGGGCTTCCGCCGGGCCGCCCCCGCCTCCGCCGCGCGTCCGTCGGAGTCCTCGCCGGGGCGCACCGGCCGCCCCCGCGCATCCGCCGGCCCGCCCCGGCCCAGACTCGGGCGCCCGCGCCCCTCGGCGGGCCGGGCACCGCCCGCCGCACCGGCTCACACCGGGCCGGGGACGAGCCCCACCGCCTCCGGCCGTACGGGGGCGGCGGCGGGGCGGCGGCGACACGCCGCACCGCCCCTCACCGGACGGCGGGACGCACCGGTCACGCCAGCCCCCGCCGGGCCACGGCGGGCTCCCGGTGCCCGGCGATGCTCGCCACCATGTCCAGCACCTGCCGGGTCTCCGCGACCTCGTGCACCCGGTACACCTGGGCGCCCAGCCACGCCGACACCGCCGTCGTCGCCAGCGTGCCCAGGACCCGCTCCTTGACCGGCCGGTCCAGCGTCTCGCCCACGAAGTCCTTGTTCGACAGCGAGACCAGCACCGGCCAGCCCGTCTCCACCATCTCCCCGAGCCGCCGCGTCGCCTCCAGCGAGTGCCGGGTGTTCTTGCCGAAGTCGTGCCCCGGATCGATCAGCACCGACTCGCGCGGCACGCCCAGCGCCACGGCCCGCTCGGCCAGTCCGACCGTCACGCGCAGGATGTCCGCCATCACGTCCTCGTACGCGGCCCGGTGGGGCCGGGTGCGCGGCTCGGCGCCGCCCGCGTGGGTGCACACCAGCCCCGCCCCGTACCGGGCGGCGACCTCGGCGAGCTTCGGGTCCACGCCGCCCCAGGCGTCGTTGAGCAGGTCCGCCCCGGCCTCGCACACCGCCTCGCCGACCTCGTGCCGCCAGGTGTCCACGCTGATCACCACGTCGGGGTGGCGGCGCCGCACCTCGGCCACGAAACCGACCGTGCGCCGGGCCTCCTCCTCGGCGCCGACCTCCTCGCCGGGCCCCGCCTTCACCCCGCCGATGTCGATGATCGCCGCGCCCTCTGCCACCGCCTGCTCGACCCTGGCGAGCGCCGGCTCGTCGCGGAACGTGGCCCCCTGGTCGTAGAAGGAGTCCGGCGTCCGGTTCACGATCGCCATGACCACCGGCTCGTGCGCGTCGAATTCGCGTCGTCCCAGGCGCAGCATCCCGTAAGTCCTCCTCGCGTGGCGTCCCTGCGACCCTAACCGCCGCGACCGCGTGGCACGATCGGCACCGGACGTTCTACGCTCCATGTTTCCGGCTCCGGGAGAGGCGCACTGTGTTCTGGTTCTTGGCTGTAGCGATGGTCGTCGTCGTGGCCGCGGTGACCCTCGCCGTGGTCGGCGGCGCGGAGAACGAGGTGCTGCCCGAGGCGCCTCCGGAGCACCTGGCCGACCCGCTGCCCCTGACCCGGCCGGTCACCCGCGCCGACGTCGAGGCGGTGCGGCTGCCGCTGGCGGCCCGCGGCTACCGGATGGCCGAGGTGGACGACGTGCTCGACCGGCTCGCCGCCGAACTGGCCGAACGGGACGCCCGCATCGCGGAGTTGGAGTCGGCCCTGGCCGGTGCGCAGGCCACGGCGTCGGGCCGCGCGGACCTCTTCGCCAAGCACCCGGCGCCCGGGCCCGCCGCCGGCACCCGTGCGCCCGCCGAGGCGGCCGCACCTCCCGTGCCTCCCGCGCCTCCCGCGGACGGGCCGGGGGCCGCGGACGAGGGCGCCGCCCAGGACGAGGCGGCCGCCGCCGGCCAGGACGACGGCGGGCGGGGCGGACCCGGCGGGCCGGTGGCCGCGCCCGGGGACCGCGGCGAGCGGGGCCCGGGGGAGGACCGGTGACCGGCGTGACCGTGGTGCCCGGCCCGGACGGCGCGCCGCGCTGCCCGTGGGGCCTGTCGACCCCCGACTACCTGCCCTACCACGACGAGGAGTGGGGCCGCCCCGTCCACGGCGACGACGCGCTCTTCGAGCGCCTCTGCCTGGAGGCGTTCCAGTCCGGCCTGTCGTGGATCACGATCCTGCGCCGCCGGGACGGCTTCCGCCGGGCCTTCGCGGACTTCCGGATCACCGCCGTCGCCGCGTTCACGGAGGCCGACCGGGAGCGGCTGCTCGCCGACGAGGGCATCATCCGCAACCGCGCCAAGGTCGACGCGGCGCTCGCCAACGCGCGCGTGCTGGCCGGATGGGAGCCGGGCGAGCTGGACCGGGTCATCTGGTCCCACGCCCCGGACCCGGCGACCCGCCCGGCGCCCCGCACCTTCGCCGACGTACCGGCGATCACGCCCGAGTCGACCGCCCTCGCCAAGGACCTGAAGCGGCGCGGCATCCGGTTCGTCGGTCCCACCACGGCGTACGCGCTGATGCAGGCGTGCGGCCTGGTCGACGACCACCTCGCGGAGTGCGTCGCGCGCACCCGGCTCCCGGCGCCCGGCGCCGAGGGCCCGGCCGCGCCCCTCGGGGGCCCGGCCGCGCCCCTCGGGGGCCCGGCCGCGTAGCCCGTACCCCGCTCAGGGCGGCCCGCCCGTACCCGGCCGCCCGGCCGCACCCCCGCTCCCGCCGTCCCCGACGGCCCGCCCCGCTTCCGGGGGCCGGCCGGCGGTCGCGCCCCCGCCCCCTCCAGACGGGAGGGGGGCCCGCCCCGGGCCCCGGGCGGCGCCGCCCCGCGCGCGGAGCGGCGCCTGCGCCGTCCCCGGGCCGCCCTAGCGGCCGACGTACTTCGGCTTCTCCTTCGCCAGGAACGCCTCCACCGCGATCCGGTGGTCCTCGGAGGCGCCCGCCCGCGTCTGGAGCTCGTCCTCCTTCTCCAGCGCCTGCGCGAGGGTGTGCCCGGAGCCGTACGCCATGGCCTCCTTGATGGAGGCGTACGCGAGGGTGGGGCCCTCCGCGAGGGCGCGGGCGGTCCGCTCGGCCTCGGCGGCCAGGTCGGCGGCCGGGACCAGCCGGTTCACCAGGCCCAGCTCGTGCGCCTCGGCCGCGGAGAGCGAGCGGGGGAAGAGCATCAGGTCGGCGGCGCGGCTCGCGCCGATCAGCCGGGGCAGCGTCCACGACAGGCCCGAGTCGGCGCTGAGCGCGACCCCGGCGAACGACGTGTTGAACGACGCCGTGTCCGCCACGACCCGGTAGTCCGCCGCCAGCGCGAAGCCGAACCCGGCCCCCGCGGCGACGCCGTTCACCCCGGCCACCACGGGCTTGGGCATGCCCGTGATGGCCCGCACGATCGGGTTGTAGTGCTCCCGTACGGTCCGCATCGCGTCCTCGCCGGTCAGCGACCGCACGTGCTCCTTGAGGTCCTGACCCACGCAGAAGGCCCGGCCCGTCGCCGTCAGCAGCACCGCGCGCACGGCCGGGTCGGCGCCCGCGGCCTGGAGGGCGTCCCGGAGCGCCACCTTCGCCTCGGTGTTCATCGCGTTCATCGCGTCGGGGCGGTTGATGGTGACGGTGGCGAGTCCGTCGCTCACCTCGTACAGCACGGTGTCGGCCATGGCAGGGTCCCCTCTTCGGCTCCGGCGGTCGTGTCCCGCCCAGCATGTCGGAGATCATCGGGCTCCGGCGTGTGACCTGCGTCAAACCGCCGAGCCGCCGACCGGGTGCCGCGGCGGCGAAGTATCGCAGGAGGATCGCCGAAATGGGCGGTTTTGCGTGATCGGGTTGCGCAAGCGATAGCTCCCGATGTTGGTCATCGGGTGTCGCCATGCGGGATAATGACCTGGAAGCATGGTGTTCGACGCCGGTCCGCGCCCTTCCATGGGGCCATCGGCTGAACGATGAGCTGGTTTCAGGAAGGGGAACAAGCATGGCGGCCATGAAGCCGCGGACGGGCGACGGCCCGCTCGAGGTGACCAAGGAGGGGCGGGGCATCGTCATGCGCGTTCCGCTCGAAGGCGGCGGTCGGCTTGTCGTCGAGCTGACCCCGGACGAGGCCGTAGCCCTCGGCGAGGAGCTGAAGAAGGTCACGAGCTGACGCTTACGCCCGCGTTTTCCCGATCGCCCCGGCCGGTGCCCGCACCTCGCCGGGGCGACCGCGTTCCCCCGGCCCCCGGTGCGTGACGCCGCCCCGTCTGGTACGTGACGTCGTCCTCCGGTACGCGGTGCCGTCCCCCGGTACGCGGCGCCGGGCGTCCGCCGGTGGCCGCTCAGCCCCGGCGCACGGCGCAGAGCAGCCCGTCGCCCACCGGCAGCAGCGACGGCACCAGCTCCGCGCTCTCCCGCACCGTGCGCAGCAGCTCGCGCAGGGTCAGCACCTCCACCGGCTGGGCCCCCGAGTCGATCGTGCGGCCGTCCGCGAACACGCCCTCGAAGCACACCAGGCCGCCCGGCCGCAGCAGCCGCAACGATTCGTCCAGGTAAGCCGGGTACTCGGTGCGGTCGCCGTCGCAGAAGACCACGTCGTACCCGCCGTCCGCGAGCCTCGGCAGCACGTCCAGCGCGCGCCCCGGGATGAACCGCGCCCGGTTCCCGGCGAAGCCCGCCGCACGGAACGCCTGCTTCGCGAACTGCTGCCGCTCGGGCTCCGGGTCCACGGTGGTCAGCACCCCGTCGGGCCGCATGCCGAGCAGGAGGTAGATCCCGGAGACACCGGTCCCCGTGCCGATCTCCGCGACCGCCTTGGCGTCCGCCGTGGCGGCGAGCATCCGCAGCGCGGCGCCGGTGCCGGGGGACACCGAGGGCACCCCTGCCTCCTCGGCCCGGTCGCGGGCCCAGAGCAGCGCGTCGTCCTCGGCGGCAAAGGCGTCGGCGAAGGCCCAGCTCGTCTGCCGGTTGGCGGTAATGACCCTCTCCTGTTCCCGTAGTTGGCAACGGTGACTGTAGCCGCTCGCGGTCGGGAACCCGCAGATGGGACCAGGCGTTGGGAAGGGGTGGGGGCGGCCGTGCGGACCAAGGGCCGAAGTCGGCCCCAAATTCTCGTAAAGATTCTTATCCGGAGCTAACGGGCGAGGTGGCTATGGTAGGGGCTCCACTGGACACCACCAGAGCCGACAGGGGAGGTGCGGCTGCGCCTGTGGATCGGAGAGGAGTGCTGCGGCTGCGGCGCTTCCTCGGGTCGGCGGGTGAGCCGAAATCCGTGACCGACACCGCTGACAGCACCCGCGCCCGCACCGAGACCGCAGCCACGACGGCGACCTTCGCATCGGATGCGGAATCGCAGGCGTGGGCTCCCCCGACCTGGGAGGAGATCGTCAGCACGCACAGTGCCCGCGTCTACCGCCTCGCCTACCGGCTGACGGGCAACCAGCACGATGCCGAGGACCTCACGCAGGAGGTCTTCGTCCGGGTCTTCCGCTCCCTGTCGACGTACACGCCGGGGACGTTCGAGGGCTGGCTGCACCGCATCACCACCAACCTCTTCCTGGACATGGTGCGCCGCAGGCAGCGCATCCGGTTCGACGCCCTGGGCGAGGACGCGGCGGAGCGGCTGCCCAGCCGCGAGCCCTCCCCGCAGCAGGTCTTCCACGACACGCACTTCGACGCCGACGTGCAGCAGGCGCTGGACACGCTCGCGCCGGAGTTCCGCGCGGCCGTCGTGCTGTGCGACATCGAGGGCCTGTCGTACGAGGAGATCGCCGCGACGCTCGACGTGAAGCTCGGCACGGTCCGCAGCCGGATCCACCGCGGCCGGTCGCACCTGCGCAAGGCGCTCAAGCACCGCTCGCCCGAGGCGCGGGCGGTGCAGCAGGACGTGGTCGCGGGGCGTGCGTTCGCCGCGCTGGGGGCGGAGGGCGGAGCCGCGTGAGTGGCACACGTCCGACCCCCGCGGAACACCATCTGGGGGACCGGCTCGCCGCGCTCGTCGACGGCGAGCTGGGCCACGACGCCCGTGAACGGGTCCTCGCCCACCTGGCGACCTGCGCCCGCTGCAAGGCCGAGGCCGACGCGCAGCGCCGCCTCAAGAACCTCTTCGCCGAGTCCGCCCCGCCGCCGCCCCCGGCGGGGCTCCTGGCGCGCCTCCAGGGGCTGCCCGGCGGCGTTGCCGGGGGGGACGGCGGGCCGCCGTTCGGAGGCGGCGGCCTCGGAGCGGGCGGCTGGGCCGCGACCCGGCAGCCCGGTGGCGCCCCCGACGCCGGCCCCGGACGCGGCAGCGCCGGGCGTGAGGCCGGCGTGCTCGGGGTGGGGCCCGGAGGCTTCGGGTACGTCCCGGCCGGGGAGCACGCCCCGGCGGCGGGGTCGGGCTTCCGTATCCACGAGGTCGGGCGGGAGGCGGCGGAGCGCTCCCCGTGGCGCGGGCGCAGGTTCGCCTTCGCCGCCGCCAGCGCCGTGTCGTTCGCGGCCATCGCGCTGGGTGGCGCGATGCCGACCGTCACGGCGGTCGACGTACGGGGCGAGGGCTCCGGGAACAGCGTCAAGCCGCTCCGGTCGTCGCCCGCCGGCCAGCAGGCCGCCGCGGAGAACACCCGCCGCCGGCCTCCCGCCGGGACGGGCGCCGGCATGGCCGCGAGCCCGGGGACGGGCCGGTTCGCCGACCGGTCCGGGGTCCTGGTGCCCGGCGGGGTGCAGGTCCGGGCCCGCCACCCGGCGGCCCCGCCGTTCCCGCACGCGGCTCCGCCGCTGATCGGCGCGGACACCCTGCCGCTGATAGGGGCCACCCCGGTGCCGGCACGGGCGCCGTACCCGTCGCACAAGACACCCCCGACACCCTGAACGGCGCCCCGGAAGACCTGGTTGAATCCGTGGTCAGGGGCGCCGGTGGGGCGCTGAGCCGTCAGGAGCGGGGAGACCGGGAAGAACATGGACGACGGGAAGCCCACGCAGCCCAGGCGGACCTGGTGGAGCCGCCCGACGCCCCCGTCTCAGCCCCTTGACCCCCCGCCGGGCTCCGTACCCGGGCGCGTGTCCGAGCCGGGCTCCGTGCCCGGGCAGGCGCCTGGGCAGGGCCCTGCCGGGCCCGCGCCCGAGCAGGGGCCGCCGCACGCGGCCGTGCGGGAGCCTGTGCAGGGGGCCCCGCAGGCGTCCGACCCGGCGCCCGGCGCGGTGTCCGGTCCGGCGTCCGGTGTGGCGTCCGGTCCGGCGTCCGGTGTGGCGTCCGCTCCGGCGCCCGGCGTGGTGTCCGACCCGGCGACCCCGTCCGAGCCCGTCCCCGCGCCCCGGGTGCCCCTGGTGAAGCCCCCCGCCGCCCCGAGCCCCGGAGCGGACCCCTCAGGAGAGGCGCCCCCGCCGCCCGCCGAGCCCTCCGGCGCGGCGCCCGCCCCGGCGGGAACCGCCCCGCAGGCCGAGCCCGCCCCGGACGCCACCGCGCCCGCCGCGTCCGTCCCCGCGGCCGCAGCCCCGGGCGCCGCGCCGCCCCACGAGGGCGCCGTCCCCGCCGGGTACGCCCCCGGCCCGCAGACCCCGCACGGGGCCGGCCGGGAGGGGGCGGCCGGGCCGCTGCACGCGCCCGACGAGTACCGCACGCCCCCCTACGGCGGGCCAGGCCCCTGGGCGCCGGCCCCGCCCGTGCAGCGCCCCGCGTACGGCGCGCCCACGCACGCCGCCGCACCCGCGCCCGCCGGCCCGCCGTCCGCCGCCCCCGCGCCCGCCGCGCCCCCGCCCGGCGCCCCGCCGCACGTGCCCGCGCAGTGGAGCCAGTACGACCCGTGGAGCGGGCCCGCCGCCCCCGCGCACGCACAGCCGCTCCTCGGCACCGGCCGTGCCCCCGGCCCCGCCGCCCGCGGCGACGGGCGGGCCGGGCGGTCCCGCACGGGCCTGGCGCTCGCCGGAGCCCTGGTCTTCGCGCTGCTCAGCGGGGTCCTCGGGGGCGCCGTCGGCGCGTACGTCGAACGCAACGGCGGCCTGACCACCGTCGAACTGCCCCAGGCCGCGCCCGACGCGGGGGACCGCGCGCCCGACAGCGTCGCCGGGATCGCCGCCCGCGCCCTGCCCAGCGTCGTCACCCTCCACGTCAGCGGGGGCGGCGCGCAGGGCACCGGCACCGGCTTCGTGATCGACAAGCGCGGCCACATCCTCACCAACCACCACGTCGTCGACTCGGCCGACGGGGACGGCGACATCACCGTCACCTTCAGCGGCGGCGAGACCGCGAGCGCCACCCTCGTCGGCGGGGACAGCGGGTACGACCTCGCCGTCGTCCGCGTCAGGGGCGTGAGGAGTCTCACGCCCCTGACGCTCGGCGACTCCGACGGCGTCCGCGTGGGCGACCCGGTCGTCGCCATCGGCGCCCCCTTCGACCTCCAGAACACCGTCACCTCCGGGATCATCAGCGCCAAGGGCCGCCCCATCACCGCGGGCGGCGAGAAGGGCGACGGCAGCGACGTCAGCTACGTCGACGCCCTCCAGACCGACGCCCCCATAAACCCGGGCAACTCCGGCGGTCCCCTCCTCGACGCCCAGGCCCGTGTGATCGGCATCAACAGCGCCATCCGCGCCGCCGACAGCGGCTCCGGCATCGACGACGGCCAGTCCGGCTCGATCGGCCTGGGCTTCGCCATCCCCGTCAACCAGGGCAGGCGCGTCGCCGAGGAGCTGATCAACACGGGCAGGGCCACCCACCCCGTCATCGGCGTCAGCCTCGACATGGAGTTCTCCGGGGACGGCGCGCGCGTCGCCGACGAGGCGCAGGACGGCGGCGCGTCCGTCACCCCCGGCGGCCCCGCCGCGAAGGCGGGCATCCGCCCCGGCGACGTCATCACCCGTGTCGACGGCGAGCGGGTGCGCAGCGGCGAGGAGCTGATCGTCAAGATCCGCGCCCACCGGCCCGGCGACGAGCTCCGCCTGACCGTGCGGCGCGGCGGCGGCGAGTCGGCCCGCACCCTGACCCTGGGCTCGTCGGCGGACGGCTGACGACCAGGCGAACGCCAGGCGACGCGGCGCCGGACGGGCCCACGCGGCATCCCTCCGCGGGGGCCGAGCGGGTACCTTGGTGCAGCGGAGACCCCGAGAAGGAGCGACAAGGTGTTCAGTGACATAGGCGCACTCGAGGTGGTGGCGCTGGTGATCCTCGCCCTGCTCATCTGGGGTCCCGACAAGCTGCCCCAGCTCATCCAGGACGTCAGCCGCTTCATTCGCCGCATCCGCGAGTTCTCGGACAACGCCAAGCAGGACATCCGCAGCGAGCTCGGCCCCGAGTTCAAGGACTTCGAGTTCGAGGACCTCAACCCGAAGACGTTCCTCCGCAAGCAGCTCGCCGAGAACCCGGACCTCAAGGAGATCCAGGAGCTGCGCAGCAGCTTCGACCTCCGCAAGGAGATCGACGAGGTCGCCGACGCCGTCAAGGGCAAGACCCTCGGCCCGGCCGCGGGCTCGGTCGCCGGCCCGGCCGCGGCGGGCGCCGCCACGCCCGACCTCCTGAAGAAGCGCGACCCGTCCGGCGGGTACGAGCGGCCCCCGTTCGACGCGGACGCCACCTGAGCGGACTGGGCCACCCGGAGCACCCCGTGCCCCGTCCGGCGCGGGACCGCGCGTGCGACCCCGGCGCCGGTGACTATTCTCTCCCTCTGTCCGAACGGATCGAGGAGGCGGCCGGGCAGATGGAGACCACGAGACGGGTGGGGGCGCAGCCACAGCCGGCGCCGGGCACCGCACCCGCGTCCGAGGGGGTGCCCGCGGCCGGCCGCACCGCCGAGGGATACCTGCGGGCCCCCTTCCCCTGGTACGGACTCGACGAGGCGTTCACCGGGCCGCGCTGGCTGATGCAGGTCGGCACCGCGGCGGACGGCAGCGTGCAGCACGGTTCGACCGGCCACGGCGAGGAGCCGTCGATACGGCCCGAGGCCGCCGACCGGGAGCGCGCCGCGTTCGCGGTGGTCGTCACCGTCGCCGCCCACGCCGAGCGCGGCTCCGGCGACGGCACCGGCGTCCTGGACGCCACGGGCGTGTCCTCCGCCGCCTGGCTGGCCGGCTCGGGGCTGCTCGCGTACACCTGGCCCGCCCAGCTCGACCACACGCTGCGCGGCGAGTGGCTGGACCAGCAGACCGAGACCGCCTTCGAGCTGGCCGACGACCTCGGCGGTCCCGCCTGGACGACGCTGTCGCTGCCCGTGGACGGTGTGCCGCGTTCGTTCCACTACCGGGAGTCCGAGTTCGGCTGGGTCCTGGCGGGCACCACCGGCAGGGTGCACCTGGGCGCGTACGGGCGCGGGATGAGCGCGTACGGGCTCGGCTTCGCCGCCGTCCCGGACCTCGCCGCCTACGCCTGACGGGCCGCCTGCGTCTGACGGGCCGCCTGCGCCTGACGGGGCGGGCGCGAGGGCAGGGGGCCCGAGGCCCCCGCGGGGGCCGTCGCGGGGCCGTGCGTACGCGCGCACGGGGTGCGTACGGGGAAGGGGCGCCGCTCGCCATGAGCGGCGCCCCTTCCCCGTACCGGCCGGGCCGGACCGGTGTCAGAACTTGTTGCGCGGGGTGATGCCCAGCGACATGCCCGACAGCCCGCGCTGGCGGCCGCCGAGCTTGCCCGCGATGGCGCGCAGCGCCGCGCCCGCCGGCGACTCCGGGTCGGACAGCACGACCGGCCTGCCCTCGTCGCCGCCCTCGCGCAGCCGCACGTCGATCGGGATCGAGCCGAGGACCGGGACCGTCGCGCCCGTGGTACGGGTCAGCCCGTCCGCGACCTTCTGGCCGCCGCCCGTGCCGAACACGTCGACCATCTCGTCGCAGTGCGGGCACGGCAGGCCCGACATGTTCTCCACCACGCCGACGATCTTCTGATGCGTCTGCACGGCGATCGAGCCGGCCCGCTCCGCCACCTCGGCCGCCGCCTGCTGCGGCGTGGTGACCACCAGGATCTCGGCGTTCGGCACGAGCTGCGCCACGGAGATCGCGATGTCGCCCGTGCCCGGCGGCAGGTCGAGCAGCAGCACGTCCAGGTCGCCCCAGTACACGTCCGCCAGGAACTGCTGGAGCGCGCGGTGCAGCATCGGGCCGCGCCACACGACCGGGGCGTTGCCCGGCGTGAACATGCCGATGGAGATGACCTTCACACCGTTCGCGGACGGCGGCATGATCATGTTCTCGACCTGGGTGGGACGCCCGTCGGCGCCCAGCATGCGGGGCACGCTGTGGCCGTAGATGTCGGCGTCCACGACGCCGACCTTCAGCCCGTCCGCGGCCATCGCGGCGGCCAGGTTCACCGTCACCGACGACTTGCCGACGCCGCCCTTGCCGGACGCCACCGCGTACACCCGGGTCAGCGAGCCCGGCTTGGCGAAGGGCACCTCCCGCTCGGCGGTCGTGCCGCGCAGCGCCGCCGCCAGCTCCTTGCGCTGCTCGTCGCTCATCACGTCCAGCGTCACGTCGACGCGGGTGACGCCCTCGACGCGGGCGACCGCCTCGCTCACGTTCCTCGTGATCGTCTCGCGCATGGGGCAGCCGGAGACCGTCAGGTACACCTCGACCGCGACCGCGCCGTCCGCGCCGATCGCGACCGACTTGACCATGCCGAGTTCCGTGATCGGTCGGTTGATCTCGGGGTCGTTCACCGTCGCCAGTGCCTCGCGCACCGCGTCTTCCGTCGTCATACGCTCGATGGTACGGCGCCCACCACGGGCCCCGGAAAGCCCGTCAGCGGTCGCCTTCGTCACGTCCCTGCGCGGCGGACGGCGGCAGCACCGAGCCGCGCTCCTCCAGCTCCCGCACGAGGTCCTCCAGCTCGGAGCGGATCCAGTCGCGGGTCGCGACCTCGCCGAGCCCCATCCGCAGCGCGGCGATCTCCCGCGTCAGGTACTCCGTGTCGGCGATCGACCGCTCGTTCTGTGCCCGGTCCTGCTCCAGGTTGACCCGGTCCCGGTCGTCCTGCCGGTTCTGCGCCAGCAGGATCAGCGGCGCCGCGTACGACGCCTGGAGCGACAGCATCAGGGTCAGGAAGATGAACGGGTACGGGTCGAACCGCAGCCGGTCCGGCATGGCCACGTTCCAGGTCAGCCACGTGATGATGGCCACCGTCATCCACACGATGAAGCGGCCGGTCCCCAGGAACCGGGCGATCCGCTCCGACAGCCGCCCGAAGGCCTCCGGGTCGTACTCCGGCAGCAGTCTCGGCCGCCGCACCCGGGGCTGGTCCAGCGGCTGGTCCAGCCGGGTGCGCGGCGCGCTCCGGTCCCGCCCGCCGGCCCGCTCCCGCCCGCCCGTGCGCTCGGTGCGGCCACCCGCGCGGTCGCGTCCGGAGCCCCGCTCCGGGATGCGCTCAGGCCCCATGCGCGGCCTCCTGTCCTGCCTCGGGTCCGTACTCGGTCTCCCGCCAGTCCTCCGGCAGCAGGTGGTCCAGCACGTCGTCCACGGTGACCGCGCCCAGCAGCGAGCCGCCGTCGTCCACCACCGGCGCCGCGACCAGGTTGTACGCCGCGAGGTGACTCGTCACCACCGGCAGCGGGGTGTCCGGGGACAGCGGCTCCAGGTCCGTGTCCACGATCGCGGAGACCAGCGTGAACGGCGGGTCCCGCAGCAGCCGCTGGAAGTGCACCGTCCCGAGGAACTTCCCGGTCGGCGTCTCCTCCGGCGGCCGGCACACGTACACCTGGGCCGCCAGCGCCGGGGAGAGGTCCTGCCGGCGGACCCGGGCCAGGGCGTCCGCGACCGTCGCGTCCGGGCGCAGCACGATCGGCTCCGTCGTCATCAGACCGCCCGCCGTGCGCTCCTCGTACGACATCAGCCGCCGCACGTCCGCCGCGTCGTCCGGGCGCATCAGCTTCAGCAGCCGCTCCTTCTCCTCCTCGGGCAGCTCCGACAGCAGGTCCGCGGCGTCGTCCGGGTCCATCGCCTCCAGCACGTCGGCGGCGCGCTCCGCCTTCAGCTTGCCGAGGATCTCGATCTGGTCGTCCTCCGGCAGCTCCTCCAGCACGTCCGCCAGCCGGTCGTCGTGGAGCGCCGCGGCCACCTCGGCACGCCGCTTGGGCGTCAGATGGTGCAGCGCGTTCGCCAGGTCGGCCGGGCGCATCTGCTCGAACGTCGCGACGAGGGTCTCCGCGCCCTGCGCGTCCTCCTCCAGCGAGAAGCCGGTCACCGCCGACCACTCCACGGTCAGCGTCTCGCCCTTGCGGCGCAGCGCCCCGCGCGGCCCGCGCCGTACGAAGACCCGGTCGATCTCCCAGTCGCGGCGGGCCGGGAGCTGGCGCATCGCCACGTCGAGGACGGTCACCTCGTCACCGCCGTCGACCAGCCGGACCCGCCGGTCCAGCAGCTCGCCGAGGACCAGCCGCTCGGTGGGTCGCTGCTCGAAGCGCCGTACGTTGAGCACGCCCGTCGTGATGACCTGGCCCGACTCGATGCCCGTCACCCGCGTCATCGGCAGGAAGATGCGCCGGCGGCCGATCACCTCGACGACCAGCCCCAGCACGCGGGGCGGGCGCCGCCCCACGCGGAGCATGGCGACGAGGTCGCGCACCCGGCCCACCTGGTCGCCGTTCGGGTCGAAGACCGGCGCCCCGGCGAGGTGCGAGACGAAGATCCGGGCGGCGCCTCCAGCCATTCCCGCGCCTCCTCCCATCCGCGTCCCGTGCGCGTCACGACGAACCGACGTGCCCCGTGTGCCCGCGGTCCGGTGATCCAGGCCTGGTGCCCGCGGTCCGGTGATCCAGGCTAGCCCGACCCGTACCGGGCCGCCCGGGCAGGGCGTCCGTGCGGCTCCGTTCGAAGCGGATGATCCGGCCCCGGTACGCTGCGGTCGGCCGTCCCCCCATGTGCAACACGAGAGGCAGCGCAGGTGACCGCTCTCCCCCCGGTTCGGCGTACCCGACGCGTCGTGCTCCCCGCCGCCCTCTGCGTCGGGCTGGCCGTGGCGCTGACCGCCTGCGCGAAGGAGGACCCGGACGCGGGCACCAACGGAGTCGGCAGACTGGAGGCCGCCGAGATCGAGCGGAAGGCCCGTGCGGCCGCCGACGGCGCCGTCTCGGTGCGGCTCGTCGGCAACCTCGTCAGCAAGTCCGGCACGTACCGGCTCGACATGCGGCTCAAGGCGCAGGGCGCCACCGGGTCGGTCACCACCAGGAAGTCCACCTTCGAACTGCTGCGCGTCGGCGACGCCCTGTACCTGAAGGCGGGCGCCTCCTTCTGGCGGCACGCGGAGAGCTCCGCCGAGCCGGGGGACGCGGGCGGGTCGGGAGAGACGGGTGGGTCGGGAGCGTCGGGCGGGCCCACCCGGTCGACCGGGCCGACCGGGCCGACCGAGGCCGACATCCAGGCGGCGGACAAACTCGACGGCAAGTACGTCAAGGTCCCCCAGGACGACCCCTCCTACAAGCAACTGCGCGGCTTCACCGAGATGAACGTCCTGCTCAAGGGCCTACTCGAACTCCACGGCGACGTCCGCAAGGGCGATCGCGACAAGGTCGGCAAGGTCCGCACCATCAAGGTCGTCGGCGGACAGCGGGGCGAGGGCGGCACCCTCGACGTCTCCCTGGAGGGCACACCCTTCCCGCTCCAGTTCGCCCGGGGCGGCGGCGGAGGCGTGGTCGTCCTCTCCGCCTGGAACCAGGACTTCCCCCTCGCGGAGCCCGCCAAGGAGGACATCCTCGACTACGGCCGCCAACTGCCGCGCACCAGCGGGTAGTTCGCAGGCTCGCTGCGCCTGGGGGGCGCTGTGAGCGGGTGCCCCCTTCTTTTCCGGCTCGTTGCGCCTGCGGGGCGCTGTGAGCGGGTCCCGGGCGACCGAACGTGCTCAGCGCTTCGCGCCCCCTTTTCGGCTCGTTGCGCCTGCGGGGCGCTGTGAGCGGGTCCCGGGCGACCGAACGTGCTCAGCGCTTCGCGCCTCCGCGCGATCGGCCTCCCGGCACCCGCGCGCCCCTTCGGCTCCGCTCGCGCGCCAGGTGCGCGGCCACTCCCTCCCGGGTGCAGGTGGCTTCCCTGCCGAGGCCGTCACCCGCGCGCCAGGCGCGCGGCCGACCCCTCCCAGGGGCAGGTGGCTCTCCTCCCGAGGCCGGGGGCCTCCAGCCGAGCCCAGGCAGCGCCGCCCCGTCGAGCCCAGGCGGCAGCGTGGGCTCCGTCAGCGGGCCCTTCGGCGCCTCAGGAGCTTCGGGAGGGCCGCCGGGACGGGGTCGCGGGTCGTCGCCGGGGTCGGCAGCGGCACCGCCGCCAGGGAGCCCGTCGGCAGGTCCGTCACCGCCTCGCGCGGCGTCAGCCGCAGCACCCGGCACTCGCGGGCCCACCGCTCCGGCATCGTCTGCGCGTCGGGTGCGTTGAGCCGCTTGCCCTTCAGCTCGTCCACCGCCGCCCGCCACTCCTCCGAGCCGGGCGCCGGCTCCGAGACCACCGCCGTCCACGCCACGACCCGGCCGCCCTTGTCCTTGCTGCGCACGGTCACCTCGGCCACCGCCCCGTCAGCCAGCCCGGACGGCAGCGGCTGCTCGCCCGGGCCGCCCCCGACGACGTACGCCGCGCCCTCGTGCCACACGTGCCACAGCGCCCGCGCCGGCCCGTCGCTCCGCACCCAGACGAGGCCGGACTTCTTGGTGGCCTCCTCGACCAGGGCGCGGGCGAGCAGCGAGTCGTCAGTCATGGCCGCAGCTTAGCCAGCGGGCCCGCGGCCCTACAGCCAGCCGTTGCGCTTCAGCGTGCGGTGGATCACGAAGCACGCGCCGATGATCGCCGTCAGCACCATCGGATAGCCGTACTTCCACTGGAGCTCCGGCATGTACGCGAAGTTCATGCCGTACACCCCGCACACCGCCGTCGGCACGGCGATGATCGCCGCCCATGAGGTGATCTTGCGCATGTCCTCGTTCTGCGCGACCGTGGCCTGCGCCAGGTTCGCCTGGAGGATCGAGTTCAGCAGCTCGTCGAAGCCCACGACCTGCTCCTGCACCCGCGCCAGGTGGTCGGCGACGTCCCGGAAGTACTTCTGGATGTCCGGGTCGACCAGCCGCATCGGCCGCTCGCTCAGCAGCTGGAGCGGCCGGGCCAGCGGCGTCACGGCCCGCTTGAACTCCAGCACCTCCCGCTTCAGCTGGTAGATGCGCCCGGTGTCCGTACCGCGCGTGCCGCCCTTCGCCGGCGGCGAGAACACGTCGATCTCGATCTGGTCGATGTCGATCTCCACGGCGTCCGCCACCGCGATGTACCCGTCCACGACGTGGTCGGCGATGGCGTGCAGGACCGCCGACGGGCCCTTCGCCAGCAGCTCCGGGTCCGCCTCCAGGCGGTGGCGCAGATTGCGCAGCGAACCCTGGCCGCCGTGCCGGACGGTGATGACGAAGTCCCGGCCGGTGAAGCACATCAGCTCACCGGTCTCCACGACCTCGCTCGTCGCGGTCAGCTCCGCGTGGTCCACGTAGTGGATCGTCTTGAAGACCGTGAACAGCGTGTCGTCGTACCGCTCCAGCTTCGGCCGCTGGTGGGCGTGGACCGCGTCCTCCACGGCCAGCGGGTGCAGCCCGAACTCCGCGGCGATCCCCGCGAACTCGGCCTCCGTCGGCTCGTGCAGCCCGATCCACGCGAAGCCGCCGCCCTCCCGGACCCGCCGCATCGCCTCACGCGGCGTCAGGCAGCCCTCTCCCTCCATCCGCCGCCCGTCGCGGTACACGGCGCAGTCCACCACGGCGGTGGAGGCGGACGGGTCGCGGGTCGGGTCGTAGGCGTTGTACGGCTGGTACGGCGAGGCGCTGCGCTTGCGCAGCGACGGGCGTACGACGGCGCGCAGGTCACGGATCATCGACATGGGCGGGCTCCTTCACGCAGGAAGCCGTCGGCGAGGGCGTGGCACAGCCCGGAATGGGGACGTGGCGTTGCGTACGTCCGCAAAGCGGGCGGCACCGCGGATCGCGGGACGGTGTTCGCGGTTCGCGGTTCGCTTACGAGCAGGCGGGGACGACGTGCTCTTCCGTCGTGCGCGGTGCCCGGCGTGCGGAGTACGGGCGGGAACGCCTCAGACGCCCGTGCGGACTGTCGTACGGGAGGCGGGGCGTGCGCGGAGTGTGCGCGGCGGGAGCTGCCCGCGCGGCGCGGAAGAGCGGCTGGTACTGCACGGTCGACTTCGATCCACCGCAGCCCCACCTCCTCCGGCCGGTCCCCCGTGGGGGACGACGTGACGTCGGGACCGGAAAGCACGTCGCACCGGCTTCCACCGGCGGGCGGAGAACCCTCCACCGCGTACCGTCCCGACCAGCGGCCCACCCTATCAGCCGTCTGAGGGTCAATCCCTGTCTTTGCCCGCTGGATACCCGCTCTATGCTCGCCGCATGGAAAAAGTTCTCGCGCTGGTCGAGGCGCGGCTCCGTACGGCGCTCGGCGAGCCGGACGCGCGGGCTTCCGTCACGTTCCTCGGGACCGACCGCATCGAGGTGCTGCGCTTCACCGGCACCGAGAACGGCGAGGACCGCCCGGTCGTCCGCTACGCCACGCTCGGCATGTCGGCGCAGCCCATGAGCGACCCGACGGACCTGGTCGCCGACCCGGTGCGCGGCCCGCGCGCGGAGCTGCTCCTCACCGTGCGGGCGGGGCTCGCGGACACCGACAAGGCGCTCAGGCCGCTCGCCGTGCTGGCCGCGTCGCCGCAGGTGGAGGGGGTCGTCGTGGCGCCCGGCGCGTCCCTGGACACCGGCGAGCCGCTGTGGCCGGGCGCGCCCTTCACCTCCGTGCTGGTCGCGGAGCCGGGCGGGCTGGTGCCGGACCTGGAGCTGGACGGCGGGATGGACCCCGTACGGTTCCTGCCGCTGCTGCCGATGACGCCGAACGAGGCGGCGTGGAAGCGCGTGCACGGGGCGCAGGCCCTGGAGGAGCGCTGGCTGGCCGCCGCGACCGACCTGCGCGACCCCCGGCGCGCGTCGGTCCGCCTGGACTGAGGGGCGGGAGGCGCAGGGCCCCGGCCCCCTCTCCGGCGCGTCCCGGTTCGTTCCCCGGTGCCTCCCGGTTGTCCGGCGCACCGGAAGGGTGATCGTCCTTGACGCGGCGGCGGTGGCGGAGGACCGTGGAACGCTATGAGGGGCGAACCCACTTGCCCGAAGTGCGGAGGCCGGGTCCGGGCGCCCGGACTCTTCTCCGACCGCTGGCAGTGCGGGGCGCACGGGGCGGTGTACCCGCTGCAGCCCGTGGTGCCGCCCAGCCTGGAGGCCCTGCGCGTCGCCGTGAACCGGGCGCGGGTCCCCGTCTGGATGCCCTGGCCGCTGCCGGTCGGCTGGCTGTACACGGGCGTCGCGTACGCCGGTGACGACCGCAGCGGCGGCCGCGCCACCGCCGTCGCCTGCTCGGGCCCCGGACCGCTCGGCGGCGCGGGCGAGCTGCTGCTGGTCGCCGAGGAGCTGGGCGTGGGCCTCGGCGCGCGGTACGCCGGGCTGGACGGCCCCGATCCCGGGCCCCGCCTGCGCGTCGACGACGCCCCGCACGGCAAGGTCCTGGCCGGCGGCCGGCTGACCCCACTGTGGCAGGTGTCCGGCGTCCCCGAGGGGCGGGCCGTCTTCGCGGGCGAGGCGCGCGGCCTGTGGCTGTGGGCCATCGCCTGGCCCGAGGACTCGGGGCTGCTGCTCTACGACGAGCTGGTCCTCACGGACCTCCGCGAGGCCGGCCCGGAGATGGACATGGTCCCCTGCGGCGCCCTCTCCCCGCGCCTGCTCTCCTGACGGCTGCGGCGCCTTCGTCCGCGCTGGCTCTCCCGACGGCTGCGGGGCCTTCGTCCGGGACTGGTCCGTTTGGGGGCCGGTTATCCTTGGGTGTCCCCTGTCCGCAGCGAGCCCTGGAGCCTGTGCCGTGCGCATCGACCTGCACACCCACTCCACGGCCTCGGACGGTACGGACACCCCCGCCGACCTGGTGCGCGCCGCCGCGGCGGCCGGGCTGGACGTGGTGGCGCTGACCGACCACGACACGACGCGCGGCCACGCCGAGGCGCTGGCCGCGCTGCCCCGGGGACTGACGCTCGTCACGGGCGCCGAGCTGTCGTGCCGGATCGACGGGATCGGCGTCCACATGCTGGCGTACCTCTTCGACCCGGACGAGCCCGAGCTGGCGCGGGAGCGCGAGCTGGTGCGCGACGACCGGGTGCCGCGCGCCCGCGCGATGGTCGGCAAGCTCCGGGAGCTGGGCGTGCCGGTCACCTGGGAGCGGGTCGCCGCCATCGCGGGCGACGGCTCCGTGGGCCGCCCGCACGTCGCGCAGGCCCTCGTCGAGCTGGGCGTGGTACCGGACGTGTCCGGCGCCTTCACGCCCGACTGGCTGGCCGACGGCGGACGCGCGTACGTCGAGAAGCACGAGCTGGACCCCTTCACGGCCGTCCGCCTGGTCAAGGCGGCCGGCGGAGTGACCGTCTTCGCGCACCCCGGCGCCGCCAAGCGCGGCCGCACGGTGCCCGACTCCGTGATCGCCGACCTCGCGGCGTCCGGGCTCGACGGCATCGAGGTCGACCACATGGACCACGACGGGCCGGCCCGCGCCCGGCTGCGCGGCCTCGCCGCCGACCTCGGGCTGCTCACCACCGGCTCCAGCGACTACCACGGCAGCCGCAAGACCTGCCGGCTCGGCGACTTCACCACCGACCCGGAGGTCTACGGCGAGATCACCCGCCGTGCGACCGGTGCGTTCCCCGTGCCGGGCACGGGCGGACGCCCGTAACCGGACCACCTTCCTTCACCCCGCCGTCGTACTCCGCCACCCCACACGGCGCCGTACGACGCCCCCGCGCGGCGCCCCGCGACGCGCGGACCCCGCTCAGTGACACCCCTCCTCCGCAAGGCCACACCGTGTTCGACGTCGCCGTCTTCGGCTCCCTGTTCCTGACCCTCTTCGTCATCATGGATCCCCCCGGGATCACCCCGATCTTCCTCGCCCTCACCTCCGGGCGGGCCACCAAGGTGCAGCGCCGCATGGCCTGGCAGGCCGTCGGCGTCGCCCTCGGCGTGATCACCGTCTTCGGCATCCTCGGCCAGCAGATCCTGGCCTACCTGCACGTCTCCGTCCCCGCGCTGATGATCGCGGGCGGTCTGCTCCTGCTGCTCATCGCGCTGGACCTGCTCACCGGCAAGACCGACGAGCCCAAGCAGACCAAGGACGTGAACGTCGCCCTCGTCCCGCTCGGCATGCCGCTGCTCGCCGGGCCCGGCGCGATCGTCTCCGTGATCCTCGCCGTCCAGCACGCCGAGGGCGTGAGCGGCCAGGTGTCGGTCTGGGCCGCGATCGTCGCCATGCACGTGGTGCTGTGGCTGACCCTGCGCTACTCGCTGGTGATCATCCGCGTCATCAAGGACGGCGGTGTGGTCCTGGTGACCCGGCTCGCCGGCATGATGCTCTCCGCCATCGCCGTGCAGCAGATCATCAACGGCGTCACGCAGACCATCCAGGGCGCCGCCTGACCGGCCCCCTCCGCGTGCCGCCGCGCCGCACACCACCGCGCCCCCGCACGGATCGGTCGGACCGGTCCGTACGGGGGCGCGGTGGTGCACGCATGGCTTCGCGGACGCGTGGCGCACCTCATCGGGCACCGACGCTTCGCGAACGCTACGACGCGGCGGATTCCGCCGGGCGGATGTAGAGCCGCTGGCCCGTGGCCGCGGCCTGCTGCACGATGCGGTTGACGGAGGCGGCGTCCACGACGGTGCTGTCCACGGCAAGGCCGTCGACGTCGTCGAGTCGCATGATCTCGAAGCGCATGGCTTCTCCCTTCGTCGAGCTGGTGTGTTACATCTGCAACGATGTACAACCGTTGAAACATTCCCTACGCTAAGGAAAATCTTTAGCCGTCTAAGGTCGCCCCGGCCGTTCGGCCCCGGCTCCGGCCTCGGCCCCGGCCCCGGAGAGGGGGGCGGCTGGCGGTGCGGGCGCCCGGAGCGGACAATGAGCCCCCTATGAACGACGAGGACATCGCCCAGCGCCTGGAGCGCACCAATGAGCTCCTGCGCCGCATGCTGGCCGAGGTCGCCAAGACGCCGTCGACACACGCCATCTTCGTCGACGCCGGTTACGTCTATGCTTCCGCCGGGTTGCTGGTCGCGGGCACCGAGGACCGGCGCTCCTTCGACCTCGACGCCGAAGGGCTCATCGACGCCTTCATCGACACCGCCCGCACGATCTTCGCGGACAGCAGGCTGCTGCGCGTCTACTGGTACGACGGCGCCCGGCGCCGCATCCACACCGCCGAGCAGCAGGCCATCGCCGAACTCCCCGACGTCAAGGTCCGCCTCGGCAACCTCAACGCCAACAACCAGCAGAAGGGCGTCGACTCCCTCATCCGTTCCGACCTGGAGTCACTGGCCCGGCACCGCGCCATCAGCGACGCCGCGCTGGTCGGCGGCGACGAGGACCTGGTCTCCGCCGTGGAGGCGGCGCAGGGCTACGGCGCGCGCGTCCACCTCTGGGGCGTCGAGTCCGCCGAGGGCCGCAACCAGGCCGAGGCCCTGCTCTGGGAGGTCGACAGCTCCCGCGTCTTCGACCTCGACTTCTGCCGCCCCTACGTCACCCGGCGGCCCGTGACGACGTACGAGAACGAGGGCGAGCCGCCGCCGTCCCGCGAGGACGTCCGGTCCGTGGGGGCGCAGATCGCCGCGGCGTGGATCGCCGAGCGCGGCGCCGACACCATGGCCGGTCTGCTGCCCGGCCGCCCCTACCTGCCCGGCCCCGTCGACCAGGACCTCCTGGTCGAGGCCGAACGGCAGCTGAGCCGGTCCCTGCGCGGGCACGCCGTGCTGCGGCGCGCCCTGCGGGACGGCTTCTGGCAGCACCTTCAGTCGCGCTTCTGAACCGCCTGCGCCGCCGGCCGGGACGCGCCCGCCGGGCCGTCCTGCGGACCGTCCACCGGGTGGTCGTCCCAGAACGCCGCGACCGCCGCCGCCGTCTCGGCGGGACGGTCGGTGTTGGGGGAGTGCTCGGCGCCCTCGATCCGCGTACGGCGCGCGCCCAGCCGCCCGGCCATCGCGTCCAGCACCGGAACCGGCCAGGTGTCGTCCCGCTCGCCCGACAGGACGTGCACGGGCAGCGGCGGGTCCAGTGCGGCCAGCTCGTCCACGCGGTCCGGCTCCGTGCGCAGCTGGTGCCCCGTCGCCAGGAGCTGCGCCGGGTTGTGGAGCAGCCAGCGGCGCCGCAGGTCGTCGCGGTCGCCGCGCAGGGGGTCCCCGGCGTCCTCCGGCGGGTCCAGGGCGCGCATCGCCTCCCACACCCGGCCCATGTCCATGGCGCCCAGCGCCTCGCCCAGCATCCGGATCCTCCGCTGCTGGTCCGGGGCGACCTCGGCGGGCCCGGACGACATGAGCGTGAGCGTACGGAACGGCGCCGGGTCCTCCAGCACGGCCGCCCGCGCGATCTGCCCGCCCAGCGAGTGGCCCAGCAGATGCACCGGCCGCCCGTCCGCGACGGCCTCGGCCTGCGCCAGCACGTCGAGGGCCAGCTCGTGCCGGGCGTACGACTCCTGGTCGCTCGGCCCGGACGTCTCGTACTGGCCGCGCCCGTCGACGGCGACGACCCGGTACCCGGCGCCCGTGAGGGGCTCCAGCAGGGCGATGAAGTCCTCCTTGCTGCCGGTGTAGCCGGGCAGCAGCAGGGCGGTACCCCTGACCGGCCCGGCCGGGGCGGCGTCGAGGACGGCGAACGGCCCCCGCGCGGTGCGCAGCGGGCGGGCCTGGGCACAGGGGGGCGGTACGAAGGTGGGCGGCCTGCTCATGCCCCCGAGGCTAACGGTCGCCGCCCCGCCCCGCGCGACGGCTCCCGCCCGGTTGCCGGGGGCGCCGGCGGCGGGGTGCCGGAGGGGCGGAGGGGGCGTGGCCGGTGGTCCGCCGCGGCGGGTCGCGGGGTGGGGGTGGGGTGGGGTCTTGACGGTCGCCGGGGTGGCGGGTGGGGTGGGCGGGTGCGTGACGGTCGTGCGGGGGCGGGCCGGGTGGGCGTGCGCGAGGACCCCGGCGCCCTGGGGGCGGCGGGGTCCTCGTGGGTGGTGCGGCCGTGCCTTACGCCTCGGCGGAGGCGGTGGCCTTGGTGGTGCGGCGGCGGCGCGGCTTGGGCTCGGTCGCCTGCTCCGGTACCGCCACGGCGTCGGCGGACGCGGCGGCCTTGCGGGTACGGCGGCGCGGCGCGGCCTTCGGGGCCTCGGCGGCCTCCCCGCCGGGTGCCGCCTCGGCGGCGGGCGCCAGCGGGGCCTCAGCCGCTACGGCGGCCTCTGCGGCCTCGGCGGTCTTGCGGGTACGGCGCCGGGGCTTGGCCTCCGCCTCGGGCGCCTGGCCCTCGGCGGTCGCCACGGCCTCGGCCGCCTTGCGCGTACGGCGGCGCGGCCTGGCCTCCGGCTGCGCCTCGGCGGCCTGGGCCTCGGGCGCCTCCGTGACGGGCGCGCCGGTCGCGGTCGCCTCGGCCGCGGGCGCGTCGCTCACGGGCGCCTGCGCCGGCTGGGCCGTCTTGCGCGTACGGCGCCGGGGCCTGGCCTCCGCCTCGGGCGCCTGGCCCTCGGTGGCCGCCAGGGGGGCCGCCGCCTCGACGACGGCCTCCGGGCGCGCGGTCCGTACGGCGCCCTCGCCGGCGGTGGCCGCCTCCGCCACGGGCGCGGAGCCCGCGCGGGTGCGGCGGCGGCGACGCGGGGTGCGGCGCTCGGCCGGGGCCTCCGTGCCGGACGCCTCCCCGCCGGGTGCCGCCTCGGCGGTGGCCTGCGGGGCGGCGGTGCCGTCCGCGGCCCCGTCCAGCGGGGTGCCGCCGCGGGTACGGCGGCGCTGGCGCGGCGCACGGGAGCGCTCCGGGCGCTCGGCGCGCTCCGGGCGGTCGTCCTCACGACGGCGCCCGCGCGGCTTGCCGCGTCCGCCCGGCTCGCCCAGGTCCTCCAGCTCCTCCGCGTCCAGCCCGGCACGGGTCCGCTCGGCACGCGGGAGGACGCCCTTCGTGCCCTCCGGGATGTCCAGGTCGGCGAAGAGGTGCGGGGACGTGGAGTACGTCTCGACCGGGTCGCCGAAGTCCAGCCCCAGCGCCTTGTTGATCAGCTGCCAGCGCGGGATGTCGTCCCAGTCGACCAGGGTGATCGCCGTACCGTGCGCCCCGGCGCGGCCCGTGCGGCCCACGCGGTGGAGGTAGGTCTTCTCGTCCTCCGGCGTCTGGTAGTTGATCACGTGCGTGACGCCCTCGACGTCGATGCCGCGCGCGGCGACGTCGGTGCAGACCAGCACGTCCACCTTGCCGTTGCGGAAGGCGCGCAGCGCCTGCTCGCGGGCGCCCTGGCCCAGGTCGCCGTGGACGGCGCCGGACGCGAAGCCGCGCCGCTCCAGCTGCTCGGCGATGTCGGCCGCGGTGCGCTTCGTACGGCAGAAGATCATCGCCAGTCCGCGGCCGCGGGCCTGCAGGATGCGGGCGACCATCTCCGGCTTGTCCATGGAGTGCGCGCGGAAGACGTGCTGCTTGATGTTGGCGACGGTCGCGCCCTCGTCGTCCGGCGCCGTGGCGCGGATGTGCGTGGGCTGCGACATGTAGCGGCGGGCCAGGCCGATGACGGCGCCCGGCATGGTCGCCGAGAACAGCATGGTCTGGCGCTTCGCCGGAAGCATGTTGATGATCTTCTCGACGTCGGGCAGGAAGCCCAGGTCGAGCATCTCGTCGGCCTCGTCCAGCACCAGGGTGCGGATGTGGGACAGGTCCAGCTTCTTCTGCCCGGCCAGGTCCAGCAGGCGGCCCGGGGTGCCGACGACCACGTCGACGCCCTTCTGGAGGGCCTCGACCTGGGGCTCGTAGGCCCGGCCGCCGTAGATGGCGAGGACGCGGACGTTGCGCACCTTGCCGGCGGTGAGCAGGTCGTTGGTGACCTGCGTGCACAGCTCGCGGGTCGGGACGACGACGAGGGCCTGCGGCGCGTCCGTCAGCTCGTCGGTGCGGGCGCGGCCGGCCTCGACGTCGGCGGGGACGGTGACGCGGTCCACGAGGGGGAGGCCGAAACCGAGGGTCTTGCCCGTGCCGGTCTTGGCCTGGCCGATGACGTCCGTCCCGGACATCGCGACCGGGAGGGTCATCTCCTGGATGGGGAACGGCGTGACGATGCCGACGGCCTCCAGGGCCTCGGCGGTCTCGGGGAGGATCCCGAGCTCTCGGAACGTCTTGGGCTGCGTAGTCAGGGTGTTGCCTCTTCTGTGAGACGCGGCACGAGGCGAACGCTGGGGGGTCTCACCGCACCGGAGAACCGTCCGGCCGCAGACCGCGGGATCGCGGCCGGGTGGCGCGGGACCACTGCCGTCGCTCGAGCGTCGTACCGCTGAGGGCCCCTCATGTGCGGTGGCGCACCGAGGGCTGTCGGGTCGGAGCCGATCGGGCCACCGACCGGGCATCCTCATTCATGCATTCATGAAACGGCCCCTCGAACACGTGCGTGATGCATCCGCGTACTCGACAGGCGCCTTATCACTGTACCCCGGAATCTCGCAGGTGTGTCGGGGCAATTCACAAGGAGGGGGACGTCACACTCGTCGGCCGAGCCCCGGGCGGGTCCCCCCGGCGGGCTATTGTGCGCTCCATGGAGACGCCTGACAACGCCACTGCCGCCGAAGAACCGACCGGGATCGCCGCCCTCGACTGGGCCGGGGCCTCCGCCGAGCCGCAGTACCGCGCGGCCGTCGTGGACCTGCTCGGCGCGCTCGCCTACGGGGAGCTGGCGGCCTTCGAGCGGCTCGCGGAGGACGCGAAGCTCGCGCCGACGCTCGCCGACAAGGCGGAGCTGGCGAAGATGGCGTCCGCCGAGTTCCACCACTTCGAGCGGCTGCGCGATCGCCTGTCCGCGATCGACGTGGAGCCGACCGGCGCCATGGAGCCGTTCGCCAAGGCCCTGGACGACTTCCACCGCCAGACCGCGCCGTCGGACTGGCTGGAGGGCCTGGTCAAGGCGTACGTGGGCGACTCGATCGCCAGCGACTTCTACCGGGAGGTCGCCGTCCGCCTCGACTCCGACACGCGCGCGCTGGTGCTGGCCGTGCTGGACGACACCGGGCACGGGAACTTCGCCGTGGAGAAGGTCCGCGCCGCCATCGAGGCCGACCCGCGGGTCGGCGGCCGGCTCGCCCTGTGGGCGCGGCGGCTGATGGGCGAGGCGCTGTCGCAGGCCCAGCGGGTCGTCGCGGAGCGGGACGCGCTGTCGACGATGCTGGTCGGCGGGGTCGCGGACGGCTTCGACCTGGCGGCGGTCGGCGAGATGTTCTCCCGGATCACCAAGGCGCACACCAGGCGCATGGCCGCCCTGGGCCTCGCGGCCTGATTCTCCTCTTCCCCCCCGGTCGGGCGGTCGGGCGGTCGGGGGAGGCGGCCTGCGCCCCCGGCCGGGGAGCGGGGGAGGCGGCCTGCGGCGGTCGTACTCCCGGTGCCCCGGCCCGTGGCCGGTGCGGGGGGCTACGACGGCTCCCGCCCCGCCGCCGTGCGCGGCGGCGGGGGGAGCGGGGTGCCGGTCACGCCGCCGCCGACCGGCGCAGGCGGCGTCCCGCCGGCCGGATCAGCAGGGACAGGACGACGGCGCTGACGGCGACCGCCCCGACGAGCGTGCCGAGCACGAGACCGGGCCCCAGCGCCGCGTGCGTGACCAGCGCGCCGAACAGCGCGCCGAGCGGCCCGGCGGCGAGCACCGTGCGGCGCGGTGGAAGCCGGTGGGCGAGCCTGTGGAGGGCAGCCCAGGAGAGGGCGAGGCCCAGCAGGACGGAGCCGAGAGCTTCCCAGATCACAGCATCACCTCGCGGGTCGGCGGGGCGGGCACGGCGGTCGTATCCCGTCCTACCCGGGCCATCCGGACGACAACCCTCCAGCGCCCGGCGATGCGGTCTGTTCATCGACTGGTACGACTCATCCGACTCACATGACAAGAGGCCCGGTGGGGGATCACCCCCACCGGGCCTCCGCGTCGCTGTGCCCCGCGGCTGTACGGCCGTGGCCGACCGCAGGGCCGTGGCGTCAGAGCGGGCCGAAGCCCACCCGGCGCACCGTGGGCTCGCCGATCTCCACGTAGGCGAGCCGGTCCGACGGGACCAGCACCTTGCGGCCCTTCTCGTCCGTCAGGCTGAGCAGCTGCGCCTTGCCGGACAGCGCCTCCGCCACCGCGCGCTCGACGTCCTCGGCGGACTGTTCGCTCTCCAGAACGATTTCCCGGGGCGCGTGCTGCACGCCGATCTTGACCTCCACGGCTATGTCCCTCCGAACGGTCAGCGTTGCGCGATCACCGCGCCGTACCCCGCACACATTAGCCCGGAGAGGCGACGGCCCACGGCCCGGCGCCGCACGCCAGGAGCGAACAGCGTCCCGGCCGCGCCGCTGCCGCGCGGATCAGTGCCCCTCGGCCCCGTGCAGCGGGAAACCGGCGATGCCGCGCCACGCCAGCGAGGTCAGCAGCTGTACCGCCTTGTCGCGCGGGACCGGGGAGTCGCTCGCCAGCCAGTGCCGGGCGACGACCTGCGACACCCCGCCCAGGCCGACGGCGAGCAGCATCGACTCGTCCTTCGACAGACCCGTGTCCTCGGCGATCACGTCCGAGATCGCCTCGGCGCACTGCAGCGACACCCGCTCGACGCGCTCGCGCACGGCGGGCTCGTTGGTCAGGTCCGACTCGAACACCAGCCGGAACGCGCCGCCCTCGTCCTGTACGTACGCGAAGTAGGCGTCCATGGTGGCGGCGACGCGCTGCTTGTTGTCCGTGGTGGAGGCCAGCGCCGTGCGGACGGCGTGCAGCAGCGACTCGCAGTGCTGGTCGAGCAGCGCCAGGTACAGCTCCAGCTTGCCGGGGAAGTGCTGGTACAGCACGGGCTTGCTGACGCCGGCCCGCTCGGCGATGTCGTCCATCGCGGCCGCGTGGTACCCCTGGGCGACGAAGACCTGCTGGGCGGCGCCCAGCAGCTGGTTGCGTCGGGCTCGGCGCGGCAGGCGTGTGCCCCTCGGGCGCGCCGCCTCTGTCTGCTCGATGGCTGTCACGCCGCCTCCCAAAATCGATCCAAGTGCGCTGTGCGCCGCGCCCGCCGCCATCGTACTTTTGGGTAACCCGGAGGTGCGCGGTGCGAGCGCAGAATTTCACGTACCGGACGGCGACGGTAGCCGGATGTTCGAAGCTGAACGATCCGGCCACCGCCAAACCTGCCGCAACCTGCGCAAACGGCGGCGATGACCGTCTCGCCGAGCGCCCCCGCCGACGCGTTCGCGCCAACGGCCGCCCGGCCGCCCGGCCGCCCGGCCTCTCGGTCCGCGACACCGGGCCACCCGGTACCGCGCCGTCCGGGCGCCCTGGCGTCCGGGCGACCGTCCGTCCTGGCGTCTGGGCCCCCGGCGTCCCGGCCTGGGGGCGTCCGGGCGTCCGGGTCCCCGGCGGGGGCGGCGAAGCGGACGGTCTCGGGAACGGGGGCGGACGGCGACCGGGTGGGTCCCGGCCGGACAGCTCCGGGACGTGCGATGCGGCAGCGGTGGGGCAGCGGAGCTGCGCGGTGTCCTGCCGGGCACGGTCCGGGAGGCGACCCCGGGCGCGGGGACGACCGCCGCCGGGCCTCCGCGCCGGGACGGGGCGGTGCCGTCCCGGCGCGGAGGCCGGACGCCGTCTCGCGGCACGCCGTACGGCCGGACGCTGCCTCGCCGTACACCGCTCGTTCCCGCCGTACGCCGTTTCCCGGCCGCCGCCGCTCCCGTGCCGCGCCGCACCACGCCGTGGTGCCCTGCCCCGCCGGGAGCCGCTACTCGCCGTCGCGGTAGTCGTCCTCGTCCAGCGCGACCACCCGAGCCTGCTCCACCACGTCCGCCTCGTTCGCCTTGGTCGGGTCGATGCGCGGCTCCGGGTCGTCCGACTGCTGCCGGAGCTCGGCGTGCTGCTCGGCGGCGTCCGCCTCCGGGGTCTCCTCGTCCGGCGCGGAGGCACCCGCCGCGTCGTCCTCCCGTGCCAGCTCCGCCAGCGTCTCGGGATCCGTGGGGTCAACGGTCATGGGCTCCCCTTCCTCACGGGCTTCCGCCCTCGCTACGAGCCTAGAAGCTCCCCCGGGACGGCGCTATGCGATCCTGTGACGGCGAACACACCATCGCGGGCGTGATCGTCTCGTAACATTGCCGCATGTCTTCGACCGAGCTGCCCGCGTCCCCCACCGCCGCGTCGGCGGTGCCCCGCGCGCACGCCGTACGGGTCGCGGAGGGCGAGCGACTGCGCTCCGTCGAGCTGCCCGGCCTCACGCTGAACGTGCGCTTCCGCCCGTCCGGCGAGGCCGGCAGGGCGCCCGCGCTGTACGTGCACGGGCTCGGCGGCTCGTCGCAGAACTGGTCGGCGCTGATGCCGCTCCTCCAGGACGTCCTGGAGGGCGAGGCCGTCGACCTGCCCGGCTTCGGCGACTCCCCGCCGCCCGACGACGGCAACTACTCCGTGACCGGCCACGCCCGCGCCGTCATCCGCCTGCTGGACGCGGGGGACCGCGGGCCCGTCCACCTGATCGGTAACTCGCTGGGCGGTGCCGTCGCCACGCGCATCGCGGCCGTCCGCCCCGACCTGGTGCGCACGCTCACGCTGGTGTCGCCCGCACTGCCCGAGCTGCGGGCGCAGCGCAGCGCGTGGCCGACGGGCCTGCTGGCGGTGCCCGGCGTGGCCGGTGCCTTCGCCCGGCTCACCAGGGACTGGACGCCGGAGCAGCGGGTGCGGAGCGTGATGTCGCTCTGCTACGGCGACCCCGGCCGGGTCACCGACGAGGCACTGCGGGCCGCCGTCGAGGAGATGGAGCGGCGCCTGCGGCTCCCCTACTTCTGGGACGCGATGGCCCGCTCGGCACGCGGCATCGTGGACGCGTACACGCTCGGCGGCCAGCACAACCTGTGGCGGCAGGCGGAGCGGGTGCTCGCGCCGACGCTCCTCGTGTACGGCGGGCGCGACCGGCTCGTGTCGTACCGCATGGCCCGCAAGGCCGCCCTCGCCTTCCGGGACGCGCGGCTGCTGACGCTCCCGGACGCGGGGCACGTGGCGATGATGGAGTACCCCGAGGCGGTCGCCCGTGCGGTACGCGAGCTCGTCGCCCACCGGGGCCGCGACGGTCACGGCGACGGCGCGAGGAGCTGATACGGGGCGTGGGACGACATAGCCGCAAGGGCCCCGCACCGACGACCGGCCGGGGGGCGGACGACAAGACGACGGCGAACGCCGCACCGCGCGGAGGCCGCCGCCGCAGGCAGGGACCGGGAGCCGAGGACCAGGCGCCCCCGCCGCCGCAGGGCCGGGAGGCCCCGCAGGCCCGGCCGGGTGCGACCCGGCACCCGCAGGACCATCAGGCACACCCCGCCTCTCACGCGCACCTCGACCACCAGGCGCCGCAGGGCCACCAGGCGCACCTCGACCACCAGGCGCAGCACGCGCACCAGGCGCCGCAGGGCGGCCGGGCACCGGAGAGCCGCCGCGCGTCGGCGCCCCAGGTCCCACAGGACGGCTGGGCCGCACAGGCGGCACCGCGAGCCCCGCACGCCGCTCACCCCGCGCAGGGGCCGTACTCACCTCCGGCGGCGCACGGCCCCCATGCCGCCCCGCATGCCCCCCGGGAGCCCTACGCCGCGCGGAATCCGCACGCTTCCGCCCCGCACGGCGGCGAGCCGGGCCCCGGCACCCCGCCGCAGGGCGTCCCGGCGTACGGCACCCCGCCGCGGCACACCCCGCCTCAGGCCACCCCGCCGTCCGGCGTTCCGGTGCCCGACCCGGCCCGTGACGTACGCGGCGGCCACCCCGAGCAGCACGAGCCCGGCGGGGGATGGGGCGCCGGCCCGTACGCCGCGGCCGCCCCGCGGCAGCCCGCCGCCCCGCAGCCGCGCATCGCCCAGACCCCGCCGCGCATACCCGGCCCGCGCCGGGAGTTCCTGGAGGCGTTCGACGAGCCGGAGCCGCGGCACGGCCAGGACGGCCCCGCCGCCGCGCCCGGGGGGCGCGCCACGTCGACCACCGCCCCCGGCGGCCCGCGGCCGCCCGGCGCCCCCGAGGCCCCCGGCACCGGCGCGTCCGGGCGAGGCGGAAGCAGCGCACCGGACGACGTCCGGGACGAGGCGTGGGAGCGGGGCGGCCAGGACCTCCCGGGCGGCTCCGGCGCCTTCGCCGGACCGGCCGGCCGAAGCGGCCGCCCCGCCCGCGCGGACGCCCCCGACGGGGACGGCGGCGACGGGGACGGCGGCGACGACGCCCGCGGCAGCGGCCGGGTCGGCCGGGGCCGCACCCTCACCGGCATCGCCGCGGCCGCGGTGACCACCGTCCTCGCGGTCATCGTCGCCGGTCAGGTCGGCGACGCCCGGCAGCAGAGCCGGGCCGAGCGCGCGGCCGACGCGTCCGACCGGGGTGCCGACACCGCCTCCCGGTCGGAGCTGCGGGCCACCCCGCAGACCGAACCGTCCCGCCCCGCCGCCGAGCCGCCCACGTACGAGCAGCTCATGGCCCGGCAGTTCCCGCTCGATCCGGCCGCGAAGGGCGTCGGCGCCTTCACGGCCGTCCCCGGTACGGACCCGGCGCCCGGCAAGGGGCGCAAGATCCGGTACCGCGTCGATGTGGAGAAGGGCCTCGCGCTCGACGGCGCCCTGTTCGCCACGGCCGTGCAGAAGACCCTCAACGACGACCGCAGCTGGGCGCACGGGGGCGCCATGACGTTCGAGCGGATCTCCACGGGCATGCCCGACTTCGTCATCACCCTCGCCAGCCCCGGCACGACCGGCGTCTGGTGCGCCAAGTCCGGCCTGGACACCACCATCGACAACGTCTCCTGCGACTCCGCCTCCACCGACCGCGTGATGATCAACGCCTACCGGTGGGCGCAGGGCGCCGAGACCTTCGGGCCCAAGGCGATGCACGCCTACCGGCAGATGCTCATCAACCACGAGGTCGGCCACCGCCTCGGACACAACCACCGCATCTGCCGGACGCCCGGCGCTCCGGCTCCCGTGATGCAGCAGCAGACCAAGTCCCTGGAGATCGACGGCGTGCGCTGCCGACCGAACCCCTGGGTGTTCCCAGGCGGCTGACGTGGCGCGCCCGCCCTCCTGTGACCCCCGGCCCCCGTCCTGACCCGGCGCCCCACATGGCCTGAGCCTGACGGAGTGTGACCGAGTGGAAGCTTAACGCAACAGAACGCCACCGGGGCGCGAAAGTCACGAGCATTCACCCCTTCCGGTGGTGCGACGGACAACCGTCCGCCGCGCCGCCCGGTCATCCGCTTACGGTCGTCCCGCCGCGAGTCGCCGGATCAACGGCGGCCGCACACAGGGGAGATCGGGGGTGTACTCGTGCGGATCGGACTGCTCACCGAGGGTGGGTACCCGTGCGCGACGGGTGAGTCCAGGATCTGGTGCGACCGGCTCGTGCGCGGGCTCCACCAGCACGAGTTCGACGTCTACGCGCTGGGCCGCGGCGAGCGCGCCGGCCGGCCGGCCGCCCCGCCGCCGGCGCACGTACGCCGCGTACGCACCGCACCGCTGTGGGACGACGGGCCGGACGGCGCCGTGCCCGGCGCCGAGGGCCCCGGGAGCGGCGGAGGCGCGGGCCTCGCCCCCGCGGCCCACGCCGGCCGCCTCCCTCGCGTGGCCGGCTCCGGCGCCCGCGCCGCCGGTACCGGCCGGACGCCGGGGCCGTGGACGTACGGCCGCCGCGACCGGCGCCGCTTCGCCGAGCACTTCGAGCGGCTCGCCACGGCCCTCTGCCGAGGGGGCGCGGCCACCGGGGGTGCCGGGGACGCCCACGAGGACTTCGCCGAGGGGCTGTACGGCCTGGCCGAACTGGCGGGCGCGCGCGGCGGCCTCGGTGGCGCCCTCCGCTCCGAGAGCGCCCTGCGCGCGCTGGAGGCGGCCTGCCGGGCGCCCGGCGCGCGCCGGAGCGCGCACGCCGCGACCGTGCCCGACCACCTGGCGCTCGCCGACCGGCTGGAGCGCCTCCTGCTTCCCCTGTCGCTCGACTGGTACGGCCCGGACGGGCTGGCGGCCGCCGACCTCTGCCACGCGGCGTCCGGCGGGACGGTGGCGCTTCCCGGGCTCCTGGCCAAACGCTTCTTCGGCACACCACTGCTGGTCACCGAGTACGGCGTCCGGCTGCGCGCCCACTACCTGGCGGGCGGCGGCACGGCGCTCGGCGCCCCCGTGCGGACGCTCCTCGCGGCGTACCACCGGCTGCTCGCGGCCGAGGTCTACCGGCAGGCCGCCCTCGTCACCCCGGGCAACGCCCACGTCCGCCGCTGGCAGGAACGGTGCGGCGCCGACCGGGCCAAGCTCCGCACGGTGTACCCGGGCCGGGAAGCGGAACGGTTCGCCGCCGTGGGGGAGGGCTCGGACCGGGGGGACCCCCGCACGCTCGTGTGGGTCGGCACGGCCGAGCCCGCCAAGGACCTCGTCGGCCTGCTGCACGCCTTCGCACGGGTACGCGAGGCGGAGCCGGGCACCAGGCTGCGGATCGTCGCCGCCCCCGTACGGGACGAGCGGGCCGCCGCGTACCTCGCGCACTGCCGGGTGCTCGCCGCGCAGATGTTCCCCGACGAGGCCGCCACCGCCCACGCGGTCGGCGACAACCCGGTGTCGTTCGAGGAGATCGGCGGCCCGGAGGCACCCGGCCCCGCCGACGCGTACGCCGCCGGATGCGTGGTCGTCCTCTCCAGCGTGGTGGAGGGCTTCCCCGTCACCCTGGTCGAGGCGATGCTGTGCGGCCGGGCCACCGTCTCGACGGACTCCGGCGCGGTGGTCGAGGTCATCGGCGGCACAGGGCTCGTCGTACCGCCGCGCAATCCGCGCGCCCTCGCCGACGCGTGCGTGGCGCTGCTGCGGGACCCGGCGCGCCGGGCCCGGCTGGGCGCCGCCGCCCGCGCCCGCGCGCTGGAGCTGTTCACGGTCGAGCAGAACGTCGCCGCGTTCCGCGCCCTGTACCTCGAAGCGCTGTCGCTCGCGCCCGTACGGCGCGCTGACGAGGCGCTCGACCGGTACGGCGACCCGCTGCCCTTCGCCCACCCGGCGGAGGCGTACGTGCCGGGTCACCGTACGCCCGGCTCCGGGCCCGCTTCCGGCTTCGGCTCCGGCTCCGGTCGCACGGGCGACACGGGGGCGGGGGAGCGGCCGCGGGCGGGCGGCGGCCGGCGGGTGCCCGCCTGGGCGGTCCACGCTGAGCCCGCCGAGCCCGCCGGGGCGGCGAGCGGAGGCGGTCATGGCTGAGTACCCCGGACCCGGCCCCACCGCAGGCCGCCGCCCCGCCGTGCTTCCGGCTGCCGGGGAGGCCTCCGCGGTCCTCGCGGCGGGGACTCCTGCCGCCGGTTCCCCGGCGAGGGCCCCGATCGGGCCTCTCGCCGTCGGGCGCTCGGGCGCCGACCACCGGCCCGTTCCCGGCGGCCCCGCTCCCGCGCCTCCGGAGCGTCCTGAGCCGTCCCACGCCGGCCGTCCCGCCTGGCCCGCCGCGGCCGGCGGCGGCGGGGGAGTGCGGCGGGCGACCGGCGACCCGGTCAAGGTGCTGCTGCACCGGCACCGAGAGCTGTGCGAGCGGGCGGCCGACCCCCTGGAGATCGCGGCCGGACTGGAGGCGTGCGGGGTCACCGACCGCGCGGTCGCCCGGTACCGGCACCGGGACGTGTTCTCGCTCGCGGAGGAGCTGTACGCGCGCGTGCCGCGCGACCTGTCCTGCACGCCGGACGGGGCCCGGCGCCCCGGAGGGGACCGCGCGACCGGTTCCGAGCCGGACGCGGACCTCGCACCCGTACCCGGCCCGGCGTGTGCCGCGCCGCATGCGGGCGGGACCGCGTGGCATGCGGGCGGGACCGCGTGCGGCGCGGGGCGCGGAAGCCTCCGGCGGCGCGGCGGCCGGGCGCTCGCCGCGCTGCTGCCCGCCGCCGTGTGCGCCGCCGCGCTCGCCGTGCACGCCCGCGCCACCGGTCCGCTGCTGATCGCCGTGACCGCGGCGGGCGCCGCCGGACTCGCCGCCGCGCTCGTCCTCGCCGTACGGAGCGGCCCCCTGCGCGCCCCCCGCCGGGCGCCGCTCACCACGTGGGCCGCGACCCTGCTGCTGGTGCTGTACGCCGCGTACGGCGACGGGCTCCTCGACCAGCTGGCCGGCACGGGCCCCGTCGAGCCGCCGCCTCCCGCGACCGCCCCACTGCTGGGCCTCGCGGCGGCCGTGGCTCCCGCCGCCCTGTGCGCCCGGCTGTTCGCCGTCCGGGCCCGGCGGCGACTCGCGGTCAGCCGCGCCCTGGACGACTTCACCGCCGGGGTCCGGCCGCTGCTTCTGGCCGTCGTCGCCCTCCAGCTGGTGGCCCTCACCGGGTTGCTCGCGGCGGCCCGCCTGGTGCCGGGCACCCGTCCCGGCGCGCTCGCCCCGGCCGTCGCGCTCGGCGCGCTGCTGTTCCTGGCCCGGCTGCTGGCCGTGTACGGCTTCCCGCGCGCCGGCTCCATCGCGCTCGGCGGAGCGGCGGCGGCCCAGGCGCTGGCCTGCCTCTCCCTGCTCGCCGGACGGCTGCCCGGCTGCGACGCCGCGGCCGTGCCGGTCCGGCGGGCCGTCGAGAGCTGGGGCGCGGCGGCCGTGCCGGGCGCCGTGTGCACAGCCGCCGCGCTGGTGCTGCTGGGGTACGCCTGCGCGGTACTGGCCCGCGCCTCCGCCCACGCCCGGCGCTGAGCGCTCCACCGCCCGGCCCCGCCGCGCGCCCGCCCCCGGGCGTCTCGCAGGCCCACCAGCCGTACCGCCGCCTTCCGCCCGTCCCCTCTGCCGACCGCCCCCTCCCCGCAGCTACGACCGCAACCCCGCCCCGGGCCCAGAGAGCCCCGCAGCGACGAGCAGGCGCCCCAGACGCGCCGCGCGTCCCGACACACCGAGGAGACACACGACATGAACCCCCGAACCCCGACCACGGCCGCACGGCGCGAAGGGGGCGCGCGATGAGGGTGCTGCTGCTCGGCGCCACGGGCTTCATCGGCCGCTTCGTCGCCGACCGGCTGCTCGCCGACCCGGCGGTGCACCTCACCGCCCTGGGCCGCCGGGACGACTCCGACGTGCGCTTCGACCTGGCAGGCGGCAGTCCGGGTGCGCTCACCCGGTTCCTGGACGCCGTCCACCCCGGCGTCGTCATCAACTGCGCGGGAGCCACCCGCGGCGGCGCCCGCGAGCTGACCCGGCACAACACCGTCGCCGTCGCCACCGTCTGCGAGGCGCTGCGCCGCAGCCGCTGCGGGGCGCGCATGGTGCAGGTCGGCTGCGCCTCCGAGTACGGGCCCTCACAGCCCGGCTCGTCCACCGCCGAGGACGCCGTGCCCCGGCCCGGCGGGCCGTACGGGGTGTCCAAGCTGGCGGCGACCGAACTGGTCCTCGGCTCCGGGCTGGACGCCGTCGTCCTGCGGGTGTTCTCGCCGGTCGGCCCCGGCACTCCGGCAGGCTCGCCGCTGGGCCGGATCGCCGAGGGCATGCGCCGCGCGATGCAGTCCGGCGACCCTGAGCTGAAGCTCGGCGGGCTCGGCGTACAGCGCGACTTCGTGGACGTGCGGGACGTGGCGCGGGCCGTGCACGCCGCCTCGCTGTCGGCGGCGCAGGGCGTCGTCAACATCGGTACCGGCCGCGCCGTACGGCTCCGGGACGCCGCGTCGCTCCTGGCCCGCGTCGCCGGCTACGCGGGTGCCGTCCACGACCTGGACGGACCGCCCGCGCGGCCGGTCATCGGCGCCCAGCGCACCGAGTCGCCCGGCGAGCACCCGCCGCCGGTCGCCCCGCAGCCCTACCCCGACGGCTGCGGGGCCTGGCAGCAGGCCGACGTGCGCACCGCCCGCGACCGGCTCGGCTGGCGGCCGCGCATCCACCTGGAGGAGTCCCTCGCCGACATCTGGATGGAGGCGGCGTGCCGCATCTGACCGGTACCGGGACCGGTCTGTCCGCGACCGGCGCCGAACAGCTCGGCTTCGGCGTCCCCGGCTACGCCCACCCTCTGCTCGCGCCCGTCGAGTGGGCGGAGCTGGCGCGGCCGGGCGCGCCGGTGCACTGGGTCGTCCTCGACGTGGCGGACGGGCCGGGCGTCCGGCCCGACCCGCACTGCCTGGAGGCGGCCGGCCGGCTGCGGAACGCGGGGGTACGGGTGCTCGGCCACCTGAACCTCGGCCGGGGCGTCCGCGCCTTCGGCGACCTGGTGTCCGAGGCGCATCGCCACCTCGACTGGTACCGCGTGGACGGCTATTTCCTGGACAGCTGTCCCACGGAGCGGGACGACCTGACCGCGGTGCGGCGGCTCACCGCCACCCTGGAGGCCGTCCTCGACCGGCCCGACGGCGGGCACCTGGTCCTCGGCCACGGCGGCCCGCCGCACCCCGGCTACGCGGACGCCGCCGACCAGCTGGTCACCTTCCGCGGGCCGTGGACCGAGTACCGCTGGTCGCAGGCGCCGGAGTGGACCGCCGACCATCCGCCGGAACGGTTCGCCCACCTCGTCCACGGGGTGCCGCGCACCCATCTGGACGAGGCGGTGCGCATCGCGCGGTGGCAGGGCGCGGGCACGATCTTCTTCACGGACCGGACGGGACAATCCGACCCTTTCTCGGCCCTGCCCGGCTACTGGGACGAAATCGTCTCGCAGATCGGACCAGGTGTCTCGGAATGAGAAGGGCCGTGGCAGTGTTACGGGACATGTAGTCCCCGCCCGCGCGGGGGTAGTCCCGTACTGACATACGACCAACGGAGTCCCCGTGTCGCTGCCACCCCTGGTCGAGCCGGCCGCCGAGCTCACCGTAGACGAGGTCCGCAGGTACTCCCGCCATCTGATCATCCCGGACGTCGGGATGGACGGACAGAAGCGGCTGAAGAACGCCAAGGTGCTGTGCGTGGGCGCCGGCGGCCTCGGCTCGCCCGCGCTGATGTACTTGGCCGCGGCGGGCGTCGGCACACTCGGCATCGTGGAGTTCGACGAGGTCGACGAGTCGAACCTGCAGCGCCAGATCATCCACAGCCAGTCCGACATCGGCCGCTCCAAGGCGGAGTCCGCCCGCGACTCCGTCAAGGGCATCAACCCGTACGTGAACGTGGTCCTTCACCAGGAGCGGCTCGAAGCCGACAACGTGATGGACATCTTCAGCCAGTACGACCTCATCGTCGACGGCACGGACAACTTCGCCACGCGCTACCTGGTCAACGACGCGTGCGTGCTGCTGGGCAAGCCGTACGTCTGGGGCTCCATCTACCGCTTCGACGGCCAGGCGTCGGTCTTCTGGTCCGAGCACGGCCCCTGCTACCGCTGCCTCTACCCGGAGCCCCCGCCGCCGGGCATGGTCCCCTCCTGCGCCGAGGGCGGCGTGCTGGGCGTGCTGTGCGCGTCGGTCGGCTCCATCCAGGTCACCGAGGCGATCAAGCTCCTCGCCGGCGTGGGCGACCCGCTGGTCGGCCGCCTGATGATCTACGACGCCCTGGAGATGCAGTACCGGCAGGTCAAGGTCCGCAAGGACCCGAACTGCGCCGTCTGCGGCGAGAACCCGACCGTCACCGAGCTCATCGACTACGAGGCCTTCTGCGGCGTCGTCTCCGAGGAGGCCCAGGAGGCGGCGGCCGGCTCCACGATCACTCCCAAGCAGCTCAAGGAGTGGATCGACGAGGGCGAGAAGATCGACATCATCGACGTCCGCGAGATCAACGAGTACGAGATCGTCTCGATCCCCGGCGCTCGCCTGATCCCGAAGAACGAGTTCCTGATGGGCAACGCCCTCCAGGACCTCCCGCAGGACCGGAAGATCGTCCTGCATTGCAAGACGGGTGTCCGCAGTGCGGAAGTCCTCGCCGTCCTGAAGTCGGCCGGGTTCGCCGACGCGGTCCACGTCGGCGGAGGCGTCATCGGCTGGGTCAACCAGATCGAGCCCCACAAGCCGGTCTACTGAGCGCCACCCGCCCCGGCCGGCCGTCCGGCCGGTGGGGCCGGGGAAGCCCGCGGCACCGACCCGATGGCCGGTGCCGCGGGCTTCGCCGTGGGCGCGGTGCCGCCCACGGCGCACCGCCGGGCCGCTACGACGAGCAGGTCGTGCCGTCCGCGGGGACCTTGCCGCGCAGGAGGTAGTCGTCGACCGTGCGGGTCACGCAGCCGGACGTCCCGTACGCGCCGTGGCCCTCGCCCTTGTTGGTGACGAGCACGCCGACGCCCTTGCCGAGGCCGTCCGCCATCTTGCGGGCGCCCTCGTACGGGGTGGCCGGGTCGCCCGTCGTGCCCACGACCAGGATCGGCTGCGCGCCGGGCGCCGACACGTCCTGGCCGCCGCCCTCGCCCTTCACCGGCCAGTTCGCGCACCAGCCGGCCGTGTCCCACGCGAGGAACTCGCCGAACACGGGTGAGATGCGCCGGAACTCCGGCAGCAGCGCCTTCGCCTCGGCCGCCGTCGGCCGCTGGTCGGTGTCGGCGCAGGAGATCGCCCGCTGGGAGTGGCTGTCCGTGCCGTAGCGCCCGTCCTCGTCCCGCTCGTTGTACATGTCGGCGAGCCGCAGCAGCGCGTCGCCCCGGCCGCCTTCCGCCTCCCGCAGCGCTTCCGTCAGCAGCGGCCAGCTGCTCTCCGAGTACAGGGGCAGCACGATGCCGGTGAGCGCCAGGCCCTCCGTCAGCTTCCGGTCGCCGCTCGTCGGCAGCGGCCGCTCGTCCAGGCGGTCCAGCAGGCGGGCGATCCGCGCCGTGCCCTCGGCGGCGTCCTCTCCCGTGGACGCGAGGTAGTTGTTCAGCGCCCGCTGGAAGCCGGTCGTCTGGTGCCGGGCGTGGCCCAGGCTGTCGGCGGTCGGGTCCACCACCGCGTCCAGCACCGTCCGCCCCGTGTGCTTCGGGAACAGGTGCGCGTACGCCGCGCCGAGCTGCGTGCCGTACGAGATGCCGAAGTAGTACAGCCTGTCGTCGCCCAGCACGTGGCGGATCACGTCCATGTCGCGGGCCGTGTTGCCGGTGGTGACGTGGGGGATCAGCTTGCCGGAGCGGCGGGCGCAGCCGGCGCCGAAGTCCGCGCCGTCCTTCAGGTACGCGGCTTCCTCCGCCGGCGTGTCGGGCGTGAGGTCGATCCGCTTCTCGGCCGCCGCCTGCTCCTCGTCCGACCGGCACACGACCGCCGAGCTGCCGCCCACCCCGCGCGGGTCGAAGCCCACCAGGTCGTAGCGGGCGTTCAGCGCCTCGTACCCCGGGGCGAAGCCCGGCAGCATCTCCACACCGGACGCGCCGGGCCCGCCGAAGTTGAACAGCAGGGACCCGATGCGGCCCTTCTTCTCGCGGGCCTCCTTGCGGATCAGCGCCACCGCCAGCGTCTCGCCGTCCGGCTCGCGGTAGTCCAGCGGCACCTTCACCGTCGCGCACCGCCACCCCTCGCCGGGGTCCTCACCGCCCTCGGGCGCCTCGCACGCCCCCCACCGCGGCTTCTGCCCGGTCAGCGCCGCCGGGAGGTCCGGCATGCCCGCCGAACTGCCCGGCCGGACCGGCGCGGCCCCGCCCGCCGACGGCGCGGCGCCCGCGCCGGCCGAACCGGCCGCCCCGTCGCCCTGGCAGCCCGCGACCACACCGGCCACCAGCGCCGCCGTGGCGGCCGCCGCCACGGCCCGTACCCGCACCCGCTTGGTCATGCCTTCCCCCAGAACTCTCCGGGCCCTGCCCGGTGTCACCGCTGAACCGCCATCGTAGGCGCCGCCGCGGACAGCCCCGGCGACCCTGTGGACAACCTCACGGGCACACCGTCCCCGACGGGGGGACCTTCCCGTCCAGGAGATAGGCGTTCACCACGCGCTGCACGCAGGCGTCGCCGCTGTTGTACGCGCCGTGGCCCTCGCCCCGGTACGTCACCTCGATGCCGACGCCCTCGCCGAGCGCGGACGCCATGGCCTTGGCGCCCTCGTACGGCGTGGCGGGGTCGCCGGTCGTGCCGATCACCAGGATCGGCGGCGCTCCGGGCGCGCTCACCTCCGGGTGGTCGGCCTCGCCCGGCACCGGCCAGCTGCCGCACCACAGCAGCCCCCAGGCGAGGAGGTCGCCGAAGACGGGCGACGCCTCGCGGAACTCGGGCAGCTTCGCCTCGACCTGCTCGGGGGTGAAGCGGGCCCGGTCGTCCACGCAGTTGATCGCCGCGTTGGCGGCCTGGAGGTTGCTGTACTCGCCGTTCTCGTCGCGGCCGTTCATCGAGTCGGCCAGGGCGAGCAGCAGCGCCCCGTCGCCGCCGTCCGCCTCGTCCAGGCCCTGCTCCAGGTACTGCCAGTACTCCTTGGAGTACAGCGCCTGCGCGATGCCGTTGGCGGCCAGGGTCTGCGTCAGCGGCCGGTCGCCGATCCCGCGGATCGGGCGCTGGTCGAGCCGCGCCAGCAGGTCGGCGACGGACTGCTCGATCTCCTCCGGGGTGCTGCCCGGCAGGGCGCAGTCGTCGCCGCGCCGCACGCAGTCGCGGGCGAAGTTCCGCAGCGCCAGCTGGAAGCCCCTGGCCTGGCCGAGCGAGCCCTGCTCGGCGGTCCCCGTCGGGTCGACCACGGCGTCGAGGACGGCCCGCCCGACCCGGCGCGGGAACAGGTGTGCGTACACGCCGCCGAGCTCCGTGCCGTACGAGATGCCGAAGTAGTACAGCTTGTCGTCGCCGAGGACCTGCCGCATCAGGTCCATGTCGCGGGCCGCGTTCTCCGTGCCGACGTGCGGCAGCACCCCGCCGGAGTTCTCCTCGCAGGCGCGCGCGTACTTCTCCAGCTCGCTCCGGTACCTCGTCACCTCGGCGTCGTCGTCGGGCGTCGCGTCCTGCGCGTAGAAGGCGTCCAGCTGCGCCCGGTCCAGGCACTCCACGCCGCCGCTCTGCCCGACGCCGCGCGGGTCGAAGGAGACGAGGTCGTAGCGGCTGCGCAGCTTCTCGTAGTCGGGGGCGAACGACGGGAGCGCGGTGACCCCGGATCCGCCCGGCCCGCCGAAGTTGAAGACCAGGGAGCCGATCCGGTTCTCCTGGTCGCGTGCCTTCACGCGGATCATGGCCAGCTCGATCGTCTCGCCGCCGGGATCGGCGTAGTCGAGCGGGGCGTCCATGAACGCGCACTCCCATCCGGTGCCGTCGGGGAGCGGGCTCGGCGGGGTCGCCCCGCCCGGCGCCGCCGCGGGCGGGGTGCAGGCCTTCCACGCCGGCTTCTGCGATGCCAGCTCCCGCATCGCCTCCTGGCCCGACTCGCCGCTCTCGTCCTCGCCGCCGCATCCCGCGGCGGTGCCGGCGAGGAGGACCAGGGCGGCGAGTGCGGCGGTGCGCCGGCGGTGGGCCTGCCGGGAGGCCGTCGCGGGGGCTCTCCGCCGGGGTGTCCTCCGCCAGGAAGGGCGAGTGATCGACATGGGTCCATCGTCGGCGCGCCGCCGCCCCGGCGCCCGCGACGCACGCCCATGCGGGTGGCCGGCGGCCGTGCGGCCGCACGGCGGGTGCGGCGGGTGCGGCGGTGCGGCCAGGCGTTCGGCGCGGCCGCACGGCGGTCGCGGCGGTACTTGCCGTCACAGCGGTACGACGGTGATCTCGGTCGCCTTCACGCTCACCCACACCCCGGCGCCCTCCGCCAGGCCCAGGTCCGCCGCCGCGGCCGGGGTCACCTCGGCGACCACCTCGGCCGGCGCCCCGGCGCCGCCCGCCACGAGGACCCGCAGCCGTGCCCCGTACGCCGCCAGCTCCCGTACGGTGCCCGGCCACACGTTGCGCGGGCTGCCGGAGGGACGGGCGGCGTGCAGCGACACGGCCTCGGGGGACACCACCGCGAGGGCGGCCGCGCCGTCGGCGGGCGCCGGGTCGGCGGCCGTCACCAGCCGGGCGCCGCCCGCCGTGTCGAGACCCCCGTCCCGTGCGGTGCCCGGCCAGGCGTTGCGGCCCAGCATCCGCGCGACCCACGGCGAGCGCGGGTGCCGCGCCACCTCGGCGGGCTCCGCGTACTGCACGAGGCGCCCCTCCTCCACCACGAGGACGAGATCGGCCAGTGACACGGCCTCCACCGGGTCGTGCGTGACGATCAGGCTCACACCGGGGAACCCGGCCAGGTGCTGCCGCAGTGCGTGCCGCACCCGCGCGCGGGTCGTCTGGTCCAGGGCGGCCAGCGGCTCGTCCAGCAGCAGCAGCCGGGGCCGGGCGGCGAGCGCCCGCGCGAGCGCCACCCGCTGCGCCTGCCCGCCCGACAGCTGGCCCGGCCTGCGGTGCGCCAGCGCGCCCACGCCCAGCCGCTCCAGCCACCCGTACGCCTCCACGCGCGCGGCGGCCCGCGGCACGCCCCGCGCGCGCAGCCCGTACGCGGTGTTCGCCAGCGCGGTCAGGTGCGGGAACAGCGCCCCGTCCTGCGGCACCCAGGCGATGCCGCGCCGATGCGGCGGCAGCCCCGACAGCTCCGGCCCGCCGAGGCGCAGCCTCGTGGCCGCGGCGCGCGGGGTGAGGCCCAGCAGCGCCCGCAGCAGGGTGCTCTTCCCGGCGCCGTTCGGCCCGACGACGGCGACGGTCGTGCCGGCGGGCACGTCGAGGTCCAGGGCGGTGGCCCCGCGCACGGCGGCCGACAGCGGCCACGACGCCGGCGCCCCGCCCCGGCGCCCGTCCGGAGCGCCGTCCCCGCCCTCATCCGGACCGAGGGCCGGGCCTGTCACGCCGGGCCCCGCGCCCCGCCGCGCCGCGCCCGCCTCCGCCCCGCGTCCGCCGTCCTTCCCCGGCCGGGCGCCGTCGCCCCTCCGGAGCCTGGCGCCCGTGCCCCTCCGGAGCCTGGCGCCCGTGCCCCACCGGAGCCGGCCGGCGCCGGGCGCCCCGGCGGCCTCGGGCCCCTCCTCGTTCTCCGCTCCGCCCGGCGCGGGCCGGGCCTCCCGTACCGCCGCGTGGCCCAGCCAGCGGCCCCGCAGCGCGATCAGGACCGCCGCGGCCGTGACGAGCAGCAGCAGTGACACGGCGACCGCGCCCTCCGGGTCGTTCTGGAGCAGCAGGTACACCTGGAGGGGCAGGGTCTGCGTCGTGCCGGGCAGGTTCCCGGCGAAGGTGATGGTCGCGCCGAACTCGCCCAGCGCCCGCGCCCAGCACAGCGCCGCACCCGCCACCAGGCCCGGTCCGACCATCGGCACGGTCACCGTGAGGAAGGCCCGCAGCGGCCCGGCGCCCAGCGACGCCGCGGTCTCCTCGTAGCGCGGGTGCAGCCCCGCGAGCGCCCCCTCCAGGCTGATCACCAGGAACGGCATCGCCACGAACGCCGCCGCCACGACCGCGCCCGCGGTCGAGAAGGGCAGCGTCACGCCGAAGGAGCCGGCGAGTACCCCGCCCAGCAGACCGCGCCGCCCGAAGCCCTGCAGCAGTGCCACCCCGGCCACGGTGGGCGGCAGGACCATGGGCAGCATCACGACCACCCGCAGCAGTGCCTTGCCGGGGAAGTCGACGCGGGCCAGCACCCAGGCCAGCGGTACACCGAGCAGCAGCGACAGGGCGAGCGCCCACCCGGAGACGGCCAGCGACAGGCCGAGCGCCTCCCGCACGTCCGGAGCGGTCAGCCGCTCGCCGAGCGTGCCCCACGGCGCCTGGACCAGCACCCCGGCGAGTGGCAGCAGCAGGAAGGCGACCGCGAGGAGTGCGGGCGCCGCCAGCGCGAGGGGGGCCCGCCGGAGCGGCGTCACGGCGTCTCGAAGCCGGCCGCCGACAGCAGCCGGCGCGCGTGTGCCGAGCGCAGCCACTCCACGAAGCCGCGTGCCGCACCGGCGTCGCGCGCCGTGTCCAGGGCGGCGGCCGGGTAGGACGCGACGGCGTTCTGCGCGTCGGGCACGGCGACGGTGTCGACGGCGCCTCGGGCGGCGGTCGCGTCGGTGACGTACACGAGCCCGGCGTCCGCCTCGCCCAGCCGGATCTTGCCGAGGACGGCGCGGACGCTCGGCTCCTCCGAGACGGGCCGGACGGTCACGCCCGCCTTGTCCAGGATCCGGCGGCTGTAGCGCCCGGCGGGCACCTCGGGAGCGGCCAGCACCACCTTCAGGTCCTCCCGGGCCAGGTCGCGCAGCCCGGCGATCCGCCGCGGGTTGCCCCCGGCGGTGGCGATGGCGAGCCGGTTGCGGGCGATGACGACGGCTTCACCGGTCGCCTCCCGCAGGCCCTCCATGGTCGGGGAGTCGGCGGTGACGAGGACGTCGGCCGGGACGCCCTGGCGCACCTGGGACGCCAGCTCCTGCGATCCGGCGAAGGAGAACACCACGTCCGTTCCGGGGTGCTGCCGCTCGTAGGCGGCGCCGATCTCCCCGAAGACGTCCGTGAGGGACGCGGCGGCCAGGACGGTCAGCTTCCGGCCGCCGGGCCCGGAGGTCTCCGCCGTTCCGGCCGCGGGAGCCCCGAAGCCCCCGCAGGCCGCCAGCGGCAGCAGCAGGGCCGCCGACAGCAGGGCGGCGATCACATGGCGCGCTGTACGGCGCACGGGAACCTCCGGTGCGGGGTCGGCTTACGGGTGGTCATATGTGGTCCAGCCATCGCCGGCCGTGGTCAGACGCGGTCGATGTGGACGTTGGTGGACTTCACCCGCGCCACGGCTTCCACGCCCACCTCCAGGCCCAGCTCCTCGACGGCCTCGCGGGTCAGCAGGGACACGAGTCGGTGCGGACCGGCCTGGATCTCCACCTGCGCGGCCACGTCGCCCACCTTCACCGCGGTGACGATGCCGGGGAAGGCGTTGCGGGCGCTGGTGTACGGCACGTCGGCGCCGTCGCCGGGCTGCGCGGCCAGCTCGACGGCGAACGCCGCGAGGTCCGGCCCGTCGACGAGGCGCCGCCCGGCCTCGTCGCGGCGCGTCACGAGTCGCCCGGCGTCCGCCCAGCGGCGCACGGTGTCGGCGCTGACGCCCAGGAGGCGCGCCGCCTGCTGCGAGGTGTAGGACCGCATACGCGGCAATCTAGGCCCGGGAGGCTCGCAGAAGCAAGGGTGATCGTACGAGGCGGCTCGCATCCGCGAGGCGGTGGGTCGCACCGGGCGGGTACCCGGGTGGTGGGGCGCCCGCGCGCAGGACGGGACGGCGCCCGGCCGAAGCGGGGTCCCGCGCGCCCATGGAGCCCTCACCGCCGCACCGCCCCGCCGCGCGAGACTCCCCGCAGCTGGACCGCTCCACCCCGCAGCCACGCCGCCGCCCCCGCCAGGCATCCCGCAGCCACGCCGCCGCCCCCGCCACGCGCCCCGCAGCCAAGCCGCCCCCGCCCCGCGAGGGGGCCCGGCTACAGCGCGCCCTTGCGCGTCAGGTGGTTGAACGACACCCAGCCCGGCAGCACCGGCAGCCACAGCGTCAGCAGCCGGTACAGCAGTACCGCGGGCGCCGCGACCTCCTTGGGGACCCCGGCCAGCACCAGGCCGGCCAGCAGGGCGCCCTCGACGGCGCCGACGCCGCCGGGGGTGGGCGCCGCCGACCCGAGCGCGTTGCCCGCCAGGAACACCACGGCGAGGCTCGCGTACGTCAACGGCTGCTCGCCGCCGTTGAACGCCCGTACCGACGCGTCCAGGCACAGCACGAACGTGGCCGTCAGCAGCAGCATCCCGCCGATGCCCGTCAGCAGCTTCCCCGGCCGCTGGAGGACGTCCAGCATGCGCGGCACCACACCGGCGAACAACGACCGCAGGCGGGTCGAGACGAACTTCCGCAGCGCCGGGACGGCCGTCACCACCAGCAGCAGCACCGCGATCGTCAGCAGACCGGCGATGACCGTCCGGGAGGGGGTGAAGTCGTCCTGCGACCGCTCCGTGCCGGTCAGGTAGCCGAACGCCAGCAGCAGCAGGATGTGCGCGCCCAGCCCGAACAGCTGCGAGGCGCCGACACTCGCGACGGCGAGGCCCGGGCGCACCCCCGACCGCTGGAGGAAGCGCGTGTTCAGCGCGACGCCGCCGACCGCCGCCGGCGCGACGATCTTGACGAAGGACCCGGCCACCTGGGCCACCACGGTCCGCAGGAACGACACGCGCTCCGGCACGAAGCCGAGCAGGCTCATCGCCGCCGCCACATAGCTGAGCGCCGAACACGCGACCGCGACGGTGACCCAGCCCAGGTCCGCGTCGCTGATCGACGACAGCGGGATGCTGGCGATCTGCGACAGCAGGAAGTACGCCGCGATGGCGCCCGCGATCAGGCTGATCAGCGTGCGGGGCCTGATCCGCTCCAGCCGCACCGGCTCCACCGGCGCCTGCGGCCTGATCAGCAGCACCTGGCGGCGGATCTGCGCCAGCAGGTCCTCCTCGCGCGCCTCGTGCAGCGCGTCCTCCAGGGCCCGCTTCTCGGCCTGCTTCTCCGCCCGGACGGCCTTGCGCTCCGCCTTCGAGCCGGCCTCGGCGGAGCCGCTGCCGGCCTCCAGGCGGGCCCGCTTCGCCGCCTCCGACGCCTGGAGCACCGCCTCGCGCTCCCGCTGCGACCGCTCGCGGGCCAGCCGCCGCAGCGTCGCCCGCGTGGACCGGCTCAGCGCGATGGGCTGCAGCAGCGGCAGGCAGTCCGCCACCTTGTCGGGGCCCAGCACGTCCACCGCGGCGGCGACCGCCCGCTCGGCCCCGACCCGCAGGCCGAGCGTGGTCAGCAGCTGCGCGGTGTCCATCCGCAGCACGAGGTCGCCCGCGGCGATCTCCCCGCCCCGCAGGTCGGTGATCACCACCTTGCCGGAACGATCCACCAGCAGGGCGTCGCCCGTCAGCCTGCGGTGCGCGATGCGCCGCGACTGCAGTGCCCTCACCTGGTGCCAGCAGGAGCGCACGACCTCGTCGGTGATCTCCTCGTCGGAGAGCGCGTCCAGGGACCGCCCGCCCCGGTGCTCGTAGACGAGCATCACGGCGTCCGGGCCCAGCTCGGAGGTGGCGATCAGCTTCGGCGCGTTCGCCCCGGCGGCGATCGCCGCGTACGCGAGGAGGGCCTCCTGCTCCAGCGCCTGCCGCAGCGACTGGATCGAACGGCGGGTGGTGATGCCGCGCAGCGTCAGCCGCCGCCACACCCGGTAGAAGAACCCCTGAGCCTGCTGCTCCCGGTCGACGACGGTCACGTCGAGGGGCGAGCCCTCCTCCAGGGTGACCAGGTAGCGGCGGCCCCGGTCGCCCTGCTCGGCCGTCTCCGGCAGGCCCCCCGCGCGCATGGCGGCCACGGGCCGGAATCCGACGTGCCGCAGGCCCGCCAGGAGCGTCTGCCCCGTGGGGCGGACGTTCGGCGAGCCGACCGTGTAGAGCGTCCCGTACGCGACGGTCCAGCCGATCAGGATCGTCAGGATGATCGACAACGGGGTGGTGTAGCCCGCCACCAGCATGGTGAACGCGTCGAGCAGCAGCACCACCCACAGCACGACCCGCCAGCGGGGCCGCCGCGCCATGCCGACCGCCGACATGTACGCGATGACCGGCGCCAGGTAGCCGTGCACGGGGTCCGTCAGCCCGCCGCCGCTCTGCGGCTGGGTGAGGGCGTCCTGGATCGCCGTGGGCGCCCCCTGGGCCACCCACAGGTCCGTCGCCAGGGTCACGCCGTGCGCCAGTACGGCCGCGAGGACCCCGTCCGCGATGCGCAGGCCGTCGCGTTTGATCAGCCGCTCGATCGCGAACGCCACCGGCACCAGCAGGACGGCGATGCTGGAGACGAGGCCGGCGATCTTGACGAAGACGTCCGGCGCCTGGCCGGTGCCCTTGCTGATGTCCTGCTCGAGTCCGGAGGTGGTGCCGCTGGCGAAGGCCGCGATGCCGATGACCACGACGATCGCGAGGACGCCGACCAGCAGGCGCAGCAGATCGGAGGGGCGGTGCACGCGCGCGGCGAGCAGCGGCTCGTCCCCGGAGAGGTCGCTGTGCTGCTCGCCGAGGGGGCCGGGGGCACCGGACGCGCCGGGTGTGCCGTCGGGTGTGCCGGGCGTCCCGGCTGCGTCGGGGGCGCCGGCCGCGTCCGGTGACCCCGAGGGGTCGGACGCGTCGGGTGCCACGGGGGAGCCAGGGTTCCCGCCGGAGCCGGAGCCGGAGCCGGAGCCGGAGCCGGACCCGGACTCGGAGCCAGGGTCAGGGCCGGCGCCGGGGGCAGGGCCAGGACCGGAGCCAGGGGCAGGGCCGGAGTCGGGGGCGCCGGTGGCGCCGGTGGTGCCGGTCCCCTCCGCCGCGGGGCGGTCCGGCGCGGCGTCGTCGCGAGGCGCCGCACCGCTGTGGTGCTTCTCACCGCTGTGCCGCGCGTCACCGCTCCCGGACCCGGCGCCACCGCTGTCCGCCGCCCCGCCGCCGCGTACGCCGGGCCGCCGACCGCCGGAGCCAGGCTCGGCGGGCCCGTCCGCACCCTCGCCCCGCGAGGCGGCGTGCGGGCGCGGCCCGGCGCCGGGACCGCTCGCCACGTCGGGAGGCCGCACGTCCCTTCCCTTCTCCTCGTCCGTCTCTTCTTGATCTCGTATCACCAGTCACCGCCCGGAAGATGGTGGCACGGCGTGGCGGCGGCCGAGGGCATCAGGGTGGGGTGCCCGCGATGTCGCAGCCGTGGTGCAGGATGGAGCGGATGACTGCCGAGACGCCCCCCGACCGGCTTCCGGAGTACGCGGAGCGCGTGCTGGAGGTCGCCGAACTCATCCCACCCGGCCGGGTGATGACGTACGGCGACGTCGCCGAGTGGCTGGGTGAAGGCGGCCCCCGGCAGGTCGGCCGGGTCATGGCGCTCTACGGCGGCGCCGCGCCGTGGTGGCGCGTCGTGCGCGCCGACGGGCGGCTGCTGCCCGGCCACGAGCAGCGCGCGCTGGGCCACTACCGTGAGGAGGCCACGCCGCTGCGGGAGACCGCGACGGCGCGCGGCACCGCGGACCGGCCGGCGCGCCTCGACATGAGGCGGGCACGCTGGGACGGGACCGGCGTCGCCGACGGCGCCGGCGGCGACGCGGACGACACCGGGCGTGCGATGGCTCACAATTGACAGCTTCCGCCATCCGGCGGGGCCGCGCCCCTTCTCCACCGCACCCTCACCTTCGGCACACCTCCCAGGACCGGCGATCCACGTGAGCTCCTCCTCCACCACCCGGCGCGCGCCGCGCCAGGAACCGGCACGGCCGGGGACGCCGGGCGCGTACCGGCTGGTGCGTACCCCGCCGGCCCCGGTGGCCCCTCCTTCCCTGGACGCAGCGCAGCGGGCGGTGGTTGATCACGCGGACGGGCCCCTTCTCGTCCTGGCCGGCCCGGGCACCGGCAAGACGACGACCCTCGTCGAGGCGGTGGCGGCCCGGATCGAGCGGGGCGCCGACCCGGATCGGCTGCTCGTCCTCACGTTCAGCCGCAAGGCCGCCGTCGAGCTGCGCGACCGCATGGCCGCCCGGCTGCCCGGCGCGCGCGCCCCGCAGGCGACGACGTTCCACTCGTACTGCTACGCGCTCGTCCGCGCCCACCAGGACGCCGACCTGTTCGCCGAGCCGCTGCGCCTGCTCTCCGGCCCCGAGCAGGACGTCGCCGTGCGCGAGCTGCTCGCCGGACAGCTCGACCTGGAACGCGACGGCCTCGCGCGCATCCACTGGCCCGACGAGCTGCGGGCCTGCCTCACCACGCGCGGCTTCGCCGACGAGGTGCGCGCCGTGCTGGCCCGCTCGCGTGAGCTGGGCCTCGGCCCGCGCGCGCTGGCCGCGTTCGCCGCGCGCACGGGGCGGCGCGACTGGTCGGCGGCGGCCGAGTTCCTCGCCGAGTACCTCGACGTCCTCGACATGCAGGGCGTCCTCGACTACGCGGAGCTGGTGCACCGGGCGGTGCTCCTCGCCGGGCGCGTGACGCTGCCCGCGTACGACGCCGTGTTCGTCGACGAGTACCAGGACACCGATCCGGCGCAGGTCCGGCTGCTGCGGGCGCTGGCCGGGCAGGGCAGGACCCTGTACGCGTTCGGCGACCCCGACCAGTCGATCTACGCGTTCCGGGGCGCGGACGTCAACGGCATCCTGGAGTTCCCGCACGTCTTCCGGCGCGCGGACGGCGGCCCCGCGCCGGTCGCCGTGCTGCGCACCTCGCGCCGCTCCGCCGCGGGGGTGCTGGCGGCGACCCGGCTGCTGACCGCGCGGATGCCGCTGCCGCGCCTGCCCGCGGACACCGTCCGGGCCCACCGCGACCTGGCGCCCGTCCGGGAGGGCGGCCGCGTGGAGGCGTACACCTTCCCGACCGCGTCCACGGAGCTGGAGAACGTCGCGGACATCCTGCGGCGCGCGCACCTGGAGGACGGGGTGCCGTGGAGCGACATGGCCGTGCTGGTGCGCGCCGGGGCCCGCTCCCTGCCGTCGCTGCGCCGCGCCCTGACATCGGCGGGCGTGCCGCTGGAGACGGACGGCGCGGACGTGGCCCTGCGCCACGAACCGGCCGTCTCGCCCCTCCTGACCGCCCTGCGCGCCACGGCGACGGCGGCCCTGCGCGGGGCCGCGCGGGCGGACCAGTCCCCACCGGACGCCGCCCGCGCCGGAGAGGACGACGCCGCGCCGGCCGTGGCGGAAGGGCAGGCCGGGACGGCCGCGGCCGAGGAGGCCGACGCCCCGGCCACCGACGCCCCGGCGGCGGATGCCCCGGCCGCCGACACCCCGGCCGCCGACGCCCCGGCGGCGGATGCCCCGGCCGCCGACGCCCCGGCGGCCACCGAGGTCAGCGAGGTGGACCCCCCGGCCACCGAGGTCTTGGACGTCGCCGACCCCTCAGCCACCGACGGCACCGGCCCCGCCGCCACCGACCCCACCCACCCCGCCGCCCCCACAGCTCCCGCCGTCGCCGACCCGGCCGCCCCGGCCGACCCCGCCGCCCCGGCCACCGGCCCCGCCGCCCCCACCCCGGGCCCTGCCGCCTGGCTGGACACCGAGACGGCGCTCACGCTGCTCACCTCCCCGCTCGGCGGCATGGACGCGGCCGACCTCCGGCGCCTCGGGCGGGCCCTGCGCGACGAGGAGCGGGCGGCCGGCAACAAGGTCCCGCCACCCTCCGACGAACTGCTGGCCCGCGCCCTCGCCGAACCGGAACGGCTCGTGGCCCACGACCCCGCCTACGCGCGCGGGGCGCAGCACCTGGGCAGGCTCCTGCGCGAGACGCGGGAGCTGCTCGCCGCGGGCGGCACCGCGGAGGAGGCCCTCTGGCACCTGTGGAACGGCACCGGCTGGCCCGGCCGCCTCCACCGCGCCGCCCTGCGCGGCGGCCCCGCCGGCCGCAACGCGGACCGGGACCTCGACGCGGTGTGCGCGCTGTTCGACACCGCGGCCCGCGCCGAGGAGCGCACCGGCGGGCGCGGCGCCCTGAACTTCCTCGCGGAGCTGGAGGCGCAGGACATCGCCGCCGACACGCTGTCCAGGCGGCAGGTCCGCCCCGACGCCGTACGGCTGATGACCGCCCACCGGTCCAAGGGCCTCGAATGGGGCCTCGTGGTCGTCGCGGGCGTGCAGGAGGGGCTCTGGCCCGACCTCCGGCGGCGCGGCTCGCTGCTGGAGGCCGACCGGATCGGCCGCGACGGCCTGGCCGAACCGCTCACCCCCGGCGCCCTCCTCGCGGAGGAGCGCCGCCTGTTCTACGTCGCCGCCACGCGCGCGCGGGACCGGCTCGTCGTCACCGCCGTCAAGGCGCCCGCCGAGGACGGCGACCAGCCGTCGCGGTTCCTCGCCGAGCTGGGCGTCGAGCCGAAGGACGTCACCGCCCGCCCGCGCCGTCCCCTCGCGGTCGCCGCGCTGGTCGCGGAGCTGCGCGCCACCACCGTCGACCCGGACGCGTCGCCCGCCCTGCGGGACGCGGCGGCCCGCAGGCTGGCCCGGCTCGCCGCGCTCGCCGACGACGAGGGCCAGCCCCTGGTCCACGCCGCCCACCCGTACCGCTGGTGGGGCCTGTACGACCCCACGCACGCCCCCGCGCCGCTCCGGGACCGCGACCGGCCCGTCGCGCTCTCCGGCAGCGCCCTGGACCAGCTGGTCCACACCTGCTCCCTCCAGTGGTTCCTGGGCCGGGAGGTGAAGGCGGACGCCCCCGCGACCGCCGCACAGGGCTTCGGCAACGTCGTGCACGTGCTGGCCGACGAGGTCGCCTCCGGCCGTACCCCCGCCGACCTGGCGGTCCTCATGGAGCGCCTCGACTCCGTGTGGGAGGCCCTGGCGTTCGAGGCGCCCTGGAAGTCCGCTCAGGAGAAGGAGCACGCGCGCGCGGCCCTGGAGCGCTTCCTGCGCTGGCACGTGATGGACCGGGGCGGGCGTGCCGTCGCCGCCACCGAGCACGGCTTCGACGTGACCCTGGAGGCGGGGGGGTACGAGGTCCGCATCCGCGGCTCCATGGACCGTGTCGAGCGAGACGAGCTGGGCCGGGCCTACGTCGTGGACTTCAAGACGGGCAAGCAGGCCCCCACCAGGGACGAGGTGGCCCGCCACCCCCAGCTCGCGGTCTACCAGACCGCGGTACGGGAGGGCGCCGTGGACGAGGTGTTCGACGGCCGGCGCCCCGAACCGGGCGGCGCCGAACTGGTCCACCTGCGGCAGGCCGCCCCCAAGAGGGAGGGCGGCGACGCCCTGCCGCGCGTCCAGGCGCAGGAGCCGCCGTCCGAGGAGTGGGTGGCCGACCTGCTCGCCACCGCCGCGGGCCGCGTCCTCGACGAGCGCTTCACGCCCAGCACGGGCCAGCACTGCACGAACTGCGCCTTCCGCGCCTCGTGCAGCGCCCTCCCCGAAGGCCGCCACGTCGTCGAGTAGCGCACCGCCCGCGCGGCCGGAACGCTCCGGTGAGCGCCGGATGAGGGGTTTTCCACAGGCGGCCCGGACTGTCCGCGCCCCCGGCTAGCCTGCATGGGTGACCTCACGCATCACCGACCCCGAGCAGCTCAAGGAGCTGCTCGGCATCCCGTTCACCCCGGAGCAGACGGCCTGCATCACCGCGCCGCCCGCCCCGCAGGTCATCGTGGCCGGAGCCGGGTCGGGGAAGACGACGGTGATGGCCGCCCGCGTGGTGTGGCTGGTCGGCACCGGCCAGGTCGCCCCCGAGCAGGTCCTCGGCCTGACGTTCACCAACAAGGCCGCCGGTGAGCTGGCCGAGCGGGTCCGCTCGGCCCTGGTCCGCGCGGGCGTCACCGATCCGGACGCGGCGGGCCCGGACGACCCGCCTGGCGAGCCCCGCATCTCGACCTACCACGCCTTCGCCGGGCAGCTCCTCACCGATCACGGCCTGCGCATCGGCCTGGAGCCCACCGCCCGCCTCCTCGCCGACGCCACGCGCTTCCAGCTGGCCGCCCGCGTCCTGCGCGAGGCGCCCGGCCCGTACCCGGCGCTCACGCGGTCGTTCCCCACGCTCGTCAGCGACCTCCTCGCCCTCGACGCGGAGCTGTCCGAGCACCTGGTCCGCCCCGAGGACCTGCGGTCGTACGACTCCGCGCTGCTCACCGCCCTCGCCTCGGCCCGCCTCGGCAACGCCGACCTCCGCAAGGTCCCCGAGGCCTCCGCCGCCCGCCGCGAACTGCTCGACCTGGTCGTCCGCTACCGCGCCGCCAAGCGGGAGCGGGACCTGCTGGACTTCGGCGACCAGATCGGCCTCTCCGCCGAGCTGGCCCTCACCCGCCCCCAGGTCGGCGCGCAGCTGCGCGACGAGTTCCGCGTCGTCCTCCTCGACGAGTACCAGGACACGTCCGTCGCGCAGCGGCGGCTCCTGTCGGGCCTCTTCGGCGGCGGCACGGGCCACCCGGTGACCGCCGTCGGCGACCCCTGCCAGGCCATCTACGGCTGGCGCGGCGCGTCCGTGGCCAATCTGGACGACTTCCCCGAGCACTTCCCTTACGAGGACGGGCGCCCCGCCTCCCGGTACGCGCTCAGCGAGAACCGGCGCAGCGGCGGGCGGCTCCTCCAGCTCGCCAACGGCCTCGCCGAGCCGCTGCGGGCCATGCACGCGGGGGTGGAGGCGCTGCGGCCCGCCCCTGGAGCCGAACGCGACGGCGTCGTGCGGATCGCGCTGCTGGCCACGCAGGCGGAGGAGACCGCCTGGCTCGCGGACTCCATCGCCCACCTGGTCCGCACGGGCAAGGAGCCCGGCGAGATCGCGGTCCTGTGCCGCACGGCGACCGACTTCCCGCAGATCCAGGCCGCCCTCGTCGCGCGCGACGTGCCGGTCGAGGTGGTCGGCCTCTCCGGGCTGCTGCACCTCCCGGAGGTCGCCGACCTGGTGGCCGTCTGCGAGGTCCTCCAGGACCCGGGCGCCAACGCCTCCCTGGTCCGGCTGCTGACCGGCCCCCGATGGCGGATCGGCGCCCGCGACCTGGCCCTGCTGGGCCGCCGCGCCCGCCTGCTGGTGCACCGTGCCGCCGACGAGGCGGCCGACGCGGACGAGCGCCTGGCCGCGGCCGTGGAGGGCGTCGACCCGGCCGAGGTGGTCTCCCTGGCGGACGCGCTGGACACGTTCCTGGACAACGGCGGGCACGACGACGGGCTGCCCTTCTCGGCGGAGGCCCGCGTCCGCTTCGCGCGCCTCGCCGCCGAGCTGCGCGACCTGCGGCGCTCGCTCGCCGACCCGCTGATGGACGTCCTGCACCGCGTGCTGGCCACCACCGGCCTGGAGGTGGAGCTCTCCGCCTCTCCGCACGCCCTGGCCGCCCGCCGCCGCGAGACCCTGTCGAACTTCCTGGACGTCGCCGCCCGTTTCGCCTCCCTCGACGGCGAGGCGACGCTCCTGGCGTTCCTCGGGTTCCTGCGGACGGCGGCGCAGTACGAGAAGGGCCTGGACAACGCGCTCCCCGGCGGAGAGAACACCGTCAAGGTGCTCACCGCGCACAAGTCCAAGGGCCTGGAGTGGGACGTGGTCGCCGTGCCCGGCCTGGTCACCGGCCAGTTCCCCAGCAGCAGGTCCCGTGAGGCGTGGACGTCCCAGCCGCAGGTGCTGCCGCACGCCCTGCGCGGCGACGCCGACACCCTGCCCGGCATCGACGGCTGGGACGCCGGGTCGCTGAAGGCCTTCAAGGAGGCCATGCGCGACCACCAGCACACCGAGGAGCTGCGCCTCGGGTACGTGACGTTCACCCGCCCCCGCTCGGTGCTGCTCGGCTCCGGCCACTGGTGGGGGCCCACGCAGAAGCGCCGCCGCGGCCCGTCCGACTTCCTGCACGCGCTGTACGACCACTGCGCCGCCGGGCACGGCGAGATCGAGGCGTGGGCGGACGAGCCCGACGAGGACGCCGAGAACCCGGCGCTCAGCGAGGCCGTCCGCGACCAGGTGTGGCCGCTGCCGCTGGACCCCGACTCGCTCGCCCGCCGCCGCGCGGCCGCCGACACGGTCCTGGCCTATCTGGAGCACCCGCCCGCGGAACCGGACGAGCCGGCCGGCCAGACCCCGCCCGCCGGGCAGGCCACGGCCGACCCGGGCGACCTGCTGTGGCCCGACGACGCCCCCTGGCCCGACGACGCCTCCTGGCCCGACGACGCACCGCCCGAGGAGGACCCTTCCACCGACGCCTTCACCGACCCGTTCCCCGCCTTCACCGACCCGTTCCCCGACGTCCCCGGCGCCCAGGACCCTCCGCCGGTCGAGCCCCCCACCGGTCCCGCTGCCGACGCGGACGGCGAGGAGCCGTCCCGGCCGCCGGCCGCCCACGCGGGCCCGCGCCCGACGGCCGCCCCCCACCCGCCCGCCTTCCCCCACCAGCGCGAAGCCCCCGCCGACGCCCCCGCGAGCGCCCCCGCCGACGCGCCGACCCGCGCCCGAGGCCCGGCCGCGCGATCCGCTGCGGCACCCAGCACCGGCGCCCCGGCCCCGCTCACCCCCGAGGAGGCCCGCACGGTCGCCTCCTGGGACCGCGACCTCGACGCGCTCACCGGCGAGCTGCTGCGCGCCCGCGCCACCACGCGCGAGGTGCCGCTGCCCGCCTCGCTCTCCGCCTCCCAGCTGCTGCGCCTCGCCGCCGATCCGGACGGCTTCGCGGCGGAGCTGGCCCGCCCCATGCCGCGCCCGCCGCAGCCGGCCGCCCGGCGCGGGACGCGCTTCCACGCCTGGGTCGAGTCCCGGTTCGAGGAGGTGCCGCTGCCCATGCTGGGCCCCGACGAGCTGCCCGGCGGCGACGTGTACGCCGACGAGCCGGAGATCGCCGACGAGCGGGACCTGGCCGCGCTCAAGGAGGCGTTCGAGGACACCCCGTACGCCCACCGCACCCCGTACCGCGTCGAGGCACCGTTCCAGATCACCCTCGCCGGGCGGGTGGTGCGCGGCCGCATCGACGCCGTCTACCGCGACCCCGGCACGGGCGCGTACGAGATCGTCGACTGGAAGACCAACCGCCACCGCACCGGCGACCCGCTCCAGCTCGCGGTGTACCGGCTCGCCTGGGCGGAGCTGCACGGCCTGCCCCTCGACGCCGTCACCGCCTCGTTCGTCTACGTCCGCACCGGCGAGGTCGTGCGCCCCGAGGCGCTGCCCGGCCGCGAGGAGATCGAGCGGCTCCTGCTCGGTGAGACGGCCGACGGCCCGCCCCCCGGCGCCGGATAGGCTCGGAAGCATGAGCGACACCCCGGACAGCGCCGTCCGCACCGTACGGAAGTACATCGAGCAGCACCGCGCCGCCTTCCTCGACGACCTCGCCGAGTGGCTGCGCATCCCCTCCGTCTCGGCCCGGCCCGAGCACGCCTCCGACGTGCGGCGCAGCGCCGAATGGCTCGCCGCGCGCCTCACCGGCACCGGTTTCCCGGTCGTGGAGGTCTGGGAGACGGACGGCGCCCCCGCCGTGTACGCGGAGTGGCCCTCCGCCGACCCCGGCGCCCCGACGGTCCTCGTCTACGGCCACCACGACGTGCAGCCCGCGGCGCGCGAGGACGGCTGGCACACCGACCCGTTCGAGCCCGTGGTCCGGGACGGCCGGCTCTACGCGCGCGGGGCCGCCGACGACAAGGGCCAGGTGTTCTTCCACACCCTCGGCGTCCGCGCCCACCTGGAGCTGACCGGCCGCACCACCCCGGCCGTCAACCTGAAGCTGCTCGTCGAGGGGGAGGAGGAGTCCGGGTCCCCCCACTTCCGCGCCTTGGTCGAGGCGAGGCGCGACCGCCTCGCCGCCGACGCCGTGGTCGTCTCCGACACCGGCATGTGGTCCGAGACGACGCCCACGGTCTGCACCGGCATGCGCGGCCTCGCCGACTGCGAGATCGAGCTGTACGGTCCCGACCAGGACATCCACTCCGGGTCCTTCGGCGGCGCCGTGCCCAACCCGGCGACCGTCGCCGCCCGCCTGGTCGCCGCCCTCCACGACGAGCACGAGCGCGTCACCGTCCCCGGCTTCTACGACGGCGTGGCCGAGCTCACGGAGGCCGAGCGGGCGCTCATCGCGGAGCTGCCCTTCGACGAGGCCGCCTGGCTCGCCACCGCCCGCTCCCACGGCACGCTCGGCGAGGCCGGCTACTCCACCCTGGAGCGCGTCTGGGCCCGTCCCACCGCGGAGGTCAACGGCATCGGCGGCGGCTACCAGGGCCCCGGCGGCAAGACGATCGTCCCGTCGTCCGCGCGGCTGAAGCTGTCGTTCCGGCTCGTCGCCGGGCAGGATCCCGACCGGATCGAGCGGTCGGTGCGCGACTGGGTCGCCGCCCGGGTCCCCGACGGCGTCCGCCACGCCATCAGCTTCGGCGCGGCCACGCGGCCCTGCCTCACCCCGCTGGACCACCCCGCGCTCCGCGCCGTCACACGCGCCATGAGCCTCGCCTTCGACGGCGCCGCGATCCGCTACACGCGCGAGGGCGGCTCGGGCCCCGCCGCAGACCTCCAGGACGTGCTGGCGGCTCCGGTGCTGTTCCTCGGCATCTCCGTACCGTCCGACGGCTGGCACGCGCCGAACGAGAAGGTGGAGCTGGACCTGCTGCTGAAAGGCGTGGAGGCGTCCGCCCACCTGTGGGGCGGGCTCGCCGACGCGCTCCGCTGACCACGACGCCGAACAGACACCCAGACATCCGGGGGAGTTGGAAGCACCAGTGAGCACCATCAGCAACGAGGCCGGTCCCCGCCCGATCGGCTTCACCGCCCCGAGCGGTATCGACCGCGCCGCCCACCACCGCCTCGACGAGGCGTGGCTCGCGGCGGCGTGGAGCCACCCCACCACGCGCGTGTTCGTCGTGTCCGGTGGCCAGGTGCTGGTCGACGACACCCCGGACGGGCGGACCGAGCTCGTCATGACGCCGTCCTTCGAAGCGCCGCTGACCGAGACCCACCGGTACTTCCTGGGCACCGACGACGACGGCGTCAGCTACTTCGCGCTCCAGAAGGACTCGCTGCCCGGCCGCATGGACCAGTCCGCCCGCCCCGCCGGGCTGCGGGAGGCCGGCCTGCTGCTGGACGCGCGCGACGCGGCCCTCATGGTCCACGCGGTCGCCCTGGAGAACTGGCAGCGCCTCCACCGCTTCTGCTCCCGCTGCGGCGAGCGCACGGTCATCGCGGCGGCCGGGCACGTCCGCCGCTGCCAGGCGTGCGGCGCCGAGCACTACCCGCGCACCGACCCGGCGGTGATCATGCTGGTCACCGACGAGCAGGACCGGGCGCTGCTCGGCCGGCAGGTGCACTGGCCGGAGGGCCGCTTCTCCACCCTGGCCGGGTTCGTCGAGCCGGGCGAGTCCATCGAGCAGGCCGTCGTCCGCGAGGCGTACGAGGAGGCCGGCGTCACGGTCGGCGAGGTGCGGTACGTCGCCAGCCAGCCGTGGCCGTTCCCGTCCAGCCTCATGCTCGGGTTCACGGCCCGCGCCACCTCGTCCGACATCGACGTCGACGGGGACGAGATCGAGGAGGCCCGCTGGTTCTCCCGCGACGAGCTGGCTGCCGCCTTCGCGTCCGGCGAGGTCCTCCCGCCGTACGGGATCTCCATCGCCACCCATCTGATCGAGACCTGGTACGGCAGGCCGCTGCCCAGGCCGTAGACCGCCTTGCCCCTCCGGTCGCCCCGTCCCTCCGCCCGCCCCCGCCCCTCAGGTCGTCCCGCCTCTCCGGGCGCTCCCGGCGCGCCGGCCCCCTCGGCCGCTCGCGCCCCCCGTGCGGTGATCCCCGCCCCGGCCCGCGCTCGGGGCGGCGGCACAGCAAAGCGCCCCCGCCGGGCCACCGGACGGGGGCGCTCGCGCCGAGGTGCCGCCGGATCAGCCGGCGAGGGCCTGCCGCACCTGCATCAGGCTCGGGTTGGTCATGACGACGTCCTCACCGCCGCCGTGCGGCGTGATCAGCACGGTCGGCACGGTCTGGTTGCCGTTGTTGACCTTCTCCACGAAGGCGGCGGACTCCGGGTCCTGCTCGATGTTGATCTCGTTGTACGCGATGCCCTCGCGGTCCATCTGGCTCTTGAGCCGCCGGCAGTACCCGCACCAGGTCGTGCTGTACATCGTCACAGTGCCCTGCATCGTCTCTTCCGCTCCTCGGATGACTGGAGTGTGGCTGGAGTGCCCGAACGCATCCGGAGAACATACGCCCACCTCACCGGCATTCCCCGCCCGGCTCCGGTATGACCGGCGTCCCACCCCTGTGGACGACGGGCACGGGCCGTTCCGGGGACCTGGCAGCATGGCAGGGTGACACCAGCGACCCACTCCACCCTCTTCCCGCAGGTCCCCGACTCGGCCGACGCGGTGCTCGACGGGCTCGACCCGGAGCAGCGCGAGGTGGCGACGGCCCTGCACGGCCCGGTGTGCGTCCTGGCGGGCGCCGGCACGGGCAAGACGAGGGCGATCACCCACCGCATCGCCTACGGGGTGCGCGCCGGGATCCTCCAGCCCGCCAGCGTGCTGGCCGTCACGTTCACCAACCGCGCCGCGGGCGAGATGCGCGGCCGGCTGCGGCAGCTCGGCGCGGGCGGCGTCCAGGCCCGCACGTTCCACTCCGCGGCCCTCCGGCAGCTCCAGTACTTCTGGCCGAAAGCCGTCGGCGGCGACCTGCCGCGGCTCATCGACCGCAAGGCCCAGCTCGTCGCCGACGCCGCCACCCGCTGCCGGATCCGGCTGGACCGCACCGAGCTGAGGGACGTCACGTCCGAGATCGAGTGGGCCAAGGTCACCCAGACCGTCCCCGCCGACTACCCGGCGGCCGTCGCCAAGGCCCAGCGCGACGCCCCCCGCGACCCCGCGGAGACCTGCCAGGTCTACGCCATGTACGAGCAGCTGAAGCGGGAGCGCGACGTCCTCGACTTCGAGGACGTGCTGCTGCTCACGGTCGGCGTCCTCCAGGACCGGCACGACATCGCCGAGCAGGTCCGCCGCCAGTACCAGCACTTCGTCGTGGACGAGTACCAGGACGTCTCCCCGCTCCAGCAGCGCCTGCTCGACCTGTGGCTCGGCGACCGCGACAGCCTCTGCGTCGTCGGCGACGCCAGCCAGACGATCTACTCCTTCACCGGCGCCACCCCCGACTACCTGCTGGACTTCCGCACCCGCCATCCGCACGCCACGGTCGTCAAGCTGGTCCGCGACTACCGCTCCACCCCCCAGGTCGTCCACCTCGCCAACGGTCTCCTCGCCCAGGCGAGCGGCCGCGCCGCCGACCACCGGCTGGAACTGGTCTCCCAGCGCGGCCCCGGACCCGAGCCCGTCTACACCGAGTACGGCGACGAACCCACCGAGGCGGAGGGCACCGCCCGACGCATCCGCGACCTCGTCGCCTCCGGCGTCCCGGCGGGCGAGATCGCCGTGCTGTACCGGGTGAACGCCCAGTCCGAGATCTACGAGCAGGCCCTCGCCGACGCGGGCGTCCCCTACCAGCTCCGCGGCGCCGAGCGGTTCTTCGAGCGCCAGGAGGTGCGGGAGGCGGGCGCCGCCCTGCGCAGCGCCGCCCGGTTCGGCGGGAACGACTCGCTCCTGGACGACGTCGTCGACCTGCCGTCCCAGGTCCGCGCCGTGCTCTCCACCAAGGGCTGGACGACCGAGCCCCCCGCCGGTTCCGGCGCCGTACGGGACCGCTGGGAGTCGCTGGCCGCGCTGGTCCGCCTGGCCGAGGACCTCGCCCGCGCCCGCCCGCAGGCCACCCTCGCCGACCTGGTGACCGAGCTCGACGAGCGGGCCGCCGCCCAGCACGCCCCGACCGTCCAGGGCGTCACCCTCGCCTCCCTCCACGCGGCGAAGGGCCTCGAATGGGACGCCGTCTTCCTCGTCGGCCTCACCGAGGGCATGCTGCCCATCACCTACGCCCGCACCGACGAGCAGGTGGAGGAGGAGCGACGGCTGCTCTACGTCGGCGTGACCCGCGCCCGCAGCCATCTGAGCCTGTCGTGGTCGCTCTCCCGCTCGCCCGGTGGCCGGCCCCACCGCGAGCCGTCCCGCTTCCTGAAGGGGCTGCGCCCCGGCAGCGGGTCCCCCGCCCCGCGCACCGTCCGCGCGGCCGGCGGCGCCGAGCGCGGGGCGGCGGGGCCGGCCCGCGCCCGGCGCGCCCGGGGCCCGGTCCGCTGCCGCGTGTGCGGGACGACGCTCACGGTCGCGGGCGAGATGAAGCTGATGCGCTGCGAGGACTGCCCGTCGGAGATGGACGAGGGGCTGTACGCGCGGCTCCTCGACTGGCGTGCCGCCCGGGCCCGCCGGATCGGGCAGCCCGACTACTGCGTCTTCACCGAGAAGACCCTCATCGCCATCGCCGAGACCGTCCCGTCCACCGACGCCGAACTGGCCGCGATCCCCGGCGTCGGCATCCGCAAGCTCAACCGCTTCGGAGCCGAAGTGCTGGCCATCTGCGCAGGTGGGGAAGGGGTGGACGAGGACGGCGAAGACTGATCACAACTCGTCGGAAAAATAGTTTGCGCCTGCCCCACGAAGCCCCATAGGTTCTTAACCACGCGAACAGCGGCTTCCTTGAAGCCCTGTCGTCGTGCTGTACTTATCCGAATACCCGCGGGCCCGGTTCCGGCCGGTCCCCCCGAGACGCCGAGAGGAGGCGATTCCAGTGATCAGCATCAAGACCAGCTTCGTCAGCACCGCCAAAATGACCGATCGCTCGGTCGTCTCCGCCTGCGCGCTCGGCCTTTCCGGTTCGGCGTTCCTCGGCAGCGGTCTGTCCGGCTTCCGGGCCTTCCGCCTGCCGTCGTCCCCGCTGGCTCTCCCCGTCGTCGAGGGCTTCGAGGGCAATGAGCGACCGACCAAGGCACTGGAAGCAGGAGTAGCAGCGGCGCAGGCCCCGGCCTATGCCCTTGCGGCGACCGGTGCCGAGAAGACGAAGCAGACGCAGCACCACACGATGTGGGCCTTCCGTGGGCTCGAACCCTGGAGTGATCCAGCCTGATCCAGGATCAGGCCGGCGCCTTCAGGGCCGCGGAACCCCATCAGGGATCCGCGGCCCTTCTGTTTTGCCCGAACGGGTGAAGCGGCCGAAGGCGCCTCGGGACCAGCAGAACCCGGTACCAGCCCACCGGCCGACCAGCCGGACCGACCAGACGAGGAAAACCACCACCGTGCAACTCGAAGCGCACGCCCCGTCCGTACCGCCTTCCCAGACGCTCCCCCCGCCCGGCCTCACGGAGGACCACGACGTGACCGCCCTCACCGCGCTCACCGCACTCGACGACGCCATCGAGAACCTCGGCGTGCCCGTCCCGTGCCGCACCTACGACCCGGAGGTCTTCTTCGCGGAGTCCCCGGCGGACGTGGAGTACGCCAAGTCCCTCTGCCGCACCTGCCCGCTGATGGCCGCCTGCCTCGCCGGGGCCAAGGAGCGGCGTGAGCCGTGGGGTGTCTGGGGCGGTGAGCTGTTCGTCCAGGGCGTGGTCGTCGCCCGGAAGCGGCCGCGTGGCCGCCCGCGCAAGAACCCGGTCACGGCATGAACACCGTCGCCGGAACCATCGACCGCCCCCTCACGCACGACCCCCAGAAGCAGGCCCCGATGACCTCTTCCGCGAGCGAGCCCATGGGCTCCGCCACCCCAGACGTCACCACCCTCGGCGCGCACGCCGCGCGCCAGAACAGGAACCGAGAGATGCAACTCATCCCAGAAGCCCTGGCCCGCGCACATATGCGCGAGCGCCTGAGGCAAGCCGACGAGCAACGCCAGGGCACGCGCCTGATCGCCGCCCGCCGGATGCAGCGCCGCGCGGAGCGCGCGTCACTGCGCGCCCGCCGTGCGCTGGCCATGGCGGTCATGCAGTAGCCGGCCACGGCGCCCACACGCACCTGTCGTCCCCGCGGGGGCCGGTCCACCGGACCGGCCCCCGCGCCGCGTGCGGGAACCGGTCCCCCGGCGGGGCACCCCCGCCGACCGGGCGCCACGGATACGGACCGGGTGCCCCGGGCCGCCGCCCCGTCCCGCCCGTCCGGCTTACCCACCCGGCTCGGGCCGTTGCGGGCGGTCGCCCCGAGGCCCGGCCACCAGGCCGGTCCTCGGATCCGGCCACCAGGCCGGGTCGGGAACGAACCGGCGGGACGGTCAAGAACGGGCGGGTGGCCGTGAGCGGGCGCGGCCGGAACGGTCGTCCGAACGGGCGCGCGGAACGGGCCGGCCGAGCGGGCCGGTGGGTCAGGCGGGCTGCTTCGACTGGTCCTCCGGGAGGAAGCCCGGCAGCCACTCCTCCAGCTCGTCGCGGAGCCGGACCGTCGCGTTCAGCTGGCACAGGACGCCGATCGTGCTCAACGTCACCCGGTGGATCAGCAGATACGCGGGCGGCAGGTTCATCTGCTTGCCCAACTGGTGCGCGGGGGAGCGGGGGTCCGCGATCCGCGCGGCCTGCGCGCGGATCCACTCGCGGCCGAACGGGAACGCGTCCACCCCGGCCGGCTCGATGATCGGCAGCAGGTAGTCCAGCACCGCGTCGGGGTCGAGGTCGATCGACTCCTTCACGAACCCCTCGTCGCACAGCAGCTCGTAGACCGTCTCCGCCTCTCCCTCCAGAGCCATCCGCAGGCAGACGCCGATCGTCTCCGGCAGCCCGCCCGGCAGCCGGTCCACCGTGCCGAAGTCCAGCACGCCCAGCCTGGGCCGGCCGCCGTCCTCACCCGGCAGCAGGCGGAAGTTCCCCGGATGCGGGTCGGCGTGCAGCAGCCCCGTGCGCGCCGGTCCCGAGAACAGGAACCGCGCCAGCAACTGCCCCGCCCGGTCCCGCTCCTCCGGCGTCCCGCCGGCTATCACCTCCGACAGGGGCACCCCGTCGATCCATTCCGTCACCAGCACCTGGTCCGACTGGAACACCACACCGGGGACCACCACGTCCGGGTCGTCGGCGAACTCGGCCGCGTGCGCCCGCTGCGCGCGCGCCTCCAGCTCGTAGTCCAGCTCCTCCGAGACCCGGTCGCGCATCTCGGCGATCAGCGGCTTGATGTCCATGCCCGGCACCAGCGGACCCAGCAGCCGGGCGAAGCGGCTGAGCTGCGTGAGATCCGACAGCAGGGCCTCGCCCGCCCCGGGGTACTGCACCTTCACCGCGACCCGGCGCCCGTCCTGCCACACCGCCCGGTGCACCTGGCCGATCGACGCAGCCGCCGCGGGCTTGTCGTCGAACTCCAGGAACAGGTCCCGCCACTCCTCGCCCAGGCGCTCGGCGAGCACCCCGTGGACCGTGCGCGCGGGCATCGGAGGCGCCGCCTCCTGGAGCTTCGTCAGCGCCGCCCGGTAGGGCCCGGCGACCTCCTCCGGGAGCGCCGACTCGAAGACGGACAGGGCCTGCCCGAGCTTCATCGCCCCTCCCTTCAGCTCGCCCAGGACCTTGAAGAGCTGGTCCGCCGTGCGCTGCTGAAGCTCCCGCGCCACGATCTCGGCCGACTTGCCCCCGATCCGCTTGCCGAGCCCCCACGTGGCCCGGCCCGCGAACCCCAGGGGCAGCGCGGCCAACTTGGCGGTACGGGTGACCGCCTTCCGGGGAAGATCAGACATACGCCCCTCCAAAACCCAGACTGCCGTGCCGCGTTGCCTGACACGCGCCCCGCTGACGGCGGTTACCCCGCCATTGTGTCCTGCCGGTCGCCGGCGTCCGAGGCCCGCTCCCGTTCCCACCACTCCGGCTCCCCGGACCCCCTCTCCCGCCTGCGTCCCGCCGCCCCGCACGGGCACGCGCCGTGCGGGCGCAGCCGCCACGAACGCCACTCCAGCAGCGGCGACGACACCTCCCAGCGGGCGCCCGCACTCGCCGGGGCGCCCCCGTCGAGGAACGCCAGCGCGTGCGCCGCGGTCAGACCCGCCACCACCGCCGCCAGCCCCACGTCGCCCGCCGGCACCCGGCCGCTCCGGCCGCCCGAACGCCACTGGGCCAGCAGCCGCGGCCACGCCGGGTCGGCGTCCACCCGCTCCAGTTCCGCGCACCGCGCACACGCGGTCTCGCCGGGCACCACCAGCGGTCCCACCACGCCCGTGGCCTCCAGGACACCCGCGAACAGATGCGGTGTGCCCGTCTCCACCCAGGTCCCGGCCGTCACCGGATCCGGTGCGTACGCCGCGAGACCGTCCCGCGGAGCGACGACGACCAGTGACAGCCCCGGCTCCGGCCCGCCGACCGGACCGGCCGCCCAGGCCCCCCGCCCGGCGCGCGTCCAGGCCCTGCCCGGCGACGCCCTCGCCACCAGCCGCCCGGCCGCCGCGTCCCGCCGCTCGCCGACCGACTCGGGCGGCAGCCCGCCCGGCGCCGCGTCCCACGGCTCGACCCGGCCCCCGTCCAGGACGTCCACCCGGCCCACGCCCGCCGCGGACAGCAGCGCCGCCACGGTCGCACCCACCCGGCCCGCGCCCCGCACCTGCACCCGCATGGCGCTCCGCGCGGCCAGCCGCCGCAGGGGCTCGCCCGGCCCGCGGTGCACCACCGACAGCGACCCCAGATCGGGCCGCAGCCGGTCCGGCACCCCCGCCCCCGGACCGGACACACCCGTCGCGGAGCCCGCGCGGGCCGAACGGGAGCCGCGCTCGTCCCCGTCACCCCCATCCGAGTGGGCCGGTGCCCGCCCCCCTCGGGTGCGCCACCCGCTCCCGCCAGGCCCGCCCGCATCCGGTCCGCCCGTCCCCGCCCCACCCGCTCCGGTCGCCCCGGCTCTCCCGTCGGTGCCCCCGCCACCCCCGGTCTCCTCCAGCAGGCCGGCCCGCGCCAGCCGTCCCAGCAGTCCCTCCAGCCAGTCGTCCGGCAGGCCCAGTCCACGGGCCTCCTCCCGTAGTCGCGGCAGGTCGCGCGTCCCGTCGAGCAGCGCCAGCAGACTCCCCGTCGCCATGTCCAGCGGCCCCACCACCACCGCGTGCGCGGGCGCGACCCCGAACTGCACATGGTGGAGGTCCCGCCAGGCACGCCGCAGCGCCGGCCTCACCATCGGACGCACGCCCGTCCCCCCGTCGAACCCCATCCCGGCCCACCTCCATGCCCCTCGCCGTCATCCGTCACGAGTCAGCATGCGAGCCGACGCCCCACCCGTGCCGCGCCCCGTCCACACCCCCGGTCGTCTCGTCGTACGAATGGTTCGGCCTGTGGACGGGCGGTGCGCGGCGGGCTGCGGCAAGGGGACGCTGTACGGGTCGCGCGGGTACGGTCGACGCGTGCCCGCCGAACCGCAGAGCAGCCCGACCACCGAGACCGGCCCGACCACCGAACACAGCCCGACCACCGCCCCCTCCGGCGCCCGGCGCACCCCGGCCGTCGAAGTGCGCCGCAGCTCCAGGCGCCGACGGACCGTCTCGGCGTACCGGGAGGGCGACCGCACCATCGTCATGATCCCCGCCCGGATGTCGGAGGCGGAGGAACGGCGCTGGATCCGGGTCATGCTCGACAAGCTCGCCGCGCAGGAGCGGCGGCGCAGGCCGGGCGACGCCGAGCTGGTGGAGCGGGCCGAGCGGCTCTCCGGCCAGTACATGGGCGGCCGGGCACGCCCCGCCTCTGTGCGCTGGGTCACCAACCAGAACACGCGCTGGGGTTCCTGCACCCCCGCCGAGGGGAGCATCCGCCTGTCGCACCGGCTGCAGGGGATGCCCGAGTACGTCGTCGACTACGTGCTGCTGCACGAGCTCGCGCATCTGCTGGTGCCCGGTCACGGGCCGGACTTCTGGCGGCTGTTGGATGCCTACCCCCGCACGGAGCGGGCGCGGGGCTACCTGGAGGGCGTGGCCGCCGCCGCCCGCCTGCCGCACCCGCCGGCCGGCGCGCCGGAGCCCGGCTGACGATCACCGGGCCTGTACCGAGTCCGTACCGAGTCGGTTGCCGGCGTGTCCGGTGTCCGAGCCAGCGGTTAGCCTGGCGCGACGCACATCAATCGGGATGGGGGACGGTCGTCACGCATGTCCAGGGAATTCCAACGGGGCCACAAGGCCCGGATCAGTGACCTGACCGCCGGGACCGATCTGTACGTCGGCGTGCAGATCGGGGGCCCGGGGCTGACCTTCGACATCAGCTGCTTCGGCCTCGACGCCGACGAGCGCCTCTCCGACGACCGGTACTTCGTCTTCTTCAACCAGCCGAAGTCGCCCGAGGAGTCCATCCAGCTCCTGGGGGCGCAGGCCGGCGACACCGAGTCGTTCCGCGTCACGCTCGACCGCGTCCCCGACTCGATCCACAAGCTGTCCTTCACGGCGACGATCGACGGTGCCGGGCAGATGTCCCAGGTCGGTCCGGGATACATCCGGATCGTCGCGGGCGGTGAGGAGGTCGCGCGCTACGCGTTCGGCGGCGCCGAGTTCAGCACCGAGCGCGCGGTCATGCTCGGCGACTTCTACCGCAAGGACGGCTGGCGCTTCGCCGCCGTCGGGCAGGGCTTCGACGGCGGGCTGGAGGCGCTGCTGAAGAACTTCGGCGGTGAGGTCCTGGAGGAGGAGCCCCCGGCTCCGCCGCAGGCCCCGCAGCCGGCGCCCGGTTTCGCCGCGCCGGGTTTCGCGCCCCCGCCCGGCGGCCCCGCCCCGGCGCAGCCGCACCCGGCGCCGGGCTTCGCTGCCCCCGCTCCGGCCCCGGCGGCGGCTCCCGCCCCCGCGCCGGCCCAGCCGCAGCACCCGCTGCACGCCCAGCCCACCATGGTGGGCCCCCTGCCCACCCCGCCCCCGGCCCCGCAGGCGCCCACCCCGCCCCCGGCCCCGTACGGCGTCCCGCCGCAGCACCAGCCGGGGCCCCACGGGCACGCGCCCGGCCAGACGCCCCCGCACGGAGCCCCCGCCCCGCACGGAGCCCCCGCCCCGTACGGGCAGAGCGCCCCGTACGGCCAGCCGCCCATGGGCATGCCGCCCGGCGCCCACCAGGCCCCGCCGCCCGGCGCCCACCCGGGCATGCCGCAGGGCGCCCCGCAGGCGCCCGGCCTCGCCGCCGCGCTCCAGAAGTACCGCGAGACGCCCACCGGCCAGCGCTGGACCGCGCAGAACGCGCAGCTCATACGGGTCGACCTGGCCATGGGCCAGACCCCCGTGCTCGCCCGCCAGGGCAGCATGGTCATGTACCAGGGCAAGGTCGACTTCGGCTACAAGGGCGCCGGGTTCGCCGGCCGCGTCGTCGGCAACGCCACCGGCCAGGAGATGCAGCTCATGCGCTGCACGGGCCGGGGACAGGTGTTCCTCGCCGAGAGCAACGCCCATCTGCACCCGATCGAGCTCCAGGGCGACGCCATCTGCGTCTCCGCCGAGAACGTCCTCGCGTTCGACGAGTCGCTGCACCACGAGGTCCGCCGCATCGAGGGCCACGGCATCCCGGGCGGCGCCCTGTTCACGATGGTGTTCCAGGGCACCGGCACCGTCGTGGTGAAGACCCAGGGCGTCCCGGTCGTCCTGCCGGTCACCCCCACCACGTTCGCCGACTGCAACGCCGTCGTGGCGTGGTCGGCCGCCGCCCAGGTGGTCCTGTCCAGCCAGGTCCGGCTCCGCCGCAACGCCTATCCGGGCCACAGCGGCGAGACCGTGAACCTCCAGTTCCGGGGCGCCCCCGGCAACTTCATCGTCGTCCAGCCGTACGAGGTCTGAGGGAGCCCGACACCATGAACCAGCAGCTCGCGGGCTATGCCCCGACCCCGGCCGCCGCGCGCATGGAGAACCACGGCAGCGCCATGCTGAAGGTCGCCATGGCCACCGGCCAGGACCTCTTCGCCCGCTCCGGCTCCGTCGTCGCCTACGAGGGCTTCATCCAGTACGAGCCCAACCCGCCCGCGGTGCGGCAGATCGCCTCCTCGTGGGTCACCGGCGAGGGCGCGCCGCTGATGAAGTGCTCCGGCGACGGCCTGCTCTACCTGGCGGACTACGGCGCCGACGTGGTCGTCGTCCACCTCGACAACGACGCCCTCTCCGTCAACGGCACCAACGTCCTCGCCTTCGACGCGCACCTCCAGTGGGGCGTCGAGCGGGTCAAGGGCATGGCGAAGTTCGCCGGCCAGGGCCTGTGGAACGTGCAGATCAGCGGCACCGGATGGGTCGCGCTCACCTCGCGCGGCACGCCGGTCGTCGTCGACTGCGGCCGGGGCGACGACGAGACGTACGTCGACCCCGACGCGCTCGTGGCCTGGTCGCCCGGCCTGAAGGTGAAGGGCAAGCGCAGCTTCAAGGCGTCCTCCCTGATCGGGCGGGGCAGCGGCGAGGCGTACCAGATGGCCTTCTCGGGCCAGGGCATCGTCGTCGTGCAGCCGAGCGAGGACAGCACGGACCGCCTGCGGATCCGGCACTGAGCCGGGGGGAGCGAAACAGATCATGCAGAGCCCGCTTTTCAGCCACACGGAACAGCAGAGCCAGGAGCGGTACACCGTGCAGAACCCGCAGCTCCTGCGGGTCGCGCTCACCGGTCACGACGACGTCCTCGCCCGCAAGGGCGCCATGGTGGCCTACCAGGGCATGATGGACTTCGACGGCGAGTACCAGAACCCCAACCAGCGCCGGGCGCGCGCGCAGACGGGGGAGGGGCTCGACCTGATGCGCTGCTCCGGGCAGGGCACCGTCTACTTCGCCAACCTGGCGCAGTACATCCACGTCGTGGACGTCGACCAGGACGGGCTGACCGTGGACAGCGCCTATGTGCTGGCGCTCGATTCGGCGCTGCACACCGAGGTCATCGCCGTCGACAGCCAGTACGGCATCTCCGGCTCCGGCAAGTACCAGCTCAACATCTCCGGCCGCGGCAAGGTCGCCCTCATGACCTCCGGGCAGCCGCTGATGCTCCAGGTGACCCCGGAGAAGTACGTCAACGTCGACGCGGACGCCATCGTCGCCTGGTCGTCGTCGCTGCGGGTGCAGATGCAGGCCCAGACGCACGCGTCGAGCATCCGGCGGCGGCGCGGCAGCACGGGCGAGGGCTGGGAGCTGAACTTCCTCGGCCAGGGCTTCGCCCTCGTCCAGCCCAGCGAGGTCATGCCGCCGCAGCACGCCCAGATCGGGCAGGGCGTCGCCGCCCAGTTCGGCGTCGGCCAGCACGGCGCGCACGGGCAGAACCGGAACAACGCCTGGAGCTGACCGCGCGGAGGACGGTGCCCTGGAGCCCCCAGGGCACCGGGGCCGGGGGGCGCGGGGCGCGGCACGCGGGCACGCGCGCGAGCCCTGCGGGACACGAGGGGCGAGAAGCTCGTGCTGTGAGCGGCAAGGTTCACCGGGTCAACCGTTGGATGGAGTCCCCGACCGCCTTGGAGGTTTCCGGTGTGAGCGACGACGGCAGAACGCGGATCCGATTCGCATCGGAGGCGGACGCAGGGGTGATCGCGCGCATCCACATGACTTCTCGGTCGGTGGCTATGCCCTATCTGCCGCCGCAGAAGCGCGATCACGAGCAGGTGACCCGATGGGTCCGGGGCGTTTTGCTCAAGCGTTGTCGCGTGTGGGTCGCAGTGCGTGAGGCGGAGATCACCGGCTACGCTGCCCTTGACGGCGACATGCTCGAGCACCTCTATCTGCGCCCCGATGTCCGTCGGCAAGGCATCGGCACGCTGCTCCTCAACGAGATCAGGCGGCACAGCCCGGACGGGGTCTCTCTGCACGTCTTTCAGCAGAACACCGACGCTCGCGCGTTCTACGAGCGCCACGGTTTCACCGTTCTCGACACCAGCGACGGTGATCGCAACATGGAGAGCCTGCCGGACATGACCCTTCGTTGGACTCCCGCCTGTGCCCGGTGAACCGTGCCGCCTGGACGAGCTGCATGGCATGACCGGTCTGTTTACGCCGCGTCGGCGCGGGGGCGGTCCGCTCAGCTGCGGATGCCCTTCTCGCCGCGGATGCGGGCGCGTTCCCCGCGTTGGGCGGCGAGGACGTCGGAGTGGCGGGCGTTGCCGTTGCGCCAGCGCAGGTACCGCTAAGCTCGCGGGTCTGGACGGAGTCCTCATCGGCCTGTACCAGTTGGGCGACCACCGGCACGCGGTTCCCGCCGACCGAGGCCAGCAGCGTCATTCCCCTTCGGTAGTGCACCGAGTTCGCGCTGCCTCGGCGCGCGATCCGCTGCAACCGCCGGCCCTCCTGGTCGGTCAGCCTGCGGACCCTGACCGGCTCCGTCGTCCCCGCCTCCCGATGCGCGCTCGCACGTCATCCGACATCCGAGCGCGCCACGCTCCAGAAAGCCATCAGTAACCCGGCGGACCTGTCCGGTCGCGGCACCAGGTACGGAACGCGAGGGGCGGTGGGGGCCGCCGTCCCGGTGGCCCCCACCGCCCCTGCTGCCCGTCCCGGCGCTACAACCGGGCCAGGGTGCGCTCCACCAGCCGGACCACCGACGTGTCGGCGACCCCCGCCACGTCGTCGTACGGGAACCAGCGCAGGTCCAGCGACTCGTCGCTGATCGCCTCCACCGCGTCCGGCGGCGCCACCGCCGCGTACTGCACGTCCAGGTGCCAGGCGCAGGGCGTCGCGTGCCGGTCCAGCCGCACCGGGCCGCCCGGCAGCAGCGTCAGGCCCGGGATGCCGGACTCCTCCGTCGCCTCCCGCAGCGCGGCCTCCGCCAGGGTGCGGTCCCCGGGCTCGCAGTGGCCGCCCGTCTGGAGCCACATGCGCAGCTTCCCGTGCAGGGTCAGCAGCGCCCGGCCGCGCCGGGGGTCCACCACCAGCGCGCTGGCCGTCAGGTGCCCGGCCGCGCACGCCTTCCACATCGCGTCCTCGTGGGCGGCGAGGTGGTCCAGGTAGGCGAGGCGCAGCTCCTCCTGGTCCTCGTACGCCTTCAGGACGAGGACCGCGTCGGCGTGCAGGCTCACCGGTCGCCGCCGCCCTGACCGCCCTGCCCGCCGGCGCCGCCGTCCTCGCCGTCGCCGCCGCCCTCGGAGCCGCCGCCTCCGCCGGAGGCGCCCGCGGCGCCCTTCCCGTCGTCGGCGGAGCCGCCCGTGCCGCCCTCCGCGCCGGGGCGGCCGGTCCGGTCGGAGGTGCCGGCGGCCTCGCCGAGCATCTTGTCCAGCTCGGAGAAGTCCAGGTGCTCGCGGTGGACGAAGCCGTCGGGGTCGTCCAGGTCCGTGGCCGTCGGCAGCATGTCGGGGTGCGCCCACAGGGCGTCCCGGCCGTCGACGCCCCGCGCGTCGGTCAGCGACGCCCAGAGCCGCGAGGCGTCCCGCAGACGGCGCGGGCGGAGCTGGAGGCCGATCAGCGTGGCGAACGTCTGCTCGGCGGGGCCGCCCGAGGCGCGCCGCCGGCGCAGCGTCTCGCGCAGCGCGTCCGCGGAGGTCAGCCGGGAGCCGGCCGCCGCGTGCACGACCGCGTCCACCCAGCCCTCGACCAGCGCGAGCGCCGTCTCCAGCCGGGCCAGGGCCGCCTTCTGCTCGGCCGTGTCCTCGGGCTGGAACATGCCCTGCTGCAACGCCTCCTGGAGCTGCTCCGGGTTGGCCGGGTCGAGCTGCGCGACCGCGTCCTCCAGCTTGGAGGTGTCGACCTTGATGCCGCGCGCGTACCCCTCGACGGCGCCGAAGAGGTGCGAGCGCAGCCACGGCACGTGGGCGAAGAGCCGCTGGTGGGCGGCCTCGCGCAGCGCCAGGTAGAGGCGCACCTCGTCCAGCGGGACGCTCAGGTCGCGGCCGAACGCCGCCACGTTCGCCGGCAGCAGGGCGGCCTTCCCGGACGGGCCGAGCGGCAGGCCGATGTCCGTGGACCCGACCACCTCGCCGGCCAGCACGCCCACGGCCTGGCCGATCTGCTGCCCGAACATGGCGCCGCCCATGGAGCGCATCATGCCGATCAGCGGGCCCGCCATGGCCTGCATCTCCTGCGGCAGCACCTCACCCATGGCCGTGCCGACCCGCTCCGCGACCGGATCGACGAGCTGCCGCCACGCGGGCAGCGTCGCCTCGACCCACTCCGCACGCGACCAGGCGACCGCCGTGGCGGAGCCGGAGGGCAGGGACGTCACGCCGTCCAGCCACAGGTCGGCCAGGCGCACGGCGTCCTCGACGGCCGTCCGCTCGGCGGAGCCCACGCTCGCGTCCTTGGTGCCGTCCGGGGTGCCCTGGGCGACCGTCTGGCGGGCGATGGTCTGGGCCATGTCCCAGTTCACCGGGCCGCCCTCGTAGCTGAGCATCTGGCCGAGCTGCTGGAAGGCCGCGCCCAGGTCGGCCGGGTTGAACGACCCGAACATCGCGGCGAACGGATTGTCCGCGCCGCCCTGGCCGCCGGGCAGACCGCCGAACCCGAAGGGGTTGGCACCACCCTCGGGCTTCTTCTTGCCCTCGTCGCCGTCGTCCGGCTCCTCCGGCGGAAGGCCGAATCCGAATGGGGTGTCGCTCACGGGTTTCCTCGGCTCGTTGGGCCGCCGGCCTCACGCCGACGGCGGCTGCCCGACATCACATCCAGCGTAGACATCCCGGGCGGGTCTGGGGCTCGGTGCTCCACCCGCGCCACGGCTGCGGCAGGATGGACGGCACCTGTACGTGCGCGTCGTCCGCGTACGTACTGAAGACAACCGCTGGAGACGCCTGGTGAGTTCCCCAGATCCGCGGGTTCGCGCAGCGCGAAACCGCTCGACCCCGTCCGCCGCGCGGGGCCCCGTCGTCGCGGTCACCGGCGCCGCGTCCGGCGTCGGCGACCTGCTGACCCGGCGCCTCGCCGCGTCCGGGGAGATCAAGCAGGTCATCGCGATCGACGAGCGCCGCGGCGAGGCCGCCGACGCGCTGTGGCACATCCTCGACGTACGGGATCCGGCCATCGCCGAGAAGCTGCGCGGCGCGGACGTCGTGGTGCACCTGGCTCTGGACCTCGACCTGGAGACCGACCCGGCCGCCCGTACCGCGTATAACGTACGCGGTACGCAGACGGTGCTCACGGCCGCGGCGGCGGCGGGGGTCCGCCGGGTCGTCCTGTGCACCTCCGCCATGGTGTACGGGGCCCTGCCCGACAACGACATCCCACTCTCGGAGGACGCCGAGCTGCGGGCCACCGCCGAGGCGACGGGGGTGGGCGACCTGCTGGAGATCGAGCGCCTCGCGCGCCGGGCGCCCCGCGCGCACCCGGGGCTCAACGTCACCGTCGTACGGCCCGCCACCCTCGTCGGGGGCACCGACACGGCCCTGACCCGCTACTTCGAGTCGCCCCGGCTGCTGGTGGTCGCCGGATCCCGGCCGGCGTGGCAGTTCTGCCACGTCGAGGACCTGGTCAGCGCGCTGGAGTACGCGGCGCTGGAGAAGGTCGACGGGGAGTTCGCGGTCGGCTGCGACGGATGGCTGGAGCAGGAGGAGGTCGAGGAGCTCAGCGGCATCCGGCGCATGGAGCTGCCGTCCGCGGTGGCCCTGGGCGCCGCCGCCCGGCTGCACCGGATCGGCCTCACCCCGTCGCCGGCCGGGGACCTGGCGTACACGATGCACCCCTGGGTCGTCAGCGTCGGGCGGCTCCACGACGCCGGGTGGCGGCCGTCCTGGACCAACGAGGAGGTGCTGGCCGCGCTCCTGGAGGAGGTCGCCGGACGGCACACCGTCGCGGGCCGCCGGCTGGGCCGCAAGGACGCCACCGCCGCGGGGGCCGCGGGCGCCACGGTCGCGCTGCTCGGCACGGCGGCCCTCGTCCGCCGCGCGCGGCGCCGCCGGGGTCTGTGACGGACACGGCCTGTGGCCGGGTCCGTCCGGCCCGGCCCGTGGGACGCGCGCGGCCGGCGCCGGGCCGGGGGGAGGCGGAGAGGTGTCCGCGGGGTGGGCCGGCGGTGCCGGGGGGCGGGCGCGTACGGCACGATGGGGGCATGGCTGCCCTCCACGACCATCCCGGCGAGCGCGCCGCCGACGCGCCCGTGCGGCTGCTGGCGATCCGCGACACGCCGCTCTCCCTCGACGAGGTGTTCCGCGCGGTCGGCGACGACGCCGCCGGCGGCACCGCCCTCTTCGTGGGGACCGTCCGGGACCACGACGGCGGCGCCGCCGTGGACGCGCTCGGCTACTCCAGCCACCCCACGGCCGAGGCCGAGCTGCGGCGCGTGGCGGAGAAGGTGGCGGCGGACTTCCCCGTGCGGGCCATGGCCGCCGTGCACCGCACCGGCGAGCTGGCCGTCGGCGACATCGCGGTGATCGTCGCCGTGTCCTGCCCGCACCGGGCGGAGGCGTTCGCGGCGTGCCGGAGGCTGATCGACGACCTCAAGCACGAGGTGCCCATCTGGAAGCACCAGCGCTTCTCCGACGGCACCGAGGAGTGGGTCGGCTCCTGCTGAGCCCGCCCCCCGCGGAGCCCGCGCGAAGCCCGGCGGACCACCCCGCACAGCCGAGGACGAGTCCCCCGTGCGGGCTGTGCGAAACACCGACTCGGAGTAGCGCCCGCCCCGATTTGCGTAACCGGCCTCCCGGCAGCAGCGTTGAAACGACAGCTGGTTAATCTGCTGATCAGCCAGTCGCTTTCACTCTGGGGAGGTCGTGATGGCAGCACTCGCCTGGTTGCTGATTCCGCTGTCCGCTGCCCTCGGCGCCGCGATATGGGGCGGCTGGGCCGCGCGCACCCGCACCACCGAGGACATGGTCGAGCTGGACGGCTACGCGCGCTTCCGCGACGCGATGGACCGGGCGCACGCGCCCGCCGCGGACCCCTCTGACCAGCCACGGACGGCGGCCCCGAGGGTGCACTGACGGACCGTTCCCGTACTGTCGTTCCATGCCACGCCGCACCGCGACGCTGCTCGCCGCCACCCTCTCCCTGATCGCGCTGCTCTGCGCGGGAGTGCTCATCCCGGTGCCCTATTCCGAGATGAGCCCCGGCCCGACGGTCAACACGCTCGGCGACTCCGGGGGCGAGCCGGTGCTGAGCATCTCCGGCCACGAGACGTACCCGACATCCGGCCATCTCAACATGACGACCGTCAGGGTCACCGGAGCGGAGTACCGGATGAACCTGGCCGAGGCCGTCGCCGGATGGCTCTCCCGCGACAGCGTCGTCGTCCCGCACGACACGCTCTACCCGGACGGCAAGACCGAGGAGCAGTCCACACAGGAGAACGCCGAGGAGTTCAGCCAGTCGCAGGAGAGCGCCCGCGTGGCCGCGCTCCGCCAGCTCGGCCTCCCCGTGGCGACGCGCGTGGTCGTCTCCTCCGTGCAGAAGGGCAGCCCCGCCGAGGGCCTGCTGCACGCCGGCGACGTGATCAAGGAAGTGGACGGCGTGCCGGTCCGCGAGCCCAAGGACGTGGCGGCCGTCGTCAGCAAGCGCAAGCCCGGCGCCCCGGTCGACTTCACCATCGTCCCGGCCAAGGACGCCGCCGCGGCGGAGAAGGCCGGCCGCGAGCCGACCACCGGTGGGAAGGTCACCGTCACGACCCGGCGGGCGGACGAGGAGGACCGGGCGATCGTCGGCATCCAGGCCGGTACGGACCACACGTTCCCGTTCCGGATCGACATCCGGCTGGAGGACGTGGGCGGGCCCAGCGCGGGCCTGATGTTCGCGCTCGGGATCGTGGACAAGCTGACCCCGGGCGCGCTGACCGGCGGCCGGTTCGTCGCCGGTACGGGCACGATCGACGAGAGCGGCAAGGTCGGCCCGATCGGCGGCATCGAGATGAAGCTGGTCGGCGCGCGCGAGGCCGGGGCGGCGTACTTCCTGACGCCCGCGGCCAACTGCCCGGCCGCCGCAGAGCGGACTCCGGAGGGGCTGACGCTGATCAAGGTCGAGACGATCGCGGACGCGGTGAAGTCGCTGGACAAGGTGCGGGAGGGGGACACGGCCGCCCTCCCCGCCTGCTCCCGCGGCTGACGCGCGGGGCCGGGGCGCGGGCGGAAGCGACCGGCGCGGGGGCGTGGGCGCCATCCGCGCGTACGTCGCCTCGCCCGCCGGGCGGCCGGGCGGCGGCCGCCCCGCCGAGCGGTTCGCGCACGGCCGCCCCGGCACCCGGCGCCCCGCCTGCACGAGCCCTGCGCCCGGCCCCACGCGGCGCCCCCCGCCGTCCTCACCGCGCGCCGTCCTCACCGCGCGGCGCCCTCACCGCGGGGCGCCGCACCTCACCGCACCGCGCCCTCGCCGTGCGGTCTCCTCACCGCGCGGCGCCCCCGACCACCCGCCGCCGGGTGCTCACTCCTCGAAGGTGGCCGCCAGGGCGTCGGCCAGGCCCGGCACCAGGTCGGAGCCGGTCAGGACCTCCGCCGGGGAGTCCTTCTCGCGCAGCCGGATCGCCGACTCGCGCGCCCCGTCCCGCAGGACGGCCACGGTCATCCGCACCTCCTGCCGGTCCGGGTGGGCGGCGACCCACCGCGCCAGCCCGGCCTCGTCGAGCCCGTCGGGCACGGACCCCTCGGCGGACGGCGGGAGCATCAGCCGCTCCACGGTCAGGGCGCAGCCGGTGACCGCGTCGGGCCAGGCGACCGTGGCGAGGAACTCGTCCAGCGGGGCGCCCGCCGGCAGCTCGTCCTGCTCGATCGGGGTGAGCGGGGCGGCGGCGTCGTCGGAGTCGAGGCCGAGCTGGGCGGCGAGGCCGGGCTCGTCGGAGCGCAGCCGCACCGTGTCGACCAGGGCGAACAGGCGGGCCGGCCGGTCCCACCCGAGCCCGGAGGCGTACTCGTCGATCTCGAGGACCGCGCGTGTGAGCGGACTGGCGGCCATCGGGGGGCCGGAGGGGGATTCACTGGGCATGGTCACTATCCTGCCCTTTCCCTACCCGGAGACGGGAACCAGGTAAAGCCTTAGTAAGTTGCATGAGTGGGGCCCCGTGGAAATCGGGGCCGCAGCACCACCACAGGCAGCACACACGACCGCGAACTCGAGGGGCGCACGTTGGCTTTCCAGATGCCGGACCGCGGCGGAGGCCCGACAGGGCCACGGATCAGAGTCGGCCGGCCGTCCCGGCGGGCCCGCACCCTGCTCATGACGCTGGGGGTGCTGGCCGTGCTGGCCATGCTCTTCGTCATGTTCGCCGGGTTCTGGACGGACTGGCTCTGGTACCGGTCCGTCGACTACTCGTCGGTCTTCACCACCACCCTGTGGACGAAGGTCGGCATGTTCGCCGTCTTCGGCCTGCTGATGGGCCTGGCGGTCGGGCTGAACATCTGGCTCGCGCACCGGCTGCGGCCGCCGCTGAGCGCGATGTCGCTGGAGCAGCAGAGCCTCGACCGGTACCGCATGGGCGTCGCCCCGTACAAGAAGTGGGTGCTCCTCGCGATCACGGCGCTCGTCGGCCTGATCGCCGGGGCCTCCGCCGCGGGCCAGTGGCGCACCTGGCTCATGTGGGTGAACGGCGTGGCGTTCGGCGAGAAGGACCCGCAGTTCGGGATGGACGTCGCGTTCTACGCGTTCGACCTGCCCTGGTACCGGTTCCTGCTCGGCTTCGGCTTCGCGGCGACGGTGCTCTCGCTGATCGCCGCCGCCCTGACGCACTACCTGTACGGCGGGCTGCGCGTCACCAGCCCGGGCGCGCGCGCGACGGCGGCGGCCACCGGGCACCTGTCGGTGCTGCTCGGCGTCTTCGTGTCGCTGAAGGCCGTGGCGTACTGGCTCGACCGGTACGGCCTGGCGGTGAAGTCCAGCGACTTCAAGGCGGCGGGCAACTGGACGGGCCTGCGGTTCGTCGACGCCAACGCCTACCTGCCGGCGAAGACCATCCTGTTCTGCATCGCGGTCATCTGCGCCGTGCTGTTCTTCGCGACGCTGTGGCGCCGCACGTGGCAGCTCCCGGTCATCGGCTTCGGCCTGATGGTCCTCTCCGCCATCCTGATCGGCGGGCTCTACCCGGCGATCGTGCAGAAGTTCCAGGTCCAGCCGAACGAGCAGGCCAAGGAAGCGCCGTACATCAAGAAGAACATCGAGGCGACGCGCAAGGCCTACGCGATCGACGGGACGGTCCCCGAGAACTACTCGGGCAAGGCGACCGTCAAGGCGAAGGAGCAGCTCCGCAAGGACGCGGACGCGGCGGCGAGCTACCGCCTCGTGGACCCGAACATCGTCTCGCCGACGTTCCAGCAGCTGGAGCAGAAGCGTAAGTACTACCAGTTCCCCGTCACGCTCGACGTCGACCGGTACGACGGCAAGGACACCGTCGTCGGCCTGCGCGAGCTGAACATCAAGGGCATCCCGAAGCGGAACTGGATCAACGACCACTTCACCTACACCCACGGCTACGGCGCGATCATGGCGACGGGCACGTCGGTGGACGCCACGGGCTCCCCGGTCTTCACGGAGAGCGGCCTGCCGACCTCCGGCCAGATGCCCAAGTACGAGCAGCGGATCTACTACGGCGAGAAGACCGAGCAGTACTCGATCGTCGGCGGCCCGCAGAAGGAGCTCGACTACGAGGCGAACGGCGAGCGGACCACCAGCTACCGCGGCGACAGCGGCGTCAGCCTCTCGAACGCCTTCAACCGCGCCGCGTACGCGGTGGCGTTCAGCGAGCCGCAGATCCTGTACTCCGGGGCGATCGGCGACGGTTCGCGCATCCTCTACAACCGCACGCCCAAGGAGCGGGTCGAGGCGGTCGCCCCGTGGCTGACCATCGACGGCGACGCGTACCCGGCGGTCGTCGGGGGCCGCATCCAGTGGATCGTCGACGCGTACACGACGACGAACGGCTACCCGTACGCCTCCCGCACGACGCTCGGTGACAGCACGGCCGACTCGCTGACCGCGGGCAACCAGGCCCGCACGGTCGTCGCCCAGCAGAACCAGGTCAACTACATCCGCAACTCGGTCAAGGCGACCGTCGACGCCTACGACGGCACCGTGAAGCTGTACCAGTGGGACACCAAGGACCCGGTCCTCAAGACCTGGATGAAGGCGTTCCCCGGCACGGTCGAGCCGAAGAGCGCCATCAGCGACGACCTCAAGTCCCACCTGCGGTACCCGCAGGACATGTTCAAGGTCCAGCGCGAGCTGCTGACCCGCTACCACGTGCGCGACGCCGCCCAGTTCTACAGCGGCTCCGACGCGTGGCAGGTGCCGGCGGACCCGACGAAGAAGGACGGCAACGCGGTCCCGCCGTACTACCTGAGCCTGAGGATGCCGGGCGACGACCAGCAGCGGTTCTCCCTGACGACGACGTTCACGCCGAACGGGCGCCCGAACCTGGGCGCGTTCATGGCGGTCGACGCCGACGCGGACAGCGAGGAGTACGGCCGCATAAGGCTGCTGCGGGTCACGTCCGACGTGCCGGGCCCCGCCCAGGTGCAGAGCAAGCTCAACAGCCTCCCCGACGTGGCGACGTTCGTCCGGGACATGAAGGGCGCCGACTCGGAGATCGAGTACGGCAACCTGCTCACCGTGCCGATGGACGGCGGCTTCCTCTACGTCGAGCCGGTGTACGCGCAGGGCCGCAGCGCGCTCTACCCGCTGCTGAAGAAGGTGGCCGTGTCGTACATCGACGCGAGCAAGCCGGAGGGAGACGCCACCAAGGACACGACGGTGTTCGAGAACAGCCTCGCGGGCGCGCTGAACGCGGTGTTCGGGGTGGAGGGCGAGGCGCCCACGACCCCGCCGTCGGACACCCCGACCCAGCCGAGGCCGCCGGTGACCGGCGACGCCGCGCTCAAGCAGGCCATCGCGGACGCCCAGAAGGCGTACGAGGACGGTGAGGCGGCGCTGAAGAAGGGCGACTGGGAGGCGTACGGCAAGGCGCAGCGGGCGCTCGCGGAGGCCCTCCAGCAGGCCGCCCGGGCGGACGCCGAGCGCAAGGCCGCCGACCAGCCGGCGCCGGGCTCCGCCCCCGGCGGGCAGGCGCCCTCCGGCGCCCCCGCGAAGCCGGCGGACGCCGCGAAGCCCGACGGCGCCGCGAAGCCCGAGGGCACTGCGAAGCCCGACGCCGCCGCCGAGCCGGCGGGCGCCGCGCAGAGCGGCGCCGAGGGCAGCGGCGGCTGACCGGTTCGCGGCCCTCTCGCCGGGTCCCTCCTTCGAGGGGAACCCCGGCGGGAGGGCCGCGAAGAGCACCCCCCGCACCGTGATACGGTGGACAGCACAACGACGCGGGGTGGAGCAGCTCGGTAGCTCGCTGGGCTCATAACCCAGAGGTCGCAGGTTCAAATCCTGTCCCCGCTACTGAAACCAGGGGCCCGGATCCTTCAAGGATCCGGGCCCCTGGTCATGTGTGGGACCCAAAGCCGTGTTGGAGAGGGGGAGTTGGCGCCCGACGTGTTTGACTTGTCTCTCTGTGGGCATGTCGACAAAACGCTGAAGTGACCTCACTGGCTGCGGTATACCAGGTGTAGGCGGGTTGCGGGTGGTGCGACGATGGAATGCATGGGGGACAGGGCGACGCTGTTGGACACCGGGCGGTTCGAGCGACAGCACGCCGGAGAGGCCGCGGAGGCGTTCGACCACGCCGACGCCGACGCCGCACCGGAGGCCACGGGGGGCTGGCACGCCGCCGCGATGGACGCCGCGATGGACTTCGCGGAGGCCGCCGCCGACACCGTGGAGACCGAGGCACGGCACCGCCGTGCCGCCGACGACGGGGACGCCGCCTCGATGAGCGTCCTCGGCGCCATGCTGCTGCGCCGCGGCGACCTGGACGGCGCCGAGCCCTACCTGCGCGCCGCCACCGCGGCCGGCGACCGCGCCGCCGCCAACAACCTGGGCGTCCTGCTCCACCAGCGCGGCTACCCCGACGAGGCCGCCGGGTGGTGGCGCGTCGCCGCCGTCGCCGGCTCCGCCGCCGCCGCGCACGCGCTGGGCCGCCACCACCGGGAGCGCGGCGACGAGCCCGCCGCCGAGTACTGGCTGCGCCAGTCCGCCGAGCAGGGCCACGCCCTCGGCGCGTACGCGCTCGCCGACCTCATGGAGCACCGGGGCGACACCGGGTACGAGGGCTGGCTGCGCGTGGCCGCCGAGCAGGGCCACCGCGAGGCCGCGTACCGCCTCGCCCGCGCCCTGGAGCGGCGCTTCCCCAGGAGGGAGCCGGTGGACACCCTCACCGGGGTCGCCGTCACCGTCGACGTCCCGCCCCCGGACGACGGCGACGGTGACGACGACACGGCGGGCAGCGTCGAGCAGTGGTACCGGCAGGCCGCCGCGCGCGGCCACCGCCGGGCCGCGCTGCACCTGGGCGCGATCCTGGAGAAGCGCGGCGAGGTGAAGGAGGCCGGCCGCTGGTACCTGATGGCCGCCAAGGACGGCGAGCCGCGCGCCGCCTGCGCCCTCGGCTTCCTGCTGCGCGACGCGGGCGACGAGGAGAGCGCCGCCGTGTGGTGGCTGCGCGCCGCGCAGGACGGCGACGGCAACGCCGCCAACGCGCTCGGGGCCCTGCACGCCGCCCGCGGCGAGTACCAGACCGCCGAGCGCTGGTACCGGGCCGCCACGGACGCCGGCGACGTGAACGGCGCCTACAACCTCGGCCTGCTGTTCGCCGCCCAGGGCCGCACCGCCCAGGCCGAGCAGTGGTACCGCCGTGCCGCGTACGCGGGGCACCGCGAGGCGGCCAACGCCCTGGCGATCCTGCTCCTCCAGGGGGGAGACCCGCACGGGGCGGAGCCGTGGTTCTCCAAGGCCGCGGAGGCGGGCAGCGTCGACGCCGCCTTCAACCTGGGCATCCTCTACGCGGGCCGCGACGACGACCGCACGGCCCTGGGCTGGTACGAGCGGGCCGCGGCGGCCGGCCACACGGAGGCCGCCCTCCAGGTCGGCATGGCCCGGCTGCGCGACGGCGACGAGCGGGAGGCCGAGCGGCACCTGCGCTGCGCGGCGGGCAGCGGCAGCGCGGAGGCGGCGTTCCGGCTGGCCACCGTGCTCGACGCGCGCCAGCCGCCGCCGGAGCCGCACACGCTCGGCCAGCCGCGGGCGCCCAAGACCGAGTGCGAGGAGTGGTACGAGCGCGCCGCCGAGCAGGGGCACCGCCGCGCCCAGGTGCGGGTCGGCATGCTCGCCGCCGCGCGCGGCGACGTGGCCGAGGCGGCCCGCTGGTACCGGGAGGCCGCCGAGGCCGGCAGCCGCAACGGCGCCTTCAACCTCGGGCTGCTGCTCGCCCGCGAGGGCAACGAGCGGGAGGCCGCCCTGTGGTGGAGCCGGGCCGCGCGGGCCGGGCACGGGCGGGCCGCGCTGCGCCTGGCGCTGCTGGCCGCCCGGCGCGGCGAGCTGGCGGAGGGCCGGCGCTGGTGCGCCCGCGCGGTCGAGCTCGGGCCGGCGGAGGTCGCCGAGCGGGCGGCCCGGCTGAGCGAGGCGCTGCACCAGGAGCTGACCGCGTAGTGGGGGCGGTGGGGGCGGAGGGCGTGGAAGCGGATTTGCGCTGGTCCGCGGGGTCCCGTAAGGTGGTGTTCACCGACGCGGGGTGGAGCAGCTCGGTAGCTCGCTGGGCTCATAACCCAGAGGTCGCAGGTTCAAATCCTGTCCCCGCTACTGAAACCGAAGGCCGGATCTCATCGAGATCCGGCCTTCGGTGTTGTCGCGTTCCGCCCTGCCCGCCGCCCTCGGGTGCGATGGCGCGCCGCGGGCGAGGGCCGCGAGGTGGCGGCCGGGGCGGACAGGGCGAAGCCCCCGGCGCCGAGGCGGCGGGGGCTCGCGCGCGGTCCCGTCAGGCGGACGCGCACCGGGGGCAGAGCCCGCGGTACGTGACCTCCACGTCGGAGACCGTGAAGCCGAAGCGCTCCGAGTCCGGCAGGTCCGACAGGGGGTTTCCCGTCGGGTGCACGTCGCGGATCGCGCCGCACCGCGCGCAGACCAGGTGGTGGTGCGGGCGGTGCGCGTTCGGGTCGTACCGCTTGGCGCGGCGGTCCGTGGTCACTTCGAGGATCTCGCCCAGGCCGACCAGCTCGCCGAGGGTGTTGTACACGGTCGCGCGGGAGATCTCGGGCAGTCGCTCGGCGGCGCGCGCGTGGACCTCGTCGGCCGTCAGGTGGACGTGGTCTCCGTCCAGGACCTCGGCCACGACGCGGCGCTGCGCGGTCATCCGCCAGCCGCGGCCGCGCAGGCGTTCCAACAGGTCACTCATGCGTTTCAGCCTAACAGGCGGGGGATCGCAGTCCCGAATGGGTGTGGCTTTGGATGCGGGCTTGACTTAGACAATGTCCATTGTAGGATCGGGAACGGCTTTGGCCAAGGGACAGGATTTGTTGCCGCTACGCAGGAGGCGCACGTGACGCAGGGACCGCTCACCACGGAGGCCGGCGCGCCGGTCGCCGACAACCAGAACAGCGAGACCGCGGGCATCGGCGGACCGGTCCTGCTCCAGGACCAGCACCTGCTGGAGAAGCTCGCGCACTTCAACCGCGAGCGCATCCCGGAGCGCGTGGTCCACGCGCGGGGCGCCGGCGCGTACGGCACGTTCACCGTGACCGGCGACGTGACGCCGTACACGCGGGCGGCGTTCCTCTCCGAGATCGGCAAGGAGACCGAGGTCTTCCTGCGCTTCTCGACCGTGGCGGGCAACCTCGGCGCGGCGGACGCGGTGCGCGACCCGCGCGGCTTCGCGCTGAAGTTCTACACCGAGGAGGGCAACTACGACCTCGTCGGCAACAACACCCCGGTGTTCTTCATCCGGGACGCCATCAAGTTCCCCGACTTCATCCACACGCAGAAGCGCGACCCGTACACCGGCTCCCAGGAGGCGGACAACGTCTGGGACTTCTGGAGCCTGTCGCCCGAGTCGACGCACCAGGTGACCTGGCTGTTCGGCGACCGCGGCATCCCCGCCAGCTACCGGCACATGGACGGCTTCGGCTCGCACACCTTCCAGTGGAACAACGAGGCCGGCGAGGTCTTCTGGGTCAAGTACCACTTCAAGACCGACCAGGGCATCAGGAACCTCACCCAGGCCGAGGCCAACAGGCTCGCCGGTGAGGACCCGGACTCGCACCAGCGCGACCTGCGCCAGGCGATCGAGCGCGGCGAGTACCCGACGTGGACGGTGGGCGTGCAGATCATGCCGGCCGCCGACGCCGCCACGTACCGCTTCAACCCGTTCGACCTGACCAAGGTGTGGCCGCACGCCGACTACCCGGTCATCGAGTTCGGCAGGCTGGAGCTGAACCGGAACCCGGAGAACATCTTCGCCGAGGTCGAGCAGTCGATCTTCTCCCCGGCGCACTTCGTGCCCGGCATCGGCCCGTCGCCCGACAAGATGCTCCAGGGCCGCCTCTTCGGGTACGGGGACGCCCACCGCTACCGGGTCGGCATCAACGCCGACCACCTGCCCGTGAACCGCCCGCACGCCACCGAGGCGCGCACCCACAGCCGGGACGGCTACCTGTACGACGGCCGCCACAAGGGCGCCAAGAACTACGAGCCGAACAGCTTCGGCGGCCCGCACCAGACCGACCGCCCGCTGTGGCAGCCGGTCGCGGTCACCGGGCTGACCGGTGACCACCCGACGCCCGTACACGCCGAGGACAACGACTTCGTCCAGGCGGGGAACCTCTACCGGCTCATGTCGGAGGACGAGAAGGGCCGGCTGATCGACAACCTGGCCGGCTCGCTCTCCCAGGTCTCGCGCGACGACATCGTCGACCGGGCCGTCAACAACTTCCGTCAGGCCGACGGAGACTTCGGCAAGCGGCTGGAGGCCGCGGTCCAGGCCCTGCGCGGCTGACAGCACTGGACCGCTTGCCGCAGGCGGAAGGGCCGGCGCCCCCCGGGGCGCCGGCCCTTCCCGCGTGCGTACGGCGCGGGGGCGTCAGCCGCGTGCGCCCAGGTACCCCAGCAGCTCCTCGTGCAGCAGGCCGTTGGACGCCGCCGCGTTGCCGCTGTGCGGGCCCTCCCGGCCGTCCAGCCCGGTGAACCTGCCGCCCGCCTCCTGCACCACGACGGCGGTCGCCGCCATGTCCCACAGCGACAGCTCCGGCTCGGCGCACAGGTCCACCGAGCCCTCCGCGACCATCATGTACGGCCAGAAGTCGCCGTACGCGCGGGTGCGCCAGCAGGCCCGCGACAGCTCCAGGAAGCCGTCGAGGCGGCCCCGCTCCTCCCAGCCGGTCAGGGACGAGTACGCGAACGAGGCGTCCGGCAGCGCGGCCACCTTCGACACGTGGATGCGCGTACCCGACGCCGCGTCCCGCCCCGTGTACGCGCCCAGGCCCCTGGCCGCCCACCAGCGGCGGCCGAGCGCCGGGGCCGAGACCACGCCCACGACCGGCTGGTAGCCGTCGTCGCCCTCCTCCATCAGGGCGATGAGCGTGGCCCACACGGGCACCCCGCGCACGTAGTTCTTGGTCCCGTCGATCGGGTCGACCACCCAGCGGCGCGGGCCGCCGCCCTCGACGCCGTACTCCTCGCCGAGGATCGCGTCGTGCGGGCGCTCCTGCTGGAGGCGGCCCCGGATCAGTTCCTCGGCGGCCCGGTCCGCCTCGCTGACCGGCGTCATGTCCGGCTTCGTCTCCACCTTGAGGTCCAGGGCCCGGAACCGCTCCATCGTGGTGGCGTCCGCGGCGTCCGCCAGGGCATGGGCGAGACGCAGGTCATCGTGGTAATCGGCCATGGGCCGACTCTATCGCCGGGGCTCCGCGCGGCTCAGTGCGAGGAGCCCGAGAGCTGGAGTCCGACCACGCCGACGACCACGAGCGAGATCGAGACGATCTTCAGCGTGGAGACCACGTCCCCGAGGAACACCATCCCGTACACGGCCGTCCCCGCCGCGCCGATCCCGGTCCACACCGCGTAGGCGGGCCCGACGTCCAGCCTGCGCAGCGCGAGCGTCAGCAGGCCGAAGCTGCCGAGGGCGAAGGCGGCGAAGGCGAGGGTCGGCCACAGCCGGGTGAAGCCGTGGGAGAGCTTCAGACAGACGGCGAACCCCGTCTCCAGCAGCCCGGCGACCACCACCAGCAGCCACGCCATCGTCCCTGCCTCCCACGCCGTCGCCGCCGGCCGGCGCACGGGCCGCCCGCCCGCGCCCGCTCCGTGAGCCGTGCGCGCCGCACCCCGTGCGCGCCGCACCCCGTGCGCGCCGTGCGGCGAGCGTACGCGCTCCCGGGCCGCGATCCCGGCAGACCGGCCGGACGTCCGGCGCGGCCGCCCGGCCGGCGACCCCGGCGGTACCGGCCCCGCCCCGGCGCGGCCGCCCGGCGAAGGGGGGGGAGAAGCGGGCGGATCAGTCGCCCTCGTGCCGCTCCCGCGTGGCCAGCAGCCGCCGCAGCGAGTACAGCCGCGCCCGGTCCGCGTGGCCCTCCTCGACCCACGCGTCCAGCGCGCAGTCCGGCTCGTCGTGGCTGCACGCGCGCGGGCACCCCTCCGTGCCCGGCTCCAGGTCGGGGAAGGCGTGGATCACCCGCGAGGGGTCCACGTGGTTCAGCCCGAACGACCGCACGCCCGGCGTGTCGATCACCCACCCCCCGGCGCCCGCCAGCGGCAGCGCCAGCGCCGAGGTGGTGGTGTGCCGGCCGCGTCCCGTCACCGCGTTGACACGGCCCGTCGAACGGCGCCGCTCCTCGGGGACGAGCGCGTTGACCAGCGTCGTCTTGCCGACGCCCGAGTGCCCCACGAACGCCGTGGTCCGGCCCGCCAGATGCGCGCGCACCCGGTCGGCGGCGCCCCCGTCGTACAGCTCGTCGCGGCTGGTCACGACGTACGGGATGTCCAGCGCCCCGTACAGCTCCAGGAGCTTCTCGGGCGGGGCCAGGTCCGACTTGGTCAGCACCAGCAGCGGCTCCAGGCCGCCGTCGAACGCCGCGACCAGGCAGCGGTCGATCAGCCGGGGCCGGGGCTCCGGGTCGGCGAGCGCCGTGACGATGGCGAGCTGGTCGGCGTTGGCCACGACCACCCGCTCGTACGGGTCGTCGTCGTCCGCAGTGCGGCGCAGCACCGAACTGCGCTCGCCGATCCGCACGATCCGGGCGAGCGTGTCCTTCCCTCCCGACAGGTCGCCGACGAGGGACACCCGGTCGCCCACCACCGCCGCCTTGCGACCCAGCTCGCGGGCCTTCATGGCCAGCACCGTGCGGTCCTCCACCAGGCAGGTGATCCGCCCCCGGTCCACGGTGAGGACCATGCCGTCGGCGGCGTCCTCGTGCTTGGGGCGGATGCTGGTGCGGGGGCGGTTGCCCTTGCGGTTGGGGCGTACGCGTACGTCGTCCTCGTCGGCGTTCCTGCCGTAGCGGCGCATGGCGCTCAGTCCTCGATCGCGAGCATCTCGGTCCACATCTGGGGGAAGTCCGGCAGGGTCTTGGCGGTCGTCGCCACGTTCTCCACGCGCACGCCGTCGACGGCGAGGCCGATCAGCGCGCCGGCCGTCGCCATCCGGTGGTCGTGGTACGTGTGGAACACGCCGCCGCGCAGCGGGCGGGGCCGGATGCGCAGCCCGTCCTCGGTCTCCGTCACGTCGCCGCCCAGGGCGTTGATCTCCCGGGTGAGCGCCGCCAGCCGGTCCGTCTCGTGCAGCCGCAGGTGCGCCACGCCGCGCAGCGTGGACGGCGAGTCCGCGAGCGCGGCCACGGCGGCGATGCCCGGCGTCAGCTCGCCCACCTCGCCGAGGTCCACGTCGATACCGCGGATCCGACCCGAACCGGTGAAGGTGAGACCGGCGTCCGTCAGCTCGCAGGAACCACCCATCTCGGTGAAGATCTCCCGCAGCGCGTCGCCCGGCTGCGTCGTCCGCGCCGGCCAGTCCGGGATCGTCACCCGGCCGCCCGTCACCAGCGCCGCCGCCAGGAACGGCTGGGCGTTCGACAGGTCCGGCTCGATCACCAGGTCGCGGCCGAGCAGCGCCGACGGGGAGACCCGCCACACGTTCGGCTCGCCGCCCGTCTCCGGCTCGTCCACCTGCGCGCCGACGGCCCGCAGCATGTCGACCGTCATCCGGATGTGCGGCATCGACGGCAGGCGCGGCCCGGTGTGCCGCACCTCCACGCCCTGGTTGAAGCGCGGCGCCGACAGCAGCAGCGCGCTGACGAACTGCGACGACGACGAGGCGTCGATGTCCACCTTGCCGCCGTCCAGGGCGCCCCCGCCGTGCACGGTCATCGGCAGCGCGCCCCGCCCGCCGTCGTCGATCCGGGCGCCCAGCGCGCGCAGCGCGTCGATCACCCCGTGCAGCGGGCGCTCGTGCGACCGGGCGTCGCCGTCGAAGTGGACCGGGCCGTCCGCCAGCGTCGCCACCGGCGGCAGGAAGCGCATGACCGTGCCCGCGTTGCCCACGTCCACCGACGCCGGGCCGTGCAGCCCCGCCGGGATCACCCGCCACGCCTCGCCCCGCCCGTCGGGGGCGCCCGCGGCGGTCGAGCTGGACGACACCGTCTCCTCGATGCCGACGCCCAGCGCGCGCAGCGCCTCCGCCATCAGCAGGGTGTCGCGGGACCGCAGCGGACGGCGCAGCCAGCCCGGCTCGGAGGCGAGGGCGGCCAGGACCAGAGCGCGGTTCGTGACCGACTTGGAACCGGGCACGGAGACGGTCGCGTCGACCGGGCCGCTCGCGTGCGGGGCCGGCCAGAGGTCAAGGTGGGCGGGGGTATCGGTCATAGCCCTCACTTTAGTGGCCCGGGCAGGTCACAGACCGAGCAGCCAGCGGCCACCGCCGATCAGCGACGAGAGCGACACCGCGTGGAAGAGGAACACCCACGCCCCCGCGGGCGCGTGCGTCAGCCGGGCGAGCTGGTCCGCGTCCGAGTCCCGCGCCTCCCCGCGCCGCCGCTTCGCCTGCAGTTCGAACACCGGCCGCACCCCGCCCAGCAGCAGGAACCACACCGCCGCGTACGCGAACGCCGCCTGCACCCCGGGGTCCGTCAGCCACGACACCAGCAGGAACGCCCCGCCCGTCACCACGACCGACAGCACCCCGTACGCGTTGCGCACCATCAGCAGCATCAGGATCAGCAGCGCCGTGGCCACCCACAGCAGCAGCGTGATCCGGTGCGCGGCCAGCAGCCACGCCCCGCCCAGGCCCAGCAGCGACGGCGCCGTGTACCCGGCGGCGGCCGTCAGGATCATGCCGGGACCGGTCGGCCTGCCCCGGCTCACCGTCAGCCCGCTGGTGTCCGAGTGCAGCCGGATCGCCTCCAGGCGCCGCCCGGTGAGCAGCGCCACCAGGCCGTGGCCGCCCTCGTGGGCGATGGTCACCGCGTTCCGCGCCGGCCGCCACAGCAGGTTCGGCACCGTCACCAGCAGCGCGGCCAGCCCGGTCGCCACCACCAGCCACAGCTCGGGCGCGGGCTGGGTGCCCAGGACATCGTCGAGGATCTTCGTGGTGGCCATCTGGCGAAGGGCTCCGGTGCGGCTCGGGGACGTGGCAGGGTGGGCGGTATGTGCGGACGTTACGCGGCCAGCCGGAGGCCAGAGGACCTCGTCGGCGTCTTCGGCATAGAGAAGTGGGAGCCGAAGGAGGCTCTGGAGCCCGACTGGAACATCGCCCCGACCAAAGAGGTGTACGCGGTGCTCGACCGTCCTGTGAAGGACGCCGCCACGCCCCGCCCGGTTCGCCAGCTGCGCGTCCTGAGGTGGGGACTGGTGCCGTCCTGGGCGAAGACCCCCGAGGGCGCCGCGCGGATGATCAACGCGCGGGCGGAGACCGTCCACGAGAAGCCCGCCTTCCGCCGCGCCTTCGCCGCCCGGCGCTGCGTCCTCCCCGCCGACGGCTACTACGAGTGGGTCACCGGCGGCGACGAGCGGCGCCTGGAGGTCGAGGGGCGCAGGAAGCGGCCCCGCAAGCAGCCGTACTTCGTCACGCCCGCCGACGGCACGGTCTTCGCGATGGCCGGGCTGTACGAGTTCTGGCGCGACCCGGCGCTGCCGCCGGACCACGCGAACGCCTGGTGGGCGACCTGCTCGGTGATCACCACCGAGGCCGAGCGGAGCCCCCTGGGCGTCGCCCCCGCCGAAGGGCCCCGGTCGCTCGCCGACATCCACCCCCGGATGCCGCTGATGCTCACCGAGGACCGGTGGGACGCCTGGCTCGACCCGGCCCGCACCGACCCGGAGGAGCTGCGTGCCCTCCTCGCCCCGCCGCCCGGCGGGCTGATGCGGGCGTACCCGGTCTCCACGGCCGTCAGCAACGTCCGCAACAACGGCCCCGAGCTGCTCACCGAACTGGAGGCCCCGGAGGAGGGCACCCTCTTCTGACGGCGACCGGGGCCGGCCGCCTTCGGCCCCGTGCCCGTGCCCCGGCCCCGTGCCCCGGTCCGGGCACGGGCAACGCCATGGCGGGCACCGGCACGCGGTACCGGCACGGGCGCCGGCTCCGGGCACCGGCCACGTACCGGCACCGGGCACCGGCACAGCCGCGGGCACCGTCCGGCGGCACCGGCACCGGCACCGGCACCGGCACACGTACCGGCACACGTACCGGCACCAGGCACCGGGCACCGGCACCGGGCATCGGCACACGTATCGGCACCAGGCACCGGGCACCGGCACCGGGCATCGGCACCGGCACACGTACCGGCACCAGGCACCGGGCACCGGCACCGGGACACGTACCGGCACCGGCACCGGCACCGGGCACCGGGATCCGCCGCAGTGCCGGGCGGGGCGGGTGCGCCCGCGGGGGCGGCCCGCGCGAGGATGGGGCGGTGACACAGACCGAGACCATTCCCACCGGGGCCGGCGACGCGCGGATCACCTGGTACGCCGCCGGGAGCGGCGCCCGGTTCGTCGTCGCCCTCGGCCACGGCGCCGGGGGCGGGATCGAGGCCCGCGACCTCCAGGCCCTCGCCGCCCGCCTGCCGGAGGCCGCCGCGGCCACCGTCGCCCTCGTCGAGCAGCCCTGGCGGGTCGCGGGGAGGAAGCTGGCGCCCGCCCCGAAGACCCTCGACGCGGCCTGGCGGGACCTGTGGCCCGCCCTGCGCGCGCCCGGCCTGCCCGTGGTCGCCGGAGGGCGCAGCGCCGGGGCGCGCGTGGCCTGCCGCACCGCCCGCGACCTGGGCGCCCACGCCGTGCTCGCCCTGGCGTTCCCGCTGCACCCGCCGGGCAGGCCCGAGAAGACCCGTTCGGACGAGCTGGCGGGCACCGGTCTGCCCACGCTCGTCGTCCAGGGCGGCAACGACCCCTTCGGGAGGCCCGCCGAGTTCCCGGAGGGCGCCCACCGGCTGGTCGAGGTGGCGTGGGCCGACCACTCCTTCGCCGTGCCCAAGCGGGCCGCGACGACCCAGGAGGACGCCCTGAGGACCGTCACCGACGGCGTCGCGCGGTGGCTGCGGGGCCTGCCCGCCTGACCGGCCGCCGATCCCCGGCCGCCGCTTCCGCACCACCGGGAATGGGCGGCCGGTGCCCGCTGTTGTCACCATCGTCGGTGAACGACATCACGACATTCAGGCCAGGAGAGGGAGTCCGTCGCATGGGTTCGACCATCTGCCCGAACCGGTCGCGCGCCACCGAGCTGGACTGGACGGTGCTGTCCGGGCCGGCGGCCGGGTCCGTGCGGGTGACGGGCGAGACGAATCGAAGGGGAACGCCGGCGGAGGGTCGACTATCCTCCGATTCGAGCGGGTCCGCACTCGGTCTCGCCGCGGCTCTGGAGGAGGTGGGTCCGGTCACTGGGACCGACAGGGGGGCCGGCGAAGGCCCCGCGGAGACGGACGTGGAGACGGATGTCGAGCGCAACGCGCGCTTCGAGCGTGACGCCCTCGGCTACCTCGACCAGATGTACTCCGCCGCCCTGCGCATGACGCGGAACCCGGCGGACGCCGAGGACCTGGTGCAGGAGACGTTCGCCAAGGCGTACGGCTCGTTCCACCAGTTCCGCGAGGGCACCAACCTGAAGGCGTGGCTGTACCGCATCCTCACCAACACCTTCATCAACTCGTACCGCAAGAAGCAGCGCGAGCCGCAGCGCAGCGCGGCCGAGGAGATCGAGGACTGGCAGCTCGCCCGCGCCGAGTCGCACATGTCGACCGGTCTGCGGTCGGCCGAGTCCCAGGCGCTGGACCGCCTCCCCGACTCCGACGTGAAGTCGGCGCTCCAGGCGATCCCGGAGGAGTTCCGCATCGCCGTCTACCTGGCGGACGTCGAGGGCTTTGCCTACAAGGAGATCGCGGACATCATGGGGACGCCCATCGGCACCGTGATGTCGCGACTCCACCGCGGGCGCCGCCAGCTGCGCGGCATGCTCGAGGACTACGCCCGCGAGCGCGGCCTGGTCCCCGCGGGCGCCGGAGAGTCGACGGACGGACGGAAAGGCTCGGGCTCATGAGCTGCGGAGAGCCGCACGAGACGGACTGCTCGGAGGTCTTGGACCACCTCTACGAGTTCCTCGACCGGGAGATGCCCGACAGCGACTGCACCAAGTTCGAGGTGCACTTCGAGGAGTGCTCCCCGTGCCTGGAGAAGTACGGGCTCGAGCAGGCCGTGAAGAAGCTCGTCAAGCGGTGCTGCGGGCACGACGACGTACCGACGGACCTGCGCGCCAAGGTCATGGGGCGGATCGAGATGATCCGCGCCGGGGAGCCGGTCCCCGGCGAGGACGTCTCCGCCGCCGCCCAGGAGTGACGGCACCCGATACGACATGAGGACGGGGCGCCGCCGCGGGACACACCGGGGCGGCGCCCCGTCCACGCGTGTTTTCACCCGAAGGTGCTAATCGGGTCGGACCCGCCGCCACGGGCACACCCGCTCGTTAGCCTGCCAGCCAGACGCTCGGTCCGGGCGAACGGGAGGCGAACGGAAGGCGGAGGGGTCGTGGCGGGCATTCCGGTGGCGGCGCGCGTGTACCTCGCCTGCGCCGCGCTGGGCGCCACCGCCTGCACGCTCCCGGCCCTCGCCCCCGGCTCCTCCCCGCGCCCCTGGGGAACGGCCGCGCTCCTCGCCGGGCTGTACGCGTTCTGCACCTCCCCGGCCGGCAGCCGCCTCACCGCGGTCCCCGCGCGCCCTGCGCACCCCGGGAGTCCGGTGTTCCCCGGGAGTCCGGTGCGCCCCGCGAGCCGCGTGAGCGCCGCGGGCGCCGCCGCTCCCGGCCCGCCGGGCGCCCCGGGCCGCCTCGACCCCCCGGGGAGCCCGGCGGCGGCCGGCGTCGCGTCCGGCCCCGCGGCCGACCGCGGCGGCGCCGCCGACGGCGGGGCGCCCGGCGGGGACGTCGGCCGGGAGGACGGCCTCGCCACGACCCGTGACGCGTCCGCCGCCGCGTGCGGCTTCGCACTGCTCCTCGCCGCCGCGCTCCTGCTGCCGCCCTCCCTCGCCGCGCTCGCCGCCGTGCCCGGCGCGCTCCTCGCCCCCGTCGGCCCCCGGACCCCCGCCGCGCCCCGCCGTGTGTGGCGGGCCGCGCGGCAGGCCCTCGCGGTGTGGGCCGCCGCGCGGGCCGCCGCCCTCCTCGGCGGGCCCGCGGCCGTCGCCCCCGCTCCCGATCTGCCGTACGCGCTGCTCCCGGCGGGCGCGGCCGTCCTCGCGTACTGCGCCGCCCTCACCGCCCTCGACGGCGGCATCCTCGCCACCGCCGCGCGCGTGCCTCCCCGCGACGCCTGGCGCGGCCTGCTCGGCCGGTCGCTCGCCGCGCACACCGCGCACGGGCTCGTCGGGCTGGCCGCCGCCGTGCTGTGGCGCAGCCCGTACGGCTGGCCCGCCGCGCTGCTCACCCTGCTGCCCATGTACGTGACCGGCTGGGCGTTCGCCCAGCACCACCGGGAGCGCGCCGCCCACCTGGCCGCCGTACGGGCCCTCCTCCAGGCCGTCGACCTCAAGGACGCCTACACGCGCGGCCACAGCGAACGCGTCGGCCGCGCCTCCGTCCTGATCGGGCGGGAGCTCGGCATGGCAGAGGACCGGCTGGAGGTCCTCCGCCTCGCCGGCACCCTCCACGACGTCGGCAAGATCGGGGTCCCCACCCGCGTCCTCCGCAAGGACGGGCCGCTCACCCCGCAGGAGCGGCGGACCGTCGAACTGCACCCGGAGCACGGGCACGAGGTGGTGCGCGGCATCGGCTTCCTCGCCGAGGCGCGGACGGCGATCCTCCACCACCACGAGCGCCTCGACGGCAAGGGCTACCCGTACGGCCTGCGGGGCGCCGAGATCCCGGAGCCGGCGCGGGTCGTCGCGGTGGCCGACGCCTTCGACGCGATGACCTCGACCCGCTCCTACAGCCGCGCCCGCCCCGTGCCGGCGGCCCTCGCGGAGCTGGCCCGCTGCGCCGGGACCCAGTTCGACCCGGTGATGGTCCGCGCCCTCGCGACGGCGCTCGGCCGCCACGGCTGGCGGACGGCCGCCGCCTCCGGCGAACCCCCGCCCCCGCCGCCGCCCGCCCCGCCCGCACAGGCACCGGCGCCCGGCGCCGCGGCGGCCTGGCACGTCGGCTGCCCGTTCTGCCCGGCCGACCCGGAGGACGGCGGCGCGGGGGTCCGGACGGGGGCGCTCGGATTCGGTGCGGCCCCCGCGGAGCCGAGGGGGCGCGCGGGTGACGGGAGGCCGATCGCGCGGAGGCGCGGAGCGCCGGGCACGTTCGGACTCCCGGCGCAGGCGGGCGCCCCGGAGACGGAGCGAGCCGCGGAGAGAGGCACCGGCCGGCCCGGCGCGCCGGGGGAGCGGTGAGCGCGGCCACCGCGGCGGCCGGGGTGCGGGTGTGCGCCGGGGCCGTGGCGGCGGGCGGCCTGGGGTGGACCCTCTGGCAGGGCGTGCACCGGCCCGGCGACGCGCTCGCCTTCGGGGCGCTGGTCGCCGTGGGCGTGCTGACCTGCTGGTGCCCCGGCCCGCCGCCGGACGCCCGCGCGTCCGGTGCGGGACCGTACGAGCCGGCCCCGGAGGCGTACGGCTCGGCTGCGGAGGCGTACGGGACGGAGCCCCAGGGGCACGGGCCGGGGCCGACGGCGTGCCGGCCGGCCGCCGGGCCCCCCGGAGCGGCCGCCGGACCCCCCGGACCGGCCTCGGCGGCGCCCGGAACGGCCCTGGTAGGGGCGCGCGGGCTGGTCCCACCCGAGACCGCCCCCGCCCCCGTCGCACACCCGGCCGCCCCGGTCCCGGCCGGGACCGCCCCCGCCTCGACCGCCCCCGCCTCGACCGCCCCCGCCCCGCCCCCGGCCGCCCCGCCCCCGGCCGGGACCGCCCCCGCCCCGCCGCCCGTCGCCGGGCCGCCCGGTGAGCGGGAGCCCGCGCCGCTGGCCGCCGCCGGGGCGCTCGCCTACGCCCTGGTGCCGGGCGGGCAGCCCGCCCCGCAGGTCGTCGCCGTCGTCCTGGCGGGCGCTCTCGCCGGGGCCGTACCGCACATCGCGCGCGGCCGGGTGCCCGACCCGGACCGCACCGCCGTCCGGCTGCTCACCCTGGCGTTCGCCGCGCTGTGCGCCCAGCCCCTGCACGCCCCGCACGCCCCGACCGGTCCGCGCCAGGTGCCCGCCCTGCTGGGCGTGCTCGCCCTGACCGCCCTGTGCGACGCGGCCCTCACCGCCCTGACGCGCCGCGCCCGCCCGGCACCCCGGCCCGCCGCGCCCCCGCCGACGGCGCCCCCGCCCCTCGCGCCCCGGTACGCGGCGCTCCTGCGCCAGGAGGTGCGGCGGATGCGGGGCGCGGGGCCCGCCGTGTGCGCGACCGGCGCCGTGCTGGCCCTCGGCGTGGCCGCCGCCGGGCTGTGGGCGCTGCCCGTCCTGTGCGTGCCGCTGCTCCTGGCCCGGCTGGCGCTCCGCCGCCGGGACGCCGTGCGGCGCACGTACCGCCAGACCGTCGCCTCCCTCGCGCGGGCCACCGAGGTCGCCGGCCACACCCCGCCCGGCCACGCCCACCGGGTCGCCGCGCTCAGCCTCGCCGTCGGGCGCGAGCTGGGCCTGCCGGCGGACGAGCTGGCCGTCCTGGAGTACGCGGCGCTCCTGCACGACATCGGCCAGCTCTCCCTCGTCGACCCGGTCCCCGGCGGCGCCACCGCCCCGCTGCCGGACGCCGAGCGGCGCCGCATCGCCCTCCTCGGCGGCGCCGTCGCCCGCCAGGCCGGTGTCCCCGCGGCCGTCGCCGTCGCCGTGGAGCGGCAGGCCGCCCCGTACCGCGGGCAGCCGACGGCCGCGCGGATCGTCCGCGCCGCCAACGCGTACGACGAGCTGCGCGGGCGGACCGCCCCCGAAACGCTCCGCGCACTGGAGCACCTCCGGCACGGGGCGGGCCGCGACTACGACCCGGCGGTGGTGGAATCCCTCGCCCGCGTCGTCGCGCGCGGCCGCGTCGGAGGGCCGGGGACGGGGTAACCCATGGGTAATGAGCGGGCGCGCGACCGGGCATGGTTGGATGCCAACGAGAGGGTGTCCGGGGGCAGTGACCTTCAGCGACCGGCAGGCGGGAATCGTGAGGATCTTCGGGAAGGTACGGCATCGGCCCTCCGCCTCGTGGCGGCAGGCCACCGACCGCGCGTTCACGCTGATCGGGGACGGGCGGTACGAGGACGCGGGCGCGCTGCTGACGCGGGCGGCGGACCTGGAGCCCTGGCTCTCCGAGTCCTGGTTCAACCTGGCGCTGCTGCACAAGTTCCGGCACGACTGGGAGCAGGCGCGCGCCGCCGGGCTCCGCGCGGTCGCCCTCCTCGACAAGGAGGCCGGGGCGCCCGACTGGTGGAACGTCGGCATCGCCGCCACGGCCCTCCAGGACTGGCCGCTGGCCCGGCGGGCCTGGCAGGCGTACGGGATGAAGGTGCCGCCGGGGGACGCGCCGGGCGGGGAGCCGACCGGCATGGAGCTGGGCAGCGCGGCCGTACGGCTGTCGCCGGAGGGCGAGGCGGAGGTCGTGTGGGGCCGCAGGCTCGACCCGGCCCGCGTCGAGGTGCTGTCGATCCCGCTGCCGTCGTCGGGGCGCCGCTGGGGCGAGGTCGTCCTGCACGACGGGGTGCCCAACGGCGAGCGCACCACCGCGTCCGGGCACAGCTTCCCCGTCTTCGACGAGATCGAGCTGTGGGCGCCGTCGCCCGTGCCGACCTGGGTCGTCCTCCTGGAGGCCGCGACGGAGGCCGACCGGGACGCCCTGGAACGGCTCGCCTCCGACGCCGGGTTCGCCGCCGAGGACTGGTCGTCGTCCGTGCGGCTGCTGTGCCGCACCTGCTCGGAGTCCCGGATGCCGAGCGCCGAGGGCGACGGCGAGCACCTGGACCCGCACGACCACAGCGAGCCCGGCCACCCCGGCCCGCTCGGCCACCGCACCGCGGGCGACCTGTGGGTGCCGGAGCGGGAGTGCGGCATCGCCGCGCCCGCCGGGCTGGTGCGCGGGCTGCTCGACGGCTGGGTCGCCGACAGTCCGGACAGCCGGGAGTGGCGGGATCTGGAGGAAGTGTGCTGATGCCCGTCGGCGCGGGCCCGTAGGCTGTACGGGCACATCGCAACGGGTATCCAAGGGAAGGCGCGAAACCGGACATGGCGCAGCAGGAGACGGACCAGCAGGGCTACGGGCCCCTCCCCGTGGACGACGAGGGGTTCGTCGTGGACACGGAGGACTGCGAGGAGCGCGAGCGGACGTACCGCGAGCGCGGCACGTCGCGCCCCATCACGGTCGTCGGGAACCCGGTGCTGCACAAGGAGTGCAAGGACGTCACCGAGTTCGGCGAGGACCTGGCCCGCCTCGTGGACGACATGTTCGCCAGCCAGCGCACCGCCGAGGGCGTCGGCCTCGCCGCCAACCAGATCGGCGTCGACCTGAAGGTCTTCGTCTACGACTGCCCCGACGACGAGGGCGTGCGCCACGTCGGCGTCGTCTGCAACCCGGTCCTGGAGGAGCTGCCGCCGGAGCGGCGCGCCCTGGACGACTCCAACGAGGGCTGCCTCTCCGTGCCCACCGCGTACGCCTCGCTGGCCCGCCCCGACTACGCGGTGGTGCGCGGCCAGGACGTGCGGGGGAACGCGATCAAGGTGCGCGGCACGGGCTACTTCGCCCGCTGCCTCCAGCACGAGACGGACCACCTGTACGGCTACCTGTACATCGACCGGCTGTCGAAGCGGGACCGCAAGGACGCCCTGCGGCAGATGGCCGAGGGCACGCCGCGCTACCCGGTCGTCCCCAACGACTGAGCCCCGCCGCCCGGTTCGCGACTCCGCCGGGCGCGGCGACCCCGCGCCCGGAAGGGGCCGCCCCGGCGGCGTACCGGCGGCTTCCGCCGGCTCTGCCCGGCTCCGCCCGGCTCTCCCCGCTCCGGCCCCCTCTTCTGACGTCCCTTCACCATTCCGTCACCACCCCGCCCCGCGGCATTGGCGCACGGCCTGTTGACGCGCGTTGAACGTCCCGCCAGTCTCTGGCGTACACCGTTCTCACAGCAGGGAGACGCAATGCTGAGACGCACGGCCCGCCTTCTGTTGTCCATCGTCATGGTCGCCGTCGCCGGCCTCGCCGGGGTGGTCGCCACGGCCGGGCCCGCCCAGGCCGACGACTGCTACACGTGGTCGCGCACCCTGTCGCAGGGCGCGACCGGCTCCGACGTCACCCAGCTCCAGATCCGCGTCGCCGGCTACCCGGGCTACGGCGGGGTGCTCGCCGTCGACGGCTCGTACGGCCCGGCGACCACCGCCGCCGTCAAGCGCTTCCAGGCCGCGTACGGGCTGACGGCCGACGGGGTCGCCGGTCCCGCCACGTTCAGCAAGATCTACGCGCTCCAGGACAGCGACTGCACCCCGGTCCACTTCAGCTACGCCGAGCTCAACCGCTGCAACTCCACCTGGTCCGGCGGCGCCGTCAGCGCCACCACCGCCAAGGCCAACGCGCTGCGCACCATGTGGAAGCTGGAGGCCCTGCGGCACGCCCTCGGCGACCAGCCGATCACCGTGACCAGCGGCTTCCGCTCGTACTCCTGCAACAGCGCGGTCGGCGGGTCGTCCAGCAGCCGCCATCTGTACGGTGACGCGGCCGACCTGGGCGCGGGCCCGCACTCGCTGTGCAAGCTGGCCCAGGCGGCCCGCAACCACGGCTTCAACGGCATCCTCGGTCCGGGCTACCCCGACCACAACGACCACACCCACCTCGACCACCGCTCCAGCCGCTTCTGGTCCGCCCCGACCTGCGGCATCTGACGCACCGGACCCCGCCGGACGGGCCCGCGGCACGGGCCGCGTCCGGGCGGGGAACGACGGCGGCCCGCACCGCCCCCGCGAGGGGAGGTGCGGGCCGCCGTACGCCCGGAGGCGGACCGGTCAGAAGTCCTCGTCCAGGTCGACCGAACCCTCGACGGCCACCTGGTACGCGGACGGGCGCCGCTCGAAGAAGTTCGTCAGCTCCTGCACGCCCTGGAGCTCCATGAACGCGAACGGGTTCTCCGAGCCGTACACCGGGGCGAAGCCCAGCCGCGTCAGGCGCTGGTCGGCGACGCACTCCAGGTAGGCGCGCATCGACTCGGTGTTCATGCCCGGCAGGCCGTCGCCGCACAGGTCGCGGGCGAACTGCAGCTCGGCCTCCACGGCCTCCGCCAGCATCGCCGTGACCTGCCGGCCCAGCTCGTCGTCGAACAGCTCCGGCTCCTCCTTGCGGACGGTGTCCACCACCTCGAAGGCGAAGCTCATGTGCATCGTCTCGTCGCGGAAGACCCAGTTGGTGCCGGTCGCCAGGCCGTGCAGCAGGCCGCGCGAGCGGAACCAGTAGACGTACGCGAACGCGCCGTAGAAGAACAGGCCCTCGATGCACGCGGCGAAGCAGATCAGGTTCAGCAGGAAGCGGCGCCGGTCCGCCTGCGTCTCCAGCCGGTCCATCTTCTCGACGGAGTCCATCCACCGGAAGCAGAAGGCGGCCTTCTCGCGGATGGACGGGATGTTCTCGACGGCGGCGAACGCGGCGGCGCGGTCGTCCGGGTCGGGCAGGTAGGTGTCGAGCAGCGTCAGGTAGAACTGGACGTGCACGGCCTCCTCGAAGAGCTGGCGCGAGAGGTAGAGCCGCGCCTCCGGGGAGTTGATGTGCTTGTACAGCGTCAGCACCAGGTTGTTCGCGACGATCGAGTCGCCCGTCGCGAAGAACGCCACCAGCCGGCCGATGAGGTGCTGCTCGCCGGGCGTCAGCTTCGCCAGGTCGGCGACGTCGGAGTGGAGGTCGACCTCCTCGACGGTCCAGGTGTTCTTGATGGCGTCGCGGTAGCGCTCGTAGAAGTCCGGGTAGCGCATCGGCCGCAGGGTCAGTTCGAAGCCCGGGTCGAGCAGGTTCTGGGGTCGGGTGGTCACTGGCAGGCCTCGCAGGACTCGGGGTTCTCAAGGGAGCAGGCGACGGCGTCCGGCTCGGACACCTGCTGGACGGGCACGGTGGTCGCGGACGCGGCGCGGGCGATCCGCGTCGCGGGGCGGGAGCGCAGGTAGTACGTGGTCTTCAGGCCCTGCTTCCAGGCGTACGCGTACATCGACGACAGCTTGCCGATGGTCGGGGTCTCCAGGAACAGGTTCAGCGACTGCGACTGGTCCAGGAACGGCGTGCGCGCGGCGGCCATGTCGATCAGGCCGCGCTGCGGGATCTCCCACGCCGTGCGGTACAGCTCGCGCACGTCGGCGGGGACCCAGGTGAAGCCCTGCACCGAGCCGTTGGACTCGCGCAGCGCCTCGCGGGTCTGCGCGTCCCACACGCCGAGCTCCTTGAGCTCGTTCACCAGGTAGGAGTTGACCTGGAGGAACTCACCCGACAGCGTCTCGCGCTTGAACAGGTTGGACACCTGCGGCTCGATGCACTCGTACACGCCCGCGATGGACGCGATCGTCGCGGTCGGGGCGATCGCCAGCAGCAGGGAGTTGCGCATGCCGGTCGTCGCGACGCGCTCGCGCAGCGCCGCCCAGCGCTCGGGCCAGGCCAGCTCCACGTCGTAGTGGTCGGGGTGCAGCACGCCGCGCGCGGTGCGGGTCTTGTCCCAGGCCGGGAGCGGGCCGCTGCGCTCGGCCAGGTCGGCGGACGCCTCGTACGCGGCGAGCATGATCCGCTCGGCGATCCGCGTGGACAGGGCGCGGGCCTCCGGCGAGTCGAAGGGCAGCCGCAGCTTGAAGAAGACGTCCTGGAGGCCCATCGCGCCCAGGCCCACCGGCCGCCAGCGGGAGTTGGACCGGGCGGCCTGCTCGGTCGGGTAGAAGTTGATGTCGACGACCCGGTCGAGGAAGGTGACGGCGGTGCGGACGGTCTCGTCCAGCCGCTCCCAGTCGATGGAGTCCCCGGCGACGAACGCGCCCAGGTTCACCGAGCCCAGGTTGCAGACCGCCGTCTCGCCGTCGCCCGTGACCTCCAGGATCTCGGTGCACAGGTTCGAGGAGTGGACCGTGTGGCCGGGCTCGGCCGTCTGGTTGGCGGTGCGGTTCGCGGCGTCCTTGAACGTCATCCAGCCGTTGCCGGTCTGCGCGAGCGTCCGCATCATCCGGCCGTACAGGTCGCGGGCCGGCATCGTCTTGCGGGCCAGGCCCTTCGCCTCGGCGGCCCGGTAGGCGGCGTCGAAGGCGTCGCCCCACAGGTCGACCAGCTCCGGCACGTCCGACGGGGAGAACAGCGACCACTCGGCGTCCGCCTGGACCCGGCGCATGAACTCGTCCGGGACCCAGTGGGCCAGGTTCAGGTTGTGGGTGCGCCGGGCGTCCTCGCCCGTGTTGTCGCGCAGCTCCAGGAACTCCTCGATGTCGGAGTGCCACGTCTCCAGGTAGACGGCGGCGGCGCCCTTGCGGCGGCCGCCCTGGTTCACGGCGGCGACCGAGGCGTCGAGCGTCTTCAGGAACGGCACGATGCCGTTGGAGTGCCCGTTGGTGCCGCGGATGAGCGAACCGCGCGAGCGGATGCGGGAGTACGACAGGCCGATGCCGCCCGCGTGCTTCGACAGCCGTGCCACCTGGTGGTAGCGGTCGTAGATGGAGTCCAGCTCGTCCTGCGGGGAGTCCAGGAGGTAGCAGGACGACATCTGCGGGTGGCGGGTGCCCGAGTTGAAGAGGGTGGGGGAGGACGGCAGGTAGTCGAGGCGGCTCATCAGCCCGTACAGCGCCTCCACCTCGGCGAGCGCCCGCTCCGAGTCGTCCTCGGCCAGGCCGCAGGCCACCCGCAGCAGGAAGTGCTGGGGGGTCTCGACGACCTTCCGGGTGATCGGGTGGCGCAGCAGGTAGCGGGAGTACAGGGTGCGCAGCCCGAAGTAGCCGAAGCGGTCGTCGGCCGCCGGGTCGGCCACCGCGTCCAGCCGGTCGGCGTGGCGGGCGACGAAGTCGGCGGTCCGGTCGGCGATGAGCCCCTCGCGGTGGCCGACGGCGACCGACGCCGAGAACGCCACGGCGCCCTGGCCGGCCGCCTCGTCGCGGATCGTGCGGGCCAGCAGGCGGGCGGCGAGCCGGGAGTACGCCGGGTCCTCGGCGATCAGGCCGGCCGCCGCCTCGGTCGCCAGCTCCCGCAGCTCGGCCTCGTCGGAACCGGCGTGCCGGCCGCGCAGGGCGGCGGCGGCGACCCGGCCGGGGTCGGCGTCGGGAAGGTCCGCGGTGAGGTCGGTCAGGGTCCGCAGCAGCGCGGTGCCGGGGGCGTCGCCTCCGGCGGCGTCGCCTCGGGTGGCGTCGGCTTCGGTGGCTGAGGCCGGATCCGCTGGCGCGATGGTCACGTGGGGGCTCTCCCTCGCTCGGCTCGGGGCCGCGCGGCGGGAGGCGGGAGCGGGCGCGCGTGAGCCCCGGGCACGGGGGCGTGCGTGACCGCGTCCGCCGGCCCACTCCGCGAGGCCCGGACGTCTGGGCACCCGGACCGGATGGTCCGCGTGCGCTGCCGGCAGGTCGTCGGACTTGCGGGGTACGCGTAGGGCACACCGGTACACCGTTGCGGGACAGTTCCGGACTCGCACCGGATTCCCCTGCCGCGGCAGCGAGGATGAGCATACATGTGGGGGGCGGTCGTTACGGCACCCCCCACATGTTGTGTCAGAGTGTCATCTCGTACGCGAGGAGTGGCAGGCCGGGCAAGGGCTCCCAGTCCCGGTGCGGGGCCCTGGCGAAGCCCGTCCGGTCGTACAGCCGCCGGGCCGCGACGGCCTGTGGGGTGACCGACAGGACGAGGCGCAGGCACCCCTCGCGGGCGCGCGCCCGGTCCGCGCACGCCCGTACGAGCGCCTCGCCCACGCCCCGCCCGCGCGCCGCGCCGGAGACGGCGAGGACCCGGAACTCGGCCTCGTCCGGGCCCGCGATGTCCGCCCACGGGGCGCCGCCGCGCGACACGAACGTGACCCCGCCGAGGAGGGTGCCGTCCACGTCCACCGCGACCAGCACCTCCGCCTCGGCGGCCCGGCGCGGCACGTCGCGCAGCACGTCCAGGTACGGGTCGTCGGCCCCGTGGGCGAGGAGCCCGCCGTCGAGGTAGGCGCAGGCGCTGATCTCGCCGAGCGCCTGGTGCTCGCCGGACCGTACGGGGCGGATGGCGAAGCCGGGATCAGGTGACATGACTGGGGAGTGCGGTGCGTTTGAGCCGTGCGGCACCATGAGAGTGGGGGTGGAGGGGGTATGTGCGACCGATGTGCCGGGGGCGAGGCGAGCGGTGTCCATGTCGGGCAGTCTGCCTCGGCTGCCCTCGTGACGCACCGTGTAATGCGTTTCGTATTACACTGGAGGAATGACGCCGAAGACGATCAGCTTCCGCACCGACTCGGAAACCCACCGCGAACTGGAGGTCCTCGCACAGCTCCGGGACGTCACCGCGTCCGACGCCATAAGGCTGGCCATCCACGAGGCGTACGTGAGAGAGCAGTACCGTCAGGCGGCGGCCGAGCTGGCGGAGTGGCGGAACGACCCTGCTTACCATCAGGAGCTGGCCGAGGCCCAGGCCGACATGGACGACCTTCGTGCGTGGTGACGTCTATCGTCTGCGCGCCCGCAGGGACGCCGTGGGCCATGAGCAGCGCGGAGCGCGCTACGCGGTCGTCCTGCAGACGCAGGCGATCGCTACCTCCACCTTGATCGTCGCGCCGACCTCGACCAGCGCGGCTCCCGGCTTGCTGCACCCGAAGCTGGACATGGGTGGAACCCCCACCGTGGTCCTCGTGGAGCAGATGGGCGCCGTCGACGGGCAGCGCCTTGGTGACTTCGCGGGGCGGGTCGACCCCGGGGAGTGGACCGATATCGAGCGGGCGGTCAGGGTGATGCTCGGGCTGCTGTGAGGCGTTCAGCGTCGGGGGCACCGCACCAGCCGGTGTGGTGCCCCCGACAGGAGTGCCGTGCCTCAGTGGCCCGTGCCCACCTTGGGCAGTTCGGGGCTGACGCCCGGGTCGCCGGCGTCGGCCGTGTAGTCGGACTCCGCCGTCTCGTCGACGCCCTCCGGGGCCTTGACCGCCCGCAGGGCGAACGTCATGACGACCGTGACCGCGAGGTTCAGCACGAAGGCGGTCAGGCCGATGTAGCCGATCTCGCCGATGCCGGGGATCGCCGCCGACGAGCCGCCGAAGTGCTTCTGCGTCGGGCTCGCCACGTTGTACGCGGTCCACGTGCCGTAGACCATGCCGACCGCCCACCCGGCGAGCAGCGCCCAGCGGTGGAACCAGCGGGTGAACAGGCCGCCGACCAGCGCGGGGAAGGTCTGGAGGATCCAGATGCCGCCCAGCAGCTGGAAGTTGATGGCGACCGTCTTGTCCATCGTCAGGACGAAGGCGAGCGCGCCCACCTTGACCAGCAGCGACACCAGCTTGGACACCTTGGTCTCCTGCTCCGGCGTGGCGTCCGGCTTCAGGAAGTCCTTGTAGATGTTGCGGGTGAAGAGGTTGGCCGCGGCGATGGACATGATGGCCGCCGGGACCAGCGCGCCGATGCCGATGGCGGCGAAGGCCACCCCGGTGAACCAGTCGGGGAACATGTCCTCGAAGAGCTGCGGGATGGCGAGCTGGCCGTTCTGCACCTTGATCCCGGCGGCGATGGCCATGAACCCGAGCAGCGCCAGCAGGCCCAGCATCAGCGAGTACAGCGGCAGGATCGTGGTGTTGCGGCGGATCACGTCACGGCTGCCGGACGACAGGGTCGCCGTGATCGAGTGCGGGTACATGAACAGCGCCAGCGCGGAGCCGAGCGCCAGCGTGGCGTACGTCCACTGGCCCGCCTCGCCCGGCACGAGCGCGCCGCGCGGCTTGTCGGTCGCCGGGTTGACCTCCGCGAAGGCGTCCCCCGCGGCCTGGAAGATCGCGTCGAAGCCGCCCAGCTTGATGGGGATGTAGACGATGGCGACCGCGATGACCAGGTAGATCAGCGTGTCCTTGACGAAGGCGATCAGCGCGGGCGCGCGCAGCCCCGAGGAGTACGTGTACGCCGCGAGCACGCCGAAGGCGATGAGCAGCGGCAGGTCCTTGATGAACCAGTGCGTCGACTCGCCGCCGCCCACGCCCATCACGTCCAGCACCGCCTGGATGCCGACGAGCTGGAGCGCGATGTACGGCATGGTGGCGAGGATGCCGGTGAGGGCGACCGCCAGGGACAGGCCCTTGGAGCCGAACCGGCCGCGCACGAAGTCCGAGGTGGTGACGTACCCGTGCTTGTGCGACACCGACCACAGGCGGGGCAGGAAGGTGAAGATCAGCGGGTAGACGAGGATCGTGTACGGCACGGCGAAGAAGCCGGCCGCGCCCGCCGCGTAGATCGCGGCCGGGACGGCGACGAAGGTGTACGCCGTGTAGAGGTCGCCGCCCAGCAGGAACCAGGTGACCCAGGTGCCGAACGAGCGGCCGCCCAGCCCCCACTCGTCGAGGCTGTTCTCGTTCTCGGCCCTGCGCCAGCGGGCGGCCATGAAGCCGAGGACCGTGACGACCAGGAAGAAGAAGACGAAGACGGCGAGCGCGACGCCGTTGACACCGTCCTTCATCGCTCGCCACCCGCCTTCCGGGCGGCGGCGCGGGCGCGCTGCTCACGGTGGAAGAGCTTGTACGCGATCATGGTCAGCGCGGTCGACACCACGACCCACAGCATCTGGTACCAGTAGAAGAACGGGATGCCTGCGAGCGCGGGCTCGACGCGGGCGTACGAGCCCACCCACAGCATCGCGGCGAACGGGGCGAGCAGGCAGAGCGCGATCACCACCCGGACGGGTGTGACCACCGGTTGTTTCCCTTGTGTCACCTCGGACATGGCGAACCGTCCCCTCACTGATCAGCCGAAGATGCGGTGAATCTAGGGGACGGCCCGGCCCCAGGGAAGCCGTCTTCGATAACGGTGTTGCTGCGATGATCGCGGTGCCCGCTGAGGCGCAAGTGGCGTGTGTGGCGCGGGAGATGGCCGGAAATCGCCCCCCTTCAGGCGCGGGCCGGAGCCCGGCCCGGGGTGCGGATCGGGCGGGCGGCCAGCAGGGCGGCGACGGTCAGGAGGGCCACCACCACGCCCACCAGGAGCACCCGGTCGGTGCCGAACGCTCCGACCGCCGGGCCGGCCGCCGCGGGGCCGGCCGCCGCGGGGCCGGCCGGCGCGGGGCCGGCCGGCGCGGGGCCGCCCGGCGCGGTGAACGCCTCGGAGATCCGCAGCACCCCGTTGGCGCCCCGCACGTCCCGTGCCACGAGCGGGACGGTGGAGGAGGCGCCCGGCCGGAACATGGCGTTGGCGGTGCCGGCCACCATCGGCAGCCCGTACGGGTGCCAGAGGTGGTGGCCGGCACCGCGAACCGGTACGTGGCCGGCGAACGGCGAACGGCCACGCCCGGAGAGCCGGGCGCGGCCGCTTTCGGCGTGCGGGGCGCGGTGCGCCGTGCCGCCGTGCCGGGCGCCGGGGGCGCCGTACGGGCACGCGGCGCCCTCGGGGCTACTCGGCGGCGGGCCGCTTGAGGCGCGCCACGAACTTGTAGCGGTCGCCCCGGTACACCGACCGCACCCACTCCACGGGGGCGCCGTGCTCGTCGAAGGAGTGGCGGGACAGCATGAGCATCGGCAGCCCCACGTCCGTGCCGAGCAGGTCGGCCTCGCGCGGGGTGGCCAGCGAGGTCTCGATCGTCTCCTCGGCCTCGGCCGGCCGGACGTCGTACACCTCGGCGAGCGCGGTGTAGAGGGAGGTGTACTTCACCAGGGAGCGGCGCAGCGCGGGGAAGCGCTTGGCCGACAGGTGCGTCGTCTCGATCGCCATGGGCTCCCCGCTGGCGAGGCGGAGCCGCTCGATCCGCAGGACGCGCCCGCCGGGCGTGATGTCGAGGAGTCCGGCGAGGGTGTCGTCGGCGGTGACGTACCCGAGGTCCAGGAGCTGGGAGGTCGGCTCCAGGCCCTGGGCGCGCATGTCCTCCGTGTAGGAGGTGAGTTGCAGCGCCTGGGAGACCTTGGGCTTGGCGACGAAGGTGCCCTTGCCCTGGATGCGCTCCAGCCGGCCCTCGACGACCAGCTCCTGGAGGGCCTGGCGCACGGTGGTGCGGGAGGTGTCGAACTCGGTGGCGAGGGTGCGCTCCGGCGGCACGGGTGTGCCGGGGGGCAGCGTCTCCGTCATCTCCAGCAAGTGGCGCTTGAGCCGGTAGTACTTGGGCACGCGCGCCGTGCGGGTCGCCGTCCCGTTCTCGGGCGGGAGCTCGTTCGCGGCCTCCGTGCCGCCACTGTCCGTGGCCATGGCCTGCCTTTCCGACTCCTGTACTGCTGCCGTCACCGGCTCCTCCGTCTGTCGCGGCTCACATGGTGGCACGGACCGGTCACGGGTCGTCGCCCCTCTTCAGGTGTCGGTCCGATAACGGACGCAACAGCCCCTCTTATACACCCTTGACACCCCCAAAGGTCTAGGCCAAGCTCCGGGTTACTGGTCTAAACCATTAAAGACCAGGTCCCAGCCCCACGAGCAGTGTTCGTCGTTCGTCGTACGTGCGTCTTCGCGGTGGGCGGGTTGGCAGGCATCCCTGAGGAGGGTGGCGTGAAGCGCAAGCTCATCGCGGCGATCGGCGTCGCGGGCATGATGGTCGGCGTCGTCGCGTGCGGCGGTTCGGACAAGGGTGGGGACGGCGGCAAGGCCGGCGGCGCCAAGGAGCTCACCGTCTGGCTGACCGTGGACGCGCAGAACAACTGGCCCGAGCTGGTCAAGGCGGCCGACGACGCCATCGCCAAGAAGTACCCGGGCATCAAGATCAAGCACGAGTACTACGGCTGGCCCGACAAGAACACCAAGCTCGACGCCGTCCTGGCCACCGACAAGGCCCCCGACGTGGTCGAGATGGGCAACACCGAGATGATCGGCTACATGGCGAAGGGCGCCTTCGCCGAGGTCGACCCGAAGAAGTTCGCCAACTCGGACCAGTGGCTCGACGCCCTCAAGGCGTCCGTCACCTACAACGGCAAGACGTACGGCGTCCCCTACTACGCCGGCGGCCGCGTGGGCACCTGGCGCAAGGACATCGCCGCCGAGGTCGGCGTCAAGACGGCCCCGAAGACCTGGGCCGAGCTGACCTCCGCCCTCGACAAGATCCAGGCGAAGAAGGGCGACAAGTTCAGCGCCTGGTACCAGCCCTCGCCGGACTGGTACGGCGCGATGGCCTTCGTCTACGGCGCCGGCGGCTCCATCGCCGAGCAGAACGGCGAGACCTGGAAGGCGAACCTCTCCTCGCCGGAGTCGGTCAAGGGCCTCAACGAGTACAAGAGCATCCTCGACAAGTACATGCACGGCGACAAGACGAAGGACGAGTCCGACCGTCCCGTCGTCTTCGGCCAGGGCAACGCCGCCACCATGTTCGCCGCCGGCTGGGAGGGCGCGACCGCCGCCGACCCGAAGAACGACAAGGTCGGCGGGCTCAAGGACAAGCTCGAGAACTTCGTCATGCCCGGCCCGTCGGGCCAGGCCCTCCCCGTCTTCCTCGGCGGCTCCGACCTGGCCGTGCCGGTCAAGTCGAAGAACCAGGAGGTCGCGGCCGAGTGGATCGCCGCCTTCACCGGCCCCGAGGGCCAGAAGGGCCTCGCCGCCAAGGGCAACCTGCCCAACAACAAGACGGACCTCGCCCCGCTGAAGAACGACCCGGCGACCGCCGTCCCGGCCACCGCCGCCGAGTCCAGCTGGTTCGTCCCGACCGCGCCCGGCTGGGGCCAGGTCGAGAAGGGCCAGATCCTCAAGACGATGCTCATCGAGATCGCCAACGGCAAGAAGTCCGTCGAGGCCGCCGCGAAGGACGCGGACGCCGCGATCGACAAGGTCATCAACACCAAGTGACCTGTGGGCCGGGCCCCGCCGCGCGGCGGGGCCCGGCCGCCCGTACGCACGAGAGGGATCGCTGAGGAGCTCGGGATGAGTGCCGCTGAGACAACCACCGCGAAGGCGCCGGCGGTGCGCCACGCGCCACCGCCCGGCCCCGGAGCCGGACCCACCGCAGGAAAGCAGTCCGGACGGCAGGACGGAGGCCGCCGCGGCCCCGGCGCCGGAGTGCCGTGGCTGCTCCTCGCCCCCTGCCTGACCGTCCTGGTGCTGGTGCTCGGCTACCCGCTGGTGCGGCTGGTCGCCCTCTCCTTCCAGAAGTTCGGCCAGCCCCAGCTGTGGGGCTTCCAGGAGGCCGAGAACGTCGGCCTGGAGAACTTCACCCGCATCCTCGGCGACGGCGAGTTCTGGGCGGTCGTGCTGCGCACCGTCGTCTTCGCCGGCGGGGCCGTCATCCTCACCATGGTCCTCGGCATGCTGATCGCCCTGCTGCTCCAGCGGGTCTCGCCGTGGGTGAAGGCCCTGATCAGCATCGTCCTGGTGGCGAGCTGGGGCATGCCGATCATCGTCGCGACCGCCATCTTCAAGTGGCTGTTCGACGCCGACTACGGCGTGCTCAACTGGCTCATCGACAAGCTGCCCGGCGTCGAGATGATCGGCCACAACTGGTTCGCCAGCGGCCCCCAGGGCCTCGCCGTCATCATGCTGCTGGTCGTCTGGGGCGCCGTGCCCTTCGTCGTCATCACGCTCAGCGCGGGCCTCACCCAGGTCCCCAAGGAGCTGGAGGAGGCCGCCCGCCTCGACGGCGCCGGCGCCTGGGGCGTCTTCCGCTTCGTCACCCTGCCGATCCTCAAGCCCATCATCGTCATGCTGACGACCCTCTCCGTGATCTGGGACATGGGCGTCTTCCCGCAGGTCTACGTGATGCGCAACGGCCACCCCGAGCCCGAGTTCCAGGTCCTGACCACCTACTCCTTCGACAAGGCGTTCGTGGTCAACGACTACGGCACCGGCTCCGCCATCGCCCTCGTCACGGTCTTCCTGCTGCTCGGCGCGGTCGCCGTCTACATGCGTCAGATGCTCAAGATCGGAGAGGTGGAGTGAGCGCCAACGCCACGGTCGCCACGGCCGACCCCGCGACCCCGGCCGCACCCGCGGCCCCGGCCGCCAAGGCCCCCCGGACCGCCACCCGTCCCCGGCGCTCGGGGAAGCTCGGCTGGAACGCACTGGGCCTCCTCGTCTTCGTCACCCTCGGCTTCCCCGTCTACTGGATGGTGAACACGGCCTTCAAGCCGGCCAAGGACGCGATCGACCCCGACCCGCACTTCTTCCCCTCCACCTTCACGCTGGAGAACTTCCGGCGCGCCCTGGAGATCGCCGACTTCTGGGGGCCCGTCGGCCGCTCCCTCGTCGTCTCCCTGGTCGTCGTGATCATCGGCATCGCCGTCGGCATGCTCGCCGCGCTCGCGATCTCCCGCTTCGCCTTCCGCGGCCGCAAGATCGTCATCGTCGGCATCCTCGCGGTCCAGATGGTCCCGCTGGTCGCGATGATCATCCCGGTCTTCCTGCTCCTCAACGACCTGGGGCAGTACGACCGGCTGACCGGCCTGATCATCACGTACCTCACCTTCATCCTCCCGTTCACGGTGTGGACCCTGCGCGGCTTCATCGTGAACATCCCCAGGGAGCTGGAGGAGGCGGCCATGGTCGACGGGTGCACCCGCACCGGCGCCTTCGTCCGCGTCGTCTTCCCGCTGCTCGCGCCGGGCATGGTCGCCACGTCCGTCTACGGCTTCATCCAGGCGTGGAACGAGTACCTCTACGCGCTGATGCTGATGAGCCAGCAGAACCAGACCGCCACCGTCTGGCTCGGCAACTTCATCACGAAGAACGGCACCGAGTACGCCCCGATGATGGCGGGCTCCACCATGATGGCCGTCCCGATCGTGATCCTCTTCCTCCTCGTCCAGCGCAAGATGGCCGCGGGTCTCACGGCCGGCGCGGTGAAGGGATGACCGGCCCCATGACCACACTCGTACACGGCACGCCGGACACGCTCACCCGCGACGCCCTGACCGTCCTCCAGCCCGGCTTCGTCGGCACCACCCCGCCGGACTGGCTGCTCCGCCGGGTCGGCGAGGGCCTCTCCGCCGTGGGCCTCTTCGGCCGCAACATCACCGGCCCCGAGCAGCTCGCCGCGCTCACGGCCCGGCTGCGCGCCGAGCGCGAGGACGTCCTCGTCGCCATCGACGAGGAGGGCGGCGACGTCACCCGCCTGGAGGTCCGCGCCGGCTCCTCCTTCCCCGGCAACCTCGCGCTCGGCGTCGTCGACGACCCCGACCTGACCCGCGCCGTCGCCCACGAGCTGGGCCGCCGCCTCGCCGCCTGCGGGGTGGACCTCAACTGGGCGCCCTCCGCCGACGTCAACTCCAACCCGGACAACCCGGTCATCGGCGTACGGTCCTTCGGCGCCGACCCCGCGCTCGCCGCCCGCCACACCGTGGCCTACGTCGAGGGCATGCAGGCCGCGGGCGTCGCCGCCTGCACCAAGCACTTCCCCGGCCACGGCGACACCAACGTCGACTCGCACCTGGCGACGCCCCGCATCGACGTGGACCTGGACACCCTCCACGCCCGTGAGCTGGTGCCCTTCCGCGCCGCCATCGCCGCGGACACCAAGTCGGTGATGAGCGCCCACATCCTGCTGCCCGCGCTCGACCCCGACCGCCCCGCCACCCTCAGCCCGCGGATCCTCACCGGACTGCTGCGCCGGGAGCTGGGCTACGAGGGGCTGATCGTCACCGACGGCATGGAGATGCAGGCGATCTCCGCGGTGTACGGCATCGAGCGCGGTTCCGTCCTCGCGCTCGCGGCGGGCGCCGACGCCATCTGCGTCGGCGGCGGCCTGGCGGACGAGGAGACCGTGCTGCGCCTGCGCGACGCGCTGGTGACGGCGGTGCGGACCGGTGAACTGCCCGAGGAGCGGCTGGCCGACGCGGCGGCGCGGGTGCGCGCCCTGGCGTCCTGGACCCGGGCGCACCGGGCGAGGGGGGCCGGCCCGGAGCCGGGCGCGGAGGTGCAGGAGGGGACCGCGCCCGGCACCGGCATCGGCCTGGAGGCGGCCCGCCGCGCGCTGCGGGTGACGCCGGGGGCGCAGCCGTACGCGCCGCCCGCCGCGGGCGCGTACGTGGCGTCGTTCACCCCCGTGGCCAACATCGCCGTCGGCGACGAGACCCCGTGGGGCGTCGGCGCCGAGCTGGAGCGGCTGCTGCCGGGGACCCGGACCGGGTCGTACGGCCCTGAGGCCGCCGCCGAGGACGTGCTGCGCGCGGCGGGGGAGCGCCGCGTCGTGGCCGTCGTGCGCGACGCGCACCGTCACGCCTGGATGAGGGAGGCGCTGGACGGGCTGCTCGCCGCCCGCCCCGACACGGTCGTGGTGGAGATGGGCCTGAACCAGGCTCCGCCGCGCGGGGCCCTGCACATCGCCACGTACGGGGCGGCGCGGGTCTGCGGGACCGCGGCGGCGGAGGTCGTCGCCGGGGTGTAGCGCACACGGGGAAGGGGCCGGGCACCCGTCGCGGGTGCCCGGCCCCTTTCGCGTCCCCCGCCGCGGACGCGCCCGCCCGCACGGTCGGGGGTACGGGCGGGCGCGCGGCCGGGGAGTGCGGCCCCGCCGGTCCGGGCAGCCGTGCCGGCGGGGCCGCGCGTCGCCTAGAGCCCCTGCCAGGAGGGCTTGGCGGCGTAGGTCTGCCGGAAGTACCCGGCGAGCTTCAGCTTGGAGGCGGCGGCCTCGTCCACGACGACCGTGGCGTGCGGGTGCAGCTGGAGGGCGGAGGCCGGCACCAGCGCGGCCACCGGGCCCTCCACGGTCGCTGCGACCGCGTCCGCCTTGCCCTCGCCGGTCGCCAGCAGGACCAGGTGGCGGGCCTCCAGGATGGTGCCGATGCCCTGCGTGATCACGTGGTGGGGCACCTGGTCGAGACGGCCGTCGAAGAACCGGGCGTTGTCGATCCGGGTCTGCTCGGTGAGGGTCTTGATGCGGGTGCGGGAGGCGAGCGAGGAGCAGGGCTCGTTGAAGCCGATGTGCCCGTCGGTGCCGATGCCGAGTATCTGGAGGTCCACGCCGCCCGCCTCCGCGAGGGCCCGGTCGTACGCCTCGCACGCCGCCTGCACGTCCTCGGCGGTGCCGTCCGGGCCCAGGAAGGCGCCCCGGTCCAGCCCGAGCGGCTCCACGACCTGGCGCAGCACCGTGGAGCGGTACGACTCGGGGTGGCCGGCGGGCAGCCCCACGTACTCGTCGAGCTGGGCGATCCGGGCTCGCGAGACGTCGACGGCGCCCGCGCGCACCTTGGCGGTGAGCGCCTCGTAGACGGGCAGCGGCGTCGAGCCGGTGGCCACGCCGAGCAGAGCGTCGGGCTTGCGGCGCAGGAGGTCCGCGATGGCCTCCGCGATGAGCTCGCCGCCTGCCTTGGCGTCCTGGACGATGACAACTTCCACGCTGGGCCTGCCGATCTGGAGGGAGGGGGAAAGGGAGTCACACGGAAGGTGGTATAGACCAATCTAGCAGAACGGTCCCGACGCCCCCACGCCCCGCGTGCCCCTTTTCCCCCGCCCCAGACCCCCCTCCGGAACCCTGCCCGGCGGGGTCCCGGGCGGGGTGCCCCGGCCGGCCCCCGCCCGGCCTCCGCCCGGCCTCCGCCCGGCCCGGGGCGGTGCCCGCGGGGCCGCCTCCGTCAGGCGGCTGCGCGGGTGCGGGTGGGGCTGCGGGCGCGCGGCGGAGTGGCCGGCGGTGGCGCGCCCGGCGGTGGGGCGGCGGCCGTGCGGGCGCGGTACCGGGCGTGGCGCGGCGAGGCCGTGGAGGGCGGTGCGAGGGCGTCCGCCCGGCGCCGGGGCCCGGCGTGGGGCGACCGCCGCGGCGGCGAGGCGGGCGGCGGAGGGCGACGGAGGGCGGCGTGGGCCCGGCGGCGGGCGGTACGGGCTGCCGTGCGGGCGGGGTCCGGCGCGCGGGGGTGGGCCCGCACGGGCGGCCCCACGGGCGGCGGCCCTAGGTGCCGTACGCGCGGCGCGCACGGCCCGGAAAGACCCGCGGGCCGCGGCGCCGCGACGGGACCCTCAACCCGTCCGGCACCGCAGCCCGGAGTAGCAACGGCCGAGGGTGTGCGGTCCCGCGGCCGCGGGTGAGACCTCGACGCAGTCAGGGCAGAGAGCGCCGGGGTCCCGGTCCACCCTCCTGTGCGGGGAGGATGGAAGCTGTACACCACCATTGTGGACTAGACCAATTCTGTCTGTCCATCCTCATGGCGGGTGGTCGCCCCCCATCCTCCCCCACGGACCGGCAAAGCACCAGGTTCGACGTCACGGGTACGCTCGCAGGCGTGCCGTCCATGAACGACCTCGTCCGCCAGCACACCGCCCTCGGGGAGTCCGACCTCGAGTGGCTCCACCTGCTGGTCTCGGAGTGGCAGCTCCTCTCCGACCTCTCCTTCGCCGACCTCGTGCTGTGGGTGCCCACCCGCGACGGCACGCGCTACGTCTCCGTCGCGCAGATGCGCCCCAACACGGGCCCCACCTCCTACCAGGACGACATGGTGGGCCACCTCGTGCCGCGGGGCCGGCGCCCACTCCTGGACGCGGCCCTGGACGAGGGCCGCATCGTGCGCGAGGGCGACCCGGAGTGGCGCGAGGAGGTCCCCGTACGGGTCGAGTCGATCCCGGTACGGCGCGAGGGCCGCGTCCTCGGCGTGATCGCCCGCAACACCAACCTGCTCACGGTCCGCACCCCCTCCCGGCTGGAGCTCACCTACCTCCAGTCCGCGTCCGACCTGGCCCAGATGATCGCGGCCGGGGCCTTCCCGTTCCCCGAGCAGCAGGTCGACATGGACGCCTCGCCGCGCGCCGGCGACGGGCTGATCCGCCTGGACGCCGACGGCTTCGTCCAGTACGCCTCGCCGAACGCCCTCTCCGCGTACCACCGCCTCGGCCTCGCCGCCGACCTGGTGGGCCAGCACCTCGGCCAGATCACCGCCGAACTGGCGCCCTCCCGCGGCCCGGTCGACGAGGCCCTGGTCAAACTGGCCTCCGGCTACGCCCCGCGCGAGACGGAGGTCGAGGGCAACGGCGGCGTCATCCAGCTGCGGGCGATCCCCCTCAAGCCGAAGGGCACCCGCATCGGCTCCCTGGTCCTGCTGCGCGACGTGACGGAACTGCGCCGCCGCGAGCGCGAGTTGATCACCAAGGACGCCACCATCCGGGAGATCCACCACCGGGTGAAGAACAACCTCCAGACGGTCGCCGCGCTGCTGCGGCTCCAGGCCCGCCGCATGGACTCCGACCGGGGCCGCGAGGCGCTGAACGAGGCGGTCCGCCGGGTCGGCTCGATCGCCATCGTCCACGAGACCCTGTCGCAGAACCTGGACGAGCGCGTCGAGTTCGACGACATCGCCGACCGGGTGATCTCGATGGTGGCGGAGATCTCGCCGGGCAAGGTGGCCTGCCGCCGGAGCGGCCGCTTCGGCATCCTCGACGCCGAGGTCGCCACGCCCCTGTCGATGGTGCTCACCGAGATCCTGCAGAACGCCCTGGAGCACGCCTTCGCCCCGGCCGAGCGGGGGACGGTGGAGGTCACGGCCGTCCGGGGCGAGGGGCGCGAGGCCCGGCTGCTGATCACCGTGCAGGACGACGGCCGCGGACTGCCCGAGGGCTTCGACCCCCAGCGCACCGGGAACCTCGGGCTGCAGATCGTACGGACCCTGGTGGAGGGGGAGTTGGGCGGCTCGTTCGACATGCGCCCGGCGCCGGAGCGGGGCACGCGCGTGGTGCTCGACCTCCCGGTCCGCACCCGGCGGTAGCACCCCCGGCGCCCCGCCCGGCCGGCGCCCCGGCTCACGGGCTCGCCCCCGGGCGGCGCCGCACACGGCAGCGAGCCCCGGACCGTTTCGCACGGTCCGGGGCTCGAACGCTGTGGGTTACTGCTGCGCGCTGCTACTCGTGGAGGCGCGGTGGCGGTGCTCAGGCGCTGGCGTTACGCGCCCGGTTACGGGCGGCGCGGCGCTTCATCGCGCGGCGCTCGTCCTCGCTGAGGCCACCCCAGACGCCGGAGTCCTGGCCGGACTCGAGCGCCCACTGCAGGCACTGCTCCATCACGGGGCAGCGACGGCAGACGGCCTTGGCTTCCTCGATCTGCAGCAGCGCAGGACCGGTGTTGCCGATGGGGAAGAACAGCTCGGGGTCTTCCTCACGACAAACGGCGTTGTGACGCCAGTCCATGGCTGCTACCTCTCCTTGGTGTTGCATGCAAGTTGCTTGTGAATGTGAACGCTTTCACGAATCCCCCCGCAAGGGAAGGGCCGACGGCCAGACGAGCTGGTGTGGTCCTGGTTTGAGGAGGGGTTCTGGCTTTCGCTGGAGGCCGGTGCTGCGGGCCGTCCCGATCGCCACGTAGAGATTCGCAAACCTCGGCGGCGGATACAACCCCTTCCGGAAAGTTTTTTACGATTCCTCGGTGTCGGCTGCGTCACAGCCGTACTTCTATGGGGTGGATCCCAGTCCGTACGTTCGAGATAAAGGGCCAAGGGCCCTTCCACTCACACAATCACACCCAGTGCACGGCGAACGCCTGTGAACGTCACGCTCGTACGGAGCCCCAGGTGGTCACCGTCCATCTGAAACGGCAGTGGAACCTTGGAATGCAAGGTGAAGTCGATCAGGTCGTGCAGGGAGACGGCGTGCCTGCCCCGCGGGCCCCGCTCCGGGCTCGACGTCAGCAGCTGCGTGCCGTACCGGGCGACGGCCGGGCCCGACAGCCGGGACAGCCCCAGCACGTCGAGCCCCTTGTCGAAGGACGCCTCGGGCGAGGCGTACACCGGCTTGTTCCCCAGGTACGTCCACGGGGACGTGTTGCAGACTATCGACAGGACCAGCTCCCGGACCGGGTCGTGGCCCGGCCGCTCCAGGGTGATCGTGCCGTGCCGCCGGTGCGGGTCCACCAGGAGCTGGCGGACGACCTGGCGCAGGTACAGCGCGTGCGTCGACCGCTTTCCGCGCTCCCGCTGCTGCTCGACCCGGCCGATGACACCCGCGTCGAACCCGAGCCCCGCGCAGAAGGTGAACCAGCGGGCCGGCGCCGCCTCGTCCTCCGTGCCCGGCGTGCCCGCCGCCAGGCCCAGCCCGACCGTCCGGCTCCGCTCCTCGCGCAGGGCGTCCAGGATCACGCCGGTCGCCTCCACGGCGTCGTTCGGCAGGCCGAGCGCGCGGGCGAAGACGTTCGTGGAGCCGCCCGGCACCACCGCCAGGCGCGGCAGCCGGTCCGGGTCGGGACCGGCGTGGAGCAGGCCGTTGACGACCTCGTTGACCGTGCCGTCGCCGCCGAGCGCCACGACCAGGTCCACGTCCCCCGCGTCGGCCGCCCGCCGGGCCAGGTCGCGCCCGTGGCCCCGGTACTCCGTGGTCACCGCGTCCAGCTTCATCTCGCTGGCCAGCGCGTGGATCAGCACGTCACGGGTGCGGGCACTCGTGGTGGTGGCTGCCGGGTTGACCACGAGGAGTGCGCGCATGCCCGCCAGATTACCTACCGCGCGGTACCCGGGCCCAGGCGCCGGGGGTACGACCCCCCACCCGCGCCCCGGACCGGGGCCCTGGTCACCGCGCCCGGACCGGGGCCCTGGTCGCCGGGCCCGGACCGGGGCGCCGCCCCCACCTCCCGGACCGGGGCGCCGCCCCGCCCACCGCGCCCCCGAGGGGGCCGGGCGCGGCGGCTACCCTTGCCGGGGTGAGCAGCAGCGAACAGAACCCCGCCCCCACGCCGCGCCCCGCCCGTGTGACGGCGGCCGCCGCGGTGGCCGGACTCCAGGCGCTCGCCCTCTTCGCGGGGGGTGTGTACGTCCTGGTCAACACCCTGACCGGTACGCCCGACGGCTTCACCCAGGCCCTCACGGGCGGCGCGACCCTGATCGCGCTGGGCCTCATCCCGCTGCTCGCGGCGCGGGGCCTGCTGGGCTGCCGCAGCTGGAGCCGCGGCCCCGCGATCATCACGCAGCTCATGGCGCTCCCGGTCGCGTACACGCTCCTGACGGGCGTGGGCGCGGCGATCCCGGCGGGCATCGCGCTGGCCGCGGCGGCGGTGACGGGGCTGGTGCTGCTGGTCCACCCCACCACCACCAGGGCGCTCGGCATCGGCCGCCCCGCGCCGTGACGCGGGGGTCCCTCCGGCGGCGGCTGTGACGGGACGTGATCGGCGAGCACCGTACGTACGGGAGGCCGCGCTCAGCCGAGCCCTCGTCCGGGGCCCGGCCTACTCCTCCACCAGCAGCCGCTCGCGGAGCTGCGCCAGGGTGCGGGCCAGCAGCCGGGAGACGTGCATCTGGGAGATGCCCACCTCCTGCGCGATCTGCGACTGCGTCATGTTCCCGAAGAACCGCAGCAGCAGGATCCGCTTCTCCCGCGGCGGCAGGCCCTCCAGCAGCGGCTTCAGCGACTCCCGGTACTCGACGCCCTCCAGCGCCTCGTCCTCCGCGCCCAGCGTGTCCGCGACGGCCGGCGACTCGTCGTCCGTGTCCGGCACGTCCAGCGACAGCGTCGAGTACGCGTTGGCCGATTCCAGGCCCTCCAGGACCTCCTCCTCGGAGATCCCGAGCTTCTCCGCCAGCTCGTGCACGGTCGGTGACCGTCCGTGCAGCTGGGACAGCTCCGCCGTCGCCGACGTCAGCGACAGCCGCAGCTCCTGGAGCCGCCGGGGCACCCGGACCGCCCAGCCCTTGTCGCGGAAGTGCCGCTTGATCTCGCCGACGACGGTCGGCGTCGCGTACGTCGAGAACTCGACGCCCCGCTCCGGGTCGAACCGGTCGACCGACTTGATCAGGCCGATCGTCGCGACCTGGGTCAGGTCGTCCAGCGGCTCGCCCCGGTTGCGGAACCGGCGCGCGAGGTGCTCGACGAGCGGCAGGTGCATCCGCACGAGCTGGTTGCGCAGCTCGGCCCGCTCCGGCGAACCGTCCGGCAGGCTCCGCAGCCGCACGAACATCGCCCGCGCGCCGCTCCGGTCCTGCGGGTCGGGCCGCCGGCTCCCGCCCCGCTGCTCGTCGTCGTTCCCGCTCATCCGCGCCGCCCGCTCCACCCGCGCCCGCTCCGGCGCCTCCGCCCGGCCGTCCGCCGGACCGTCCACCGGGTGCGGCCGCGCCTGCTGCTCCGGGATGCCCGCGACGTCCTCCGCCGCGCCCGCGGCCCGCGGGCCGCGCTCCTCGTTCCGCACCGGACCGTCCCCGTCTCTCACGCCGGCCCGGGTCCCGCGCCGCGCTGTTTGTACAGGCTGATGGAGACCGTGCGGTCGTCGGCGACCGACGAGTCCACCTTGCCCGCCAGGGCGGACAGGACCGTCCACGCGAACGTGTCCCGCTCCGGCGCCCGGCCGTCCGTCGTCGGGGCGGACACCGTCACCTCCAGCGAGTCGTCGATCAGCCGGAACACGCAGCTCAGGACCGACCCGGCCACGGCCTGCTGCAGCAGGATGGCGCAGGCCTCGTCGACCGCGATGCGCAGGTCCTCGATCTCGTCGAGGGTGAAGTCCAAGCGCGCCGCGAGGCCGGCCGTGGCCGTACGCAGCACGGACAGGTAGGCACCCGCAGCGGGCAGCCGGACTTCCACGAAGTCCTGGGTCCCGGGCTCGCCTGCGATCTGGGACACCCTCACCTCCAAGGTGGCACAAACTCGTTCGGGGACCGGAGGGAGCGAGATCCCCCCGGAACCGTGCGGTACGCAGGAATGCGTAGTCGCCGTGACGCTATCGCGATCCATGCCGCCGTGTCGCCGTGGACCCCGAGCCGACGTGCGTCACCCATCGTAAACACATGGGCACGCACAGTGGCTAGGGGGTCGCGGTGACCAATCCTGTGGATCCGGCGGAGGATTGACGTACCCAGGCGCCGGGCGGTCGAACCGTCCACCTCTCACCCCCTGGACCCCGTGTCCGGATCCGGCCGTCCGGTCACCACCGCGGCGACCGTCGTACCGGGTGCGAAGGCGCCCTCCTCGGCGAGCGCGACCAGCGCGTACAGCATCTTGGCGACGTACAGCCGCTCCACCGGCAGCCCGTGCCGCGCCGAGAAGTCCGCCGCGAACGCCGCCAGCTCCGGCGCGACCCGCCCGTACCCGCCGAAGTGGAAGCGGTCGTCCAGGCTCCACGTGCCGGCCGGCCCGCCGAAGGCGGACTCCTGCAGCGCGCGCACCTCCGCCCCGAGGAAGCCGCCCCTGAGCACCGGCACGCCCAGCGCCCGCTGCCCGGGCGCCAGGCCCGCCGCCAGCCCGGCCAGCGTCCCGCCGGTGCCGCACGCCACCGCCACCACGTCCGCGCGGCCCCGCAGCTCGCGGCCCAGCTCCGCGCAGCCGCGCACCGCCGCCGCGTTGCTGCCGCCCTCCGGGACGACCACCGCGCCCTCCGGGGCCTCCCGCAGCAGCCGGGCCACCACCCGCGGGTCGCGCTTGGCCCGGTACGTCGCCCGGTCCACGAACACCAGCCGCATCCCGTCCGCCGCGCACTGCTCCAGCACCGGGTTGAGCGGCCGGCCGGCCAGCTCGTCGCCCCGGACCACCCCGACGGTCGGGAAGCCCAGCAGCCGCCCGGCCGCGGCCGTGGCCCGCAGGTGGTTGGAGTAGGCCCCGCCGAAGGTGAGGACCGGGCGCCCCGCCGCCCCGGCGAGGTTCGGTGCCAGCTTCCGCCACTTGTTGCCCACCAGCTCCGGGTGGATCAGGTCGTCCCGCTTGAGCAGCAGCCGCACGCCCCGCCGGGCGAACCGCTCGTCCTCGGCCGCCCGCAGCGGCGACGGCAGCCGGGGTGCCGGCGCGGCCGGGGGCGCGGCCGGGGCCCCGGCCGGGGCGCCGCGTGTGCCGGGGGACGTGCCGGGGCCGCTCGTGCCGGGGCGGTTCGTGCCGGGACGGGGGACCGGGCCGGGGGCGGTGGCCGGACCGGGAGTGGGGGCCGGGCCGGGGGCGGGGGAGCCTGCGGGTGTCACCCGTCCATTGTGCGCGGCGCCCGCCGGTACGGGCCGATCCGGACACCGGGCGCGGAAGCCGGCCGGTTCAGCGGGCCGGGAATCGAAAGCGCGGCTGACCTACCCGTACGCGCCGCCTTCCATTCCCACTCATGTGGGTAATGGCGTCGTCACACCATGTGTTGAAAAGCTTCCCCGGCAAGCCGTTGGGATCATCGAGAGGGACAACATGTCGGTTGGTTCGGTTGACTCGGTCGGCGACGACGTACGGGCCGGTCAGGCTCCCGCGCAGAAGAGCCTCGGCACGGACGCGGCGCGGAACCTGGCGACCACCACCAAGTCGGCGCCCCAGATGCAGGAGATCACCTCCCGGTGGCTGCTGCGCATGCTGCCGTGGGTGCAGGTCCAGGGCGGCGCGTACCGGGTGAACCGCCGGTACGCCTACGCCGTGGGCGACGGGCGCGTGACGTTCGTGCAGACCGGGGAGCGCGTCGAGGTCATCCCCGCCGAGCTGGGCGAGCTGCCCGCGCTGCGCGGATACGGCGACGAGGCGGCGCTCGGCGAGCTGGCCCGGCGCTGCACGCAGCGCGCGTACGCGCCCGGGGACGTCATCGTGGAGGCCGGCGCCCCGGCGGACCGGGTCTTCCTGCTGGCGCACGGCCGGGTGGAGAAGGTCGGCTCCGGCCCGTACGGCGACGAGGCGGTCGTCGACGTCCTCGCCGACGGCGGCTACTTCGGCGACGGCTCGCTCCTCGACGGCGAGGCGACCTGGGAGCACACCCACCGCGCCGCCACCGCCTGCGTGATGCTGGAGCTGACCCGCGCCGACGTCCTGAACCTCGCCGAGCGCGCCGAGTCCCTCGCGGGGCACCTCGCCTCCGCCGCCGCGATCCCGCGGCAGCGGACCAACAAGTACGGCGAGAAGGCCATCGACCTCTCCGCCGGCCACCGCGGCGAGCCGGTCATCCCGCAGACCTACGTCGACTACGACCCCGCCCCCCGCGAGTACGAGCTGAGCGTCGCCCAGACCGTGCTCAAGGTCCACACGCGCGTGGCCGACCTCTACAACCAGCCGATGAACCAGACCGAGCAGCAGCTGCGCCTGACGGTCGAGGCGCTGCGCGAGCGCCAGGAGCACGAGCTGGTCAACAACCCCGAGTTCGGCCTCCTCGCCAACTGCGACTACGGCCAGCGCATCCAGCCGCACGACGGCGTCCCCGGCCCGGACGACATGGACGAGCTGCTCTCCCGCCGCCGCGGCAGCAAGCTGTTCCTCGCCCACCCGAAGGCCATCGCCGCCTTCGGCCGCGAGTGCAACCGGCGCGGCCTGGTGCCCGAGAGCATCGACGTCGGCGGCAACCGCATCCCGACCTGGCGCGGTGTCCCGATCTTCCCCTGCAACAAGATCCCGATCAGCGACGCACGGACCACGTCGATCCTCTGCATGCGCACCGGCGAGTCGGAGCAGGGCGTCGTCGGCCTCCACCAGACCGGCATCCCCGACGAGATCGAGCCGAGCATGTCCGTGCGATTCATGGGTATCGACGAACAGGCGATCATCTCGTATCTGGTCACGGCCTACTACTCCGCGGCGATCCTGGTGCCGGACGCCCTGGGTGTCCTGGAGAACGTCGAGATCAGCCGCTGGAGGTGAGGACCGGGTACGGGCGGGGGCGTCCCGCACCGGCGTCCCCGCCCGCGCCCCTGCCCCGGGGACGCAGGCACGAGCGGAGGAGAAGACCGTGACCATGATTGACGCGGACACGACGGACATCGCGGGCGTGACGGGCCTGACGGGCCTGACGGGCGTGCGGTCCGGGGACGGCGGCCGGGCGGCGGCGCCCCTGCCGCCGGGGCCCGGCGGCCCGGACGCGGCGGCCCTGCTCGACCGCGCCCACGCCGCGGTCGCGCCCCGGCTGCGCGCCGACCTGACCGCCCTCCCCGCACCGCTGCGCCGCGTGGCGATGTACCACTTCGGCTGGGAGCGCGCCGACGGCACGCCGGTCGCGGGCCGGGGCGCCGGCAAGGCCGTCCGCCCCGCCCTCGTACTCGCCGCCGCCCGCGCGCTCGGCGGCGACGCGGACGCGGCCGTCCGGGCGGCGGCGGCCGTGGAGCTGGTGCACAACTTCACCCTGCTCCACGACGACATCGTCGACGAGGACCGCACCCGGCGCGGCCGGCCCACCGCGTGGACGGTCTTCGGCACGCCCGACGCCCTGGTCACCGGCGACGCCCTGCAGGCCCTCGCCCTGACCGTCCTCGCCACCGACCGGCACCCCGCGGCGGCGGCCGCGGTGGCGCGGCTCGGCGCCTGCGTGGTGGAGCTGTGCGCGGGGCAGCAGGCCGACGTCGCCTTCGAGCGGCGCGACCCGGCGGACGTGACACTGGACGAGACCCTCGCCATGGCCGAGGCCAAGACCGGCGCGCTGCTGGGCTGCGCCTGCGCCCTGGGCGCCCTGTACGCGGGCGCGGGGGAGGCCGAGGTCGCCGCGATGGACGCCTTCGGGCGGGAGGCGGGCCTGGCGTTCCAGCTCATCGACGACCTGATCGGCATCTGGGGCGACCCCGCGCGTACCGGCAAGCCGGCCGGGGCGGACCTGGCGGCCCGCAAGAAGTCGCTGCCCGTCGTCGCCGCGCTCACCTCCGGCACCCCGGAGGGCGCGGAGCTGGCCGCGCTCTACGGGCGGGCGGAGCTGGACGGCCGGGGCGTGGCGCTGGCGGCCGACGCGGTGGAGCGGGCCGGGGGCCGCGACTGGGCGCAGGCGGAGGCGGCCGACCGGATGGCGAGGGCGGTGCAGCAGCTCTCCGGCGCGGTGCCGGACCTCGGGGCGGCGGAGGAGCTGCTGGCGCTGGCCGAGTTCGTGACGCGACGCAGCCACTGAGCGGCGGGCGACGGGCGGACACGCCGGCGGGCGGCTGTGCCCGCGGGCGGACGTGCCGGCGGGCGGACGTGCCGGCGGGCGGACGGGTGGGCGGGCCGTACCGGCGGGGGCGGAGCGCCGGGACGGCCGCCCGCGGCGCCTCCCCGCCGGGCATCAGGTGCCGGCGCGGCCGGGAAACCCGCTGGCGGGACGACCGCTCCTGTAGCAGGGTGGCGGGGATCGCCCGCCCCGCCCGCCCCGCCCGCTCCGCTCCGGGGCGCGGAGCCACGCACCCACCCGAAGGACGCGGTTTGCGCACTCTGACGTACCTGGTCGCCTGCTCGCTCGACGGCTTCATCGGCGACCCCGGCGGCGACGCCACCTCCATGTTCCGGTACCTGGACGAGGAGTACCTCGCCTTCCTGACCGGCGAGTACCCCGAGACCGTCAGCGCCGAAGGCCGCCGCGCGCTGGGCATCGCCGACGCCCCGAACAAGCACTTCGACACGGTCGTCCAGGGCCGCGGCAGCTACCAGGTCGGCCTCGACGCCGGGGTGCCCAGCCCGTACGGGCACCTCCGCGAGATCGTCGCCTCCCGCACCCTGGAGACCTCCCCGCACCCGAACGTCGAGATCGTCTCCGGCGACCTGGTCGCCCGCGTCCGCGCCCTCAAGGCGGAGGACGGTCCGCTCGGCATCTGGCTGTGCGGCGGCTCGGGCATCGCCGGGACGCTGATCGACGAGGTCGACGAACTGGTGATCAAGTCGTACCCGCAGGTCTACGGGGCGGGGATGCCGATGTTCGGCGGCGCCGCCTTCGCGGTGTCCGACTTCGACCTCCGCGACGTCCGGTCCTTCGGCAACGGCGTCGTCGTCCGCCGGTACGGCCGCGTCCGCTGAGCCGCACTACGCTGGAACCATGACCGGAGGTGAGGGGCGCCGGACCGCACGCCGCCCGCACCCGGCCGGTCCCGCGGGCGAGCCGGTGTGCCCCGCCTGCGGACGGCCGGTCGGCGAGGTGGTGCACCGGCGCAAGGTCCTCGGCGCGTGGGTGCCCGCATGGGAGCCGCGCCCCTGCGGGACACCGGGGTGCGAACGGTACGGCCTGACCCCGCGCGCGGGGCGGTAGCGGACCGTACGCGGCGCGGGACGGCCGGGCGCCGCCCCGCCCCCGGACACGTCAGGCGGGCTCCGCCCGTGACCGGGCCCGGCGGCGCCGAGGAGGCGTGCAAGCCGGGCATGCGCGCCGCTATCGGCCGAAGTCCGGCACGGAGGGCGTCCGGCGTCACGCCGGGCCCCCGCGTACCGCTACAGTCCGCGCCATGTCAACGCAGTCAACGGAGTCATCGGAGTCGCCGGCACCTTCGGGGCCGGCCGAGGTGCGGACCGGCTGGTACCGGGACCGCCGCGGGGCGGAGGCCGTCCGCGTCACGTCGGACGGGCGGGGCGTCAGCGCCGTGGTCAGGGGCGTGCGGTACGAGGGCGGCGGCTTCGCCGCCCTGCGGGCGGCCGAGGAGGACGGCGGCCTCCCGCTGGCGGGCTGCGTGCTGGAGTGGGACCAGCCGCTGTCCGTCCTGACCGACGGCGTGACCGAGCCCGGCACCCTGAGCTGCCTGCTCACCCTCGGTGAGGCGCTGCCCGACGGCACGCCGGAGCGGGTGGAGCTGCACCTGACGCTGCACTGCGCCGGAGCGGCGTACGAGTCGGGGGTCACGGACGGGGACTTCGACCGGGCCCTCGGGCGGATCCTGCGCCAACTGCCCCCCGGCGCCCGCTTCGCCCGCGACCTAATCCAAGCGGCGTAGGCGCACCCGGCGGGGCGCGCCCGGCGGGCCGTACGCGCGTGTCCGGCAGCTCCGGCAGCTCCGGCAGCTCCGGCAGGTCCGGCAGGTCCGGCAGCTCCGGCAGGTCCGGCAGGTCCGGCCGGGCCCGAACGGACCGGGCCCACGCGCGCGAGGGCGCCCCGCGGACCTGCCGCGGGGCGCCCTCACGCGCGTGCGGTACGGCTCAGGCGGCCGGGGCGGCCGCCGCCGCGAGGCCGTAGCGCCACAGGTAGTCGACGCGCGAGCGCTCCTGCGCGTTCGGCGTGGCGTTGGTGCACGACGGGCCGGGGCCGCCGCCGGACATCAGCTCGCTGCACGGACCGGAGTAGTTGTCGGGCAGGCCGAGGACGTGCCCGGTCTCGTGGGTGGTGACGCGGGTGGAGTTGTAGATCTGGTTCTGCCGGTAGTCGAGGAAGATGTAGCCGCGGCCGTGCCCGTCCGTGCTGGCGTACGAGCCGCGCGAGTCGTTGCCCTCGTAGTACCGGAAGTCCGGGTTGCTGCCCTCCTGGAGCTTCACGTTGCTGACGGAGCTGTTCCAGATCTGCGTGGAGCGGGCTATCTGGGTGCGGAAGCTGGGCGCGTTGGCCGCCGAGTACACGACCGTCACGGCCTGGGTGCCGGGGACGGCGGCGCGCTTCTGAGCCACGGACTTCATGACCGCGTCGAAGAACGCCCGGTTCGCCCGCGCCTCCTCGGACGAGCCCGAGTACGCCGAGAACGCGGCGGCGGCGACGGTCTCCTGGGCGGTGCCCGCCGGGGCCGGGGCGGCGGTGGCGGTCGCGGCCGGCACGGCGGCGAGAGCGGCGGCGGCACTCAGCGCGGCGGCCAGCAGGGCACGGCGGTGCATGGGGGGCTTCATGTGGGGGCTCCTACTCGTCCTGAACGCCTGGGGACGCGTTCGGTTGGAGAGAGTGTCGGGGAGCCCCGGCCCCGCGCGGATGATGGCAAACGGCGATAGCACCAGCACATCACCCGCCACAACTCCCTTCCGGCTGAAGGCGATCGACCAGGTCACGGCGTCTGGTGCGGTGCACGGCGGGCGTCCTACCCTCTGGGGCATGGAGCTGGAGGTGAGACACCTGAGGGTGCTGTGCGCCATCGCCGACGCGGGCAGCCTGCACAAGGCCGCCCGCTCCCTCGGGATGAGCCAGCCGTCGCTCACCACCCAGCTGCGGCGCATCGAGAACGCCCTGGGCGCCCAGCTCTTCAGCCGGGAGCGCACCGGCTGCCGGCCCACCCCGCTCGGCCTGGACGTCCTCAGCCGCGCCCGGCCCCTCGTCGCCCAACTCGCCCTGCTCGTCAGCGAGACCCGCGCCGCCGCCGCCCGCGTGGACGGCGCCCGGCTGCGGATCGGCTCCACCGCCAGCCGCGCCCTCGCCGGATGGCTGCGGCGGTTACGGAAGCGGCTGCCCGGTACCGACATCAGCCTCCACATGGACGTGTCCGCCGGCGCCCTGCTCCGCGCGCTCGCGGCGGGCCAGCTCGACGTGGCGTTCGTCCACGAGGTGGAGGGCTGCCCCCTGCGCGTCCCGGACGGGCTGGAGCGGCGGGTCCTGGTCGACCGGGAGCCGCAGTTCATCTCCATGGCCCGCGACCACCCGGCCGCCGCCGCGCCCGTGGTGGACGTGGCCGACCTGGCGGAGGACCGGTGGATGGTCGATCCGAGCGTCGACGGGGAGTGGGACGGGCTGCGCCGGGTCCTCGGCGCCGCCGGGATCGACCCGCCGGTCCTGCACGCCGACTACCACACGGCCGCGTCGCTCATCGTGGCCGGCGAGGCCGTCGCCCCCTGCCAGCCCACGTCGGGCCCGCGCGACGACATGGCGATCCGCCCCCTGCGCGACGACCCCCTGGCGGTACGGCTGCTGCTCTACCACCGGCCGGGCGGCTGCTCCCTCCACGACGCCGCCTACGCCGAACTGGCCGCCGCCTACCGCGAGGCCGCCCTGCGCACCGCCGCCTACCGCCACTGGCTCCTCCGCCACGACAGCCCCCTGCTCCGGGCGGCGTGACGAGGCGCCACGGCGCCACGAGACCGCGGCCGCACGGCGGCACCGAGCGCGCCGCGCCGCCCGTAGGGCGACACGGCTCTCGTGCCGGGTCCCGCCTCCGGCTCCTCTCGCGGCCGCCGCGACCGGACCTCCACGGTCCGCGCGCGCCCTCCCGGCCGCACCCCCGTGGTGGCCGGGAGGGCGGGTCAGCGCGGCCGCCGCGGCGCGGTGGCGACGGCGCTCGCGCCGAGGCGGTCGGCCAGCCAGTCCGCGGTCCGCGGCAGCCAGTCGGGGCGGCAGTTGCCCAGCAGGTGGTCGCCGTGCGGGACCGTCAGGAGCGTGGCGTCCGGGGCGGCGGCGGCCAGCGCGGCGCCACCGGTGACGCCCGGTATGGCGTCCGTGCCGCCCTCGACGACCAGCAGCGGCCGGTCGATGCGGGGCGCCGCCTCCGTCAGGTCGACCCGCCCGGCGAACTCCCGCGCCGCCGCCACGCTCCCGCAGCGGCCGGCCAGCGTGTCCCGCACGAACAGCGGCAACCCGTCCCAGTCCAGCCGGTACGGGCCGCTCACCGCCACCGCCGCGCGCAGCCGGGGCTCGTACGCCGCCGACACCGACGCGTAGTAGCCGCCCAGGCTGAGCCCCAGCACGCCCGCCCGCGACACGTCCACGCCCGGCCGCGCCGCCACGGCGTCCAGGACCTCGCCGAGCACGTGGGGGAAGTCCGCGCGCGGCGCCCGTACCGCCGCCATCACGCCCTGTCCCGGCCCGTCCACGGAGCAGACCGCCACCCCGCGCGCCAGCAGCGCGTCGGCCACCGTGTGGAACTCCTCCTTCGCGGAGTCCAGTCCCGGCACCACCACGACCACCGGCACCGGCTCCCCGGCGGCGCCCCGCCCTCCCCGGACCGCCACCGCGCCGCCCGCCACCGCGCTACCCTCCACCGCGCCGCCCGCCGGTGCGACGTCCGCCGTGCCACCGGAGGCGTCCGCGCCGGCCGGCCGACGCAGCCACCCCGCGAAGGACGCGCCCTCGACGCGTCCCGCCGAGGGCTCCGTGAGGGCCAGCGCCCGGTGCATCGCCCGGTCCGCCGCCCGCGCCGCCCTGGCGGTCGCCTGCCTGTCCGGGTGCGGCAGCAGGGTCGAGAAGTGCAGCCAGCGGGCCGCACCGCGCAGCGCCGCGCCCGCCGAGACGGCCCGGCCCCGCCCCGCGTGCTCCTCCGCCGCCGAGAGCAGCCGGTCGCCCTCCGCGCGGAACGCCGCGGGCCAGTCGTACAGGGAGCGCAGCGTGCCCGTCACCCGCTCGTACGCGAACGGGTCCAGGCCCGCGCCGAACGCGCGGGAACGGTTGCCCGCCACGAAGGGGGCCAGGACGTCGGGCTGGTCGAGGAAGCGCATGCCCCCATCCCAGCCGCGCGGCCACCGCCCGTCCAACAACCGCCACCGGCCGGGCGACAACGGGACGTTGTCGCCTATGGTGAGGCGCATGCAGCACGCCCCGGACCCGGACTCGCGCGTGGCCCGCCACACCTCCACGGCTCCCGGTCCGGACCCGCGCCCGCCCGTCCCCGCCCCCGATCTCGACCTCGGCCAGGTGCGCGCCTTCACCGCCGTGGCGCGGCTGCGGCACTTCGGCCGGGCCGCCGGGGAGCTCGGCCTCACCCAGCAGGCGCTCTCCCGGCGCGTCGCCCGCCTGGAGTCCCGGCTCGGCGTCCGGCTGCTCGACCGGGGGGACGGCCGCGGCGTGCGGCTCACGGCGGCGGGGGAGCGGTTCCTCGGGCCCGCCCGGCAGACCCTGGAAGCCGGTACGGCCGCCGTGGCCGCCGCCCTGGCCGTGCCGGGCCCCCGCGTCCGCCTCGACGTGTGGGGGCATCTGTACGCGCCGCTGCGCACCCTCGCCGACGTCCTGGCCGACGCCCCGGGCCTCGGCGTCGAGACCGGCACGGGCCGGGACCACGCGGCCGTCGCGCGGGCGCTGCGGCGCGGCGATGTGGACGCCGGGCTCGGCCGGGTACCGCTGGACGCGGCGGACCCTGCGGGGCCGCCCGCCCGCGCCGCGCTCTCCCACCGCGTCGTACGCCTCGAACCGGTCGACGCCGTCGTCAGCGCCGCCCACCCCCTCGCCGGCGCCGCCTGTCTGCGCCCCTCCGACCTGAGCGGAAGCGTCCTGCGCTGCCCGGCGGAGCCCGGACGGCTGGACTTCCTCACCCGGTTCGCGGACCGCTTCGGTGTCGAGCACCGCGTCGGCGGCCCCAACCTCGGGCCCGCGCCGTTCCTCGCCGCCGTCCGCGACGACCCGGAGTGCTTCACGCTGCTGCCGGCCGACGCCGTCCCCGACACGATCGCGGCCACCCCCGCCCCCGCCCGGACCCGGCCCCCGTTCCTTCCCCCGCCCCCGGCATCGGTCCCGCCCCCGGCATCGGTCCCGCCCCCGGCATCGGTCCCGCTCCCGGCCGCCCGGCCCGGCGGCGCCCCGACCGCCCGCACCGACCTCTCCGCTCCCGCCGTCCCCGGTACCGGCCTGCGCGTCATCCCGCTCGCGGACCCGACCCCGCTCTACGCCTGGTCGCTCGTGTGGTGCGGCGGGCCGGAGGGGACGCCCGCCTCGCGGGCGCTGCTCGACGCGTTCCAGCGCGCCGGGCGTGCCCGGCGCTGGCTGGAGTACCGGCCGGGGCGCGACTGGCTGCCGGAAGGTGGACTTTCGTCAGTGTTCTGACGCCCCGCGCCCCGCGTACGGTCGCCCGTATGGAGAGCACAGGGGGGCGGGGCCCCGTCGTCTGGACCGCGTGGGCCCTGCCGGTGGCGGCGGCCGCGGGGGCGGCGCTGACCGTACGGAGCGACTGGTGGACGGTGCCGACGGCGGCGGCCGCCTTCCTGGCGGGCCGGCGGCCGGGCGGGACGCGGGCGGGCGCCCTCGCGCTGAGCGGCGCGGTCGCGGCGGGCGTCCTCGCGGTCCTGCTGATGCCGTCACTGCTGGTGCACGCCACGGTCTTCGTGGGCGCCCTGGTCGCCGGGGCGATGCTCCCGTGGTTCGCGGGCGCCCCCGTGACCGTGCGGCTCGTCCACGGCGAGGGCGGGACGGAGGTACGGGTGGTGAACGGCCCGCCGGCCCGCGACCGGCCGGGCGCCGCTCCCTCCGGCGGCGGCCGGGGGTTGGTGGGCCTGGACGAGCGGGTACGGCTCGCGGGCGGCACCTTCCGGCACGGCCCGTACGACGGGGGCTTCGCCGTCACGGCGACGCTCCCGCACGGCCGGTGGAAGCATCGGGGCAAGCCGGGGCACTGCTAAATGAGACGGTGCATTGCTGGGCGAAACATGCGCCGTTCAGACTCCCCAACTGGGCCATTGAGGGCTTATCCCCGTATACGGGGTCGTCGTACAGCGACCACGCCGGGGCGCAATCTGCCAAGAACTACCGCGAAAGCGAACCAAACGCTCACTTAGGGTTCGGGACCAGCGCGGCGCACCTGAGCCCTCCGGGCGCGAGCCCCGCGACGGCGCCGCCACCCACCCTGAGCACGGCACCGCCCTCGCCACCCGAGCCGCCCACGTCTGCTTCCGAAAGCCCTTGGCCCATACCGCCGAACAACGAAGCGCCCACTCCCACCCCACCCCCGCCGATCCGCACCCCACCCCCGACGAAAGTCAGAGACCGCCCCGGCGACTCCCGTGCTCAGCTGCCGGACCCTGGATTAGGGCCGCGCACGACCCGCATCGAGCTTGGGCGGATGTGCCGTCGCATCCGAGCGCCGGGGCGCGCTCGGTGGTATGTCACCTCCACCAGCCCGTCCTCAACGGCATCTGATATGAGCGCTGCTCGTATGGAGTCGAGACATAAGGGGTTCCGGTCGTTTTTCGCAAAGTGGCTGATTTTATCCGTTACGGATCTTGTCGTGCTTAATGTGTGTCATACAATTCCGGGGAGTTCGATCTTCGGATAATGGGGGTATCTCATGTCATTCGTGCGACGCACCACCCGCTGGGGTGTAGCCGCAGGTGCTGTCCTGGCCCTGGTTACGGCAGTGCCTGCGTGGGCGGGCTATAAATCGTATGAGGGGTCTGACTTCTCCGAAACGTACAACAGCGACCGCGGACTGCAGGCCTGTGATATGGAGGCCGATCAGAACGCGGTGGAGGGCCAGTATCAGCGGAACGGCAGCGATGCCATCCATCACCTGTGGGACAAAAACGGTGCGGGGCCCGACAACTGTGCGTCCAGCGGTAGCGGCACCGCGCACATAATCAAGCACCGGACATGCGAGCAGCGTTTCGCCGCTCCGGACGTGTGCGGTGCGTGGGCGTGGCGTCCTTGACGATGTGAGTACGGCGGGGTGTGCACCGTGCGCGCCCCGCCGCGTTCTTCGCTGCTGCGGACAGGAGTCGTACATGGTGGTCGCCCGGCTGCGGGCCGTGTCCCACACGATCGCGGACCGTGTGTTGTTCGATCGGCTGAGCCTGGAGGTCGCGGCCGGTGAGTCGGTGGCGGTGATGGGGCCGAGCGGGACCGGGAAGACCACGCTGCTGTCGGTCCTCCTCGGGCTGGTGCGGCCCGCGAGCGGTCTGGTGGAGGTCGCGGGCAGGGACCTCTCCTCCATGGGGGCATCGGCCAGGGCCCGCCACCGCGCCGGCCATGTCGGCATGGTCTTCCAGTTCGGTGAGCTGCTGCCGGAGTTGTCGGCCATGGAGAACGTCATGCTCGCCGCGATGCTCGCCGGGAGGCGCCGTGGCCCCAGCCGCGACGACGCCCGAAAGCTGCTCGCCGCACTGGGCATCGAGGACGTGGGTGTGCCGGCCGGAGCCATGTCGGGCGGCGAGCGCCAGCGCGTGGCGATAGCCCGTGCCGTGATCAACCGGCCGCGGCTCGTCCTGGCGGACGAACCGACCGGCGCCCTGGACGCGGCCAACCGCGACCACGTGGCCGAGCTGCTGCACGCGCTGCCCCGCCAGTGGTCGTGCGGGGTCGTGGTCGTCACCCATGACGAGAAGGTGGCGTGGGGCGCCGACCGTGTGGTCGCGTTCGCCGGGGGCCGCCTTGAGGGGTCGTGACCGCCCGCTCACTGCCACGGCAGCTCGTCACCATCGGGTCGGCCGCGTCGAGGGCGGGGAAGGGGCACCGGCTGCGCGTGACCGGGCTGCTGCTCGCCTCCTTGGTGTGGTGTCTGGCCGTCGGCGCGTGCGCCGTCGCCCACGCCACCGGACAGACCGGTGACGACAGGGCCCTGGCGCGGGGCCCCCGCCTGACTGCCGTGCACCCCGGTGAGCCCCAGACCGCGTGGTGGAAGGAGCGGGCCGACACCGTGGCGGGGCTTCAGCACCGGGTGGTGTTCATCGAACCCGTCACCTCCCGCGCCCCTTTGCCGCCGGGCCTGGACCGGTGGCCCGCACCCGGCCAGGCCGTCCTGTCGCAGGCGCTCGCGGACGCGGGCGAAGCCGTCGTCGGCCGCTACGGAGCGGACGCCGGCCGTATCGGCCCGGAGGGGCTGGTGTGGCCCGGGGAGCGGTTCGCCTATGTACGGCCCGCCCCCGCACGGGCGGAGTGGTCGGAGGACGACCGGATCTCCGGCTTCGGCGGCGCCCACCGGGTGACCGACGACTGGGTGGTGGACCCGGACGGGTTCATGGTGGCCGTGGCGGCCTTCGCCGGGTTCCCGGCGGCCGTACTGATGGTGACCGCCGCGCGTACGGGGTCGCACGAGCGTGACGCCAGGACGCGCGTGGTGCACGCCCTGGGCGGGACGCGCCGCCACATGGTGCTGCTGTCGGCGGGCGAGGCCGCGGCGCCCGTGGCCGCGGGCGCGGCGGCGGCGAGCGCGGTGTTCGCGCTCGCTGCCCTGACCGATGTGACGGTGCCCCTGACCGGATGGACCGTGGAGGCCGCCATGGTCCGGTCGTGGCTCGGAGTGATCCTGGCCGCCGTCTGGCTGGCCGCCCTGTCGGCCGCGGTGTGCGCCGTCGCCGTGACCCGCGCCGGTGACGGGCGGAGCGTACGGGCGCCGGTGGCCCGCAGGCCCCGCCGCCGGTGGCCGGTGCTGTGCGCGGTGGGGGTCGTCCTCGCGATGCCGATGGAGGTCGGGCCGCTCGCGCTCAATCAGCACACCAGCCTCCTGCAGTACGGGGTGGGCATCGGGCTGGCGCTCTGGTCCCTGCCCGGCGTGGTCGCGTGGATCACCACCTGGTGGGGGAGGCGCCTGGCGGACCGCGCCGGCACGCGGGCCGGACGCCTGGTCGCCGGGCGGTGGCTGGCCGCGTATCCGGGCGTGGTGATGCGGCTGGTGGCCGCCGTGGTGGTGGGTGTGGGGCTGGTCAGCCAGGTGCAGCTGTGGAGCAGCCGGGGAACGGCGGCCACCGTACACGCGCAGGCGGTGTTCGACCGGCTGGGTTCCCGTGTGCTCGTGGTGTCCGCACGCAGCGCGGCCATGGAGGGACTGGGCGCCTTCACCGCGGAGTTGGGGGACTCGCGCGCGGTGTTCTCCCTGCACCCCGGCCCCTCGGGCGGTGTGGTGATGACCGGCTCCTGTCAGGCGTGGCGCCTGCTGAGTGAGCCGTGCCCCGCGCGTGCGACGCCCTGGGGCGGTGCGGGCGGCGACGCCGGGCTGAAGGCGGTCGGCACCTGGGAGGCCGCGAACCGGCCCCTGCTGCTCGCACCGGGGGCGCCGGTGGCCCGCGGGGCCGTGGCACGGCTGGTGGTGGTCTCCCCGGCGACGGACACCGACGCGGCGGGCGACGTCAAGCGGGCCGCGTACCGGCACCTGGGCATGGCCCCGTACACCGACGTGATCGCCGGAAGCCGGGTGGACGGCTCGCTGCGCCATGGCGTGATCACCCGGTGGACGCTGGTCCTGGGCGCGGCCGGTGTGGTCGCCCTGGCGCTCGCGGCGGCCGTGGCCGCGCTCGACGCGTTCGCCGCGGTGGCCGAACGCATGGTGCCCCTCAGCGTCCTGGCCGGGAACGGCACGCTGTTCCGGGCGACGGCGTGGTGGTACCTCACCGTGCCGTTCGCCCTGGCCGGGATGCTGGCGGTGGCCGTGGCCTCGGTGCTGGGCCACCCCATGGTGGCCCGAGGCGGCGCCGTGTGGTCCGGCGGGTTCACCTGGGGCGTCATGGCCGGTACGTGCGTGCTGGGCGCGGTGGTGGGCCGGGTGGGCGCGCGGCTGGTCGCGGTGCGGACGCGCGGCGGACTGTAGCCGCCGGGCGCCGCGGGGACGCGCCCGAACGGGAGGAGGGGGCGCCGCCTCCCCGGACAAGCACCGCACCCGGCCGGCACGGGCGCTTGTGGGCGGCTCCGTGCGGACCGGGTGCGGGGCGGGACCGGGCGGTCGGGGAGACCGCGGTCGGGCTGATCGGTGGCGATCAGGCCTTCTTGGTCTCCCAGAAGATCTTGTCGATCTCGGCGATGAGCTCCAGGGCCTTCTCACCGGTCTTCGGGTCGGTCGACGCCTTGGCGGCCGAGAGGGCCTTCAGGGTGTCGTTGACCAGCTGGTGGAGGTTCGGGTACTTCTCGAAGTGCGGGGGCTTGAAGTAGTCGCTCCACAGCACGGACACGTGGTGCTTCGCGAGCTCGGCGCGCTGCTCCTTGATGACCGTGGCGCGGGCCTGGAAGTGCGGGTCGTCGTTCGCGGCCATCTTCTCCTGGACGGCCTTGACCGACTCGGCCTCGATGCGGGCCTGGGCCGGGTCGTAGACACCGCACGGCAGGTCGCAGTGGGCGCTGACCTTCACCTTCGGGGCAAACAGGCGGGAGAGCATGCAGCTGTCCTTCCTCGTGATCGTCTTCTCAGGTGGGACATTACTCGGTGAGTGGACGGTTTTCGCGAGTGCCCCCTGGGGCTTAGGACAAAAGTCCGGGACGATCATGGGACTCGTGAAGGAACGCGCGGCGAGCCCGGCAGGTGGTGGACGGTGACGACGGAACGAGGGCGAGGGCCCTTGCTGCCCTTCGGGGTCGCGGAGGTGACGGGCCCCTCCATGGTGCCCACGCTGCACCACGGCGACCGGCTGCTGGTGCACTACGGGGCGCCGCCGCGGCCGGGCGCGGTGGCCGTGCTGCGCCATCCGCTGCAGCAGGACCTGCTGATCGTGAAGCGGCTGGTGGAGCTGCGCGACGGGGGGTGGTGGGTGCTCGGCGACAACCGGGCCGCCGAGGCGGTCGACAGCCGTTCCTTCGGGGCCGTCCCGGCCGAGCTGGTGCTGGGCCGGGTCCGGGCGCGCTACCGGGGCGTCCGGCCCGGACGTCAGCGGTCGGCGGGCGTCGTGCTGGCGTGGCTGTTCTCGGCGGTGCGGCCCGTGCCGGCGGAGCGCTCGGTCTCCTGGCGCTTGCGGGCCCGGTAGGCGGCGACGTTCGCGCGGGTGGCGCAGCGGTCGGAGCAGTACCGGCGGGAGCGGTTGGTCGAGGTGTCCAGGTAGGCGTTGCGGCACGGGGCCGCCTGGCACAGGCCGAGCCGGTCCGCGCCGAACTCCGTCAGGTGGAACGCCACGCCCATGGCGGCGATCGCGGCGTACCCGGCGGTGGCGTTCGACGGGTGCTCGGCCAGGTGCATGTGCCAGCGGGGGTGGCCCTCCTCGTCGAGCATGTCGTGGCCGGAGATCTGCGGGCTGACGGGGAACTCCAGGAGGAGGGAGTTCAGGAGGTCCACCGCGCGGGCGTGGTCGCCCTCGTCGGCGGAGGTGAAGACGGCCCGCAGCCGTGCCCGCACCGCGCGGAAGCGGGTGACGTCGGCGTCGGTCGCCCGCCGCGCCATCTGGCTCGTCTCGCCGAAGAGGGCCCGTACCGCGTCGACGGACGTCAGGCAGTCCTTGCCGCGTGCCGGTTCCTCGGTGTTCACCAGGCGTACGGCGTAGTCCGAGTAGGAGGCCAGTTCCACTAGAAGTCCTTACCGGAGCGGTCTCGGGTTCGACGGGTCAAGTGTAAGGGATGCGTGGTGATATGGGGTGTTACTGGCGGGTTTGTCGCCAGGCTGCGGGAGGGGGCGGGGCGGTCGCCGGGCGGTGCGGTGGCGGGAGTGGGCGCGGGCCGGATCCCGGGCGGCGAGGCGGCGGGCGGGCGGCAGCCGGGGTGTTCCGGGCACGCGGCAGGGGCGGTACGGGTGCCGTGCACCCGTACCGCCCCTCTGCGTCCGGCACCCGGGCCGGTCAGAGCACCTTCGACAGGAACGCCTTCGTCCGGTCGTGCTGCGGGTTCGTCAGGACGTCCCGCGGGTTGCCGGACTCGACGACCACACCGCCGTCCATGAAGACCAGCGAGTCGCCGACCTCCCGGGCGAAGCCCATCTCGTGCGTGACGACGACCATCGTCATGCCCGACTCGGCCAGGTCCCGCATGACGTCCAGGACGTCGCCGACCAGCTCCGGGTCGAGCGCCGACGTGGGCTCGTCGAACAGCATCAGCTTCGGCTCCATGGCCAGCGCGCGGGCGATGGCCACCCGCTGCTGCTGGCCGCCGGACAGCTGCGACGGGTAGTGCCCGGCGCGGTCGCCGAGGCCCACCCGGTCCAGCAGCTTCAGCGCCCGCTCGCGGGCCACCGCCTTGGTCTCGCGCTTGACCTGGACCGGCGCCTCCATGACGTTCTCGACGGCCGTCATGTGCGGGAACAGGTTGAAGCGCTGGAACACCATGCCGATGTCCCGCCGCTTCAGCGCGACCTCGCTGTCCTTGAGCTCGTACAGCTTGTCGCCCTTCTGGCGGTAGCCGACCAGCTCGCCGTCGACGTACAGCCGCCCGGCGTTGATCTTCTCCAGGTGGTTGATGCAGCGCAGGAACGTCGACTTGCCGGAGCCGGACGGGCCGATGAGGCAGAACACCTCGCCCGGCGCGACCTCCAGGTCGATGCCCCGCAGGATGTGGGCGGCGCCGAAGGACTTGTGGACGCCCTCGGCCTTCACCATGGCGTTCGCGGTCATGCCTTGCCTCCCTGCCGGCTGGAGAACGACAGCAGGTGCGTCTTCACCTTCTGCCACGGGGTGGCCGGGAGCGCGCGGGAGCTTCCGCGTGCGTAGTACCGCTCCAGGTAGTACTGCCCGACGCTGAGGACCGAGGTCATGATCAGGTACCAGGTGGCCGCCAGGAACAGCATCTCCACCGGGGCGCCGGACGTCTGGCCGATGTCCTGGGCGTTGCGCAGCAACTCGTAGTACTGCACCGCCGCCACCAGCGAGGTCGTCTTCAGCATGTTGATGACCTCGTTGCCCGTGGGCGGCACGATGACGCGCATGGCCTGCGGGATCACGATGCGGCGCAGGGTCTTGCTGTGGCTCATGCCCAGCGCGTGCGAGGCCTCGGTCTGGCCCTCGTCGACCGCGAGGAGGCCCGCGCGGCAGATCTCGGCCATGTAGGCGGCCTCGTTCAGGCCGAGCCCCAGGAGCGCCGTCAGGAACGGCGTCATGAAGTCGGACCACTCGTCCTTGTAGAACGGGCCGAGGTTGATGTACTCGAAGACCAGTCCCAGGTTGAACCAGACGAAGAGCTGGACCAGGACCGGGGTGCCGCGGAAGAACCAGATGTAGAACCAGGCGATCGACGACGTCACCGGGTTGCGCGAGAGCCGCATGACGGCCAGCAGGACGCCGCCGACGATGCCGATGGCCATCGACAGGACCGTCAGCAGCAGCGTCTGGCCGACGCCCTCGATGATGCGGTCGTCGAAGAAGTAGTCGGGGATCGCGTCCCAGTTGATCTGGCCCTGCGCGAACGCGTAGATGATGGCGGCGAACGCCGCCAGGGCGACGACGGCGCTGACGTACCGGCCGTAGTGGCGGACCGGGATCGCCTTGATCGCCTCCGGGCCGGAGGGCGGGACCGAGCCCTCCGGGCCCTGCTTCTTCAGGTCAGTTGTCACAGTGGTGGTGCCTCTCAGGGGCCTGTCGGTGCCGGCCGGGGATCAGGAACCGCCGTTGATCTTCGCCTCGGTCACGGCGCCCTCGGCGACGCCCCACTTGTCGAGGACCTTCTTGTACTCGCCGTTGGCGATGATCGCGTCCATGGCGGCCTTGATCGCGTCGCGGAGCTGGGTGCTCTGCTTGGCGACGGCGATGCCGTACGGGGCGGCCTCGACCTGCTCGCCGACGATCTGGAAGTCGTTGCCGCCACCGGAGGTCTTCACCGTGTACGCGGCGACGGGGAAGTCGGAGGAGCCGGCGTCGGCGCCGCCCGCGCGCAGGCGGGTCTGGGCCTGCTGGTCGTTGTCGAAGGCCTCGATCGCGATGGCGGGCTTCTTGCCGTCGGTGCACTTCTTCGACTCGGACTTGGCGAGGTCCTCGGAGACCGTGCCGCGCTGGACGACGAGCTTCTTGCCGCAGAGGTCCGCCCAGGTCTTGATGCCCTTGTCGGCGCCCTTCTTGGTGTAGATCGAGACGCCCGCGTTGAAGTAGTCGACGAAGTCGACGCCCTCGCCGACCTTCTTCTTCGTCTCCGAGTCGATGCCCTCCTGGCGGTCCTTCGTGTCCGTCATCGCCGACATCGCGATGTCGTACCGCTTGGCGCGCAGGCCGGTGATCAGGGTGTCGAAGGTGCCGTTCTCGAACTGGAAGGTCACGCCGAGCTGCTTGCCCATGGCCTCGGCGAGGTCCGGGTCGATACCGGTGGTCTTGCCGTCCTTGTCCTTGAACTCGACGGGCGCGTACGCGATGTCCGAGCCGACCTTGATGACGCCCTTGTCGCGGATGTCCTTGGGGAGCTTGTCGGCGAGCGGGGCGGAGGCCGCGGCCGACCCCTTCGTCTCCTTGTCGGAGGAGCCGCTCTGCGTCTGGTCGCCGCACGCGGTGAGCAGCATGGCGCCGGCGACCGCGGTCGCAGCGACCGCGACGGTCCGGGACGGTCGCTGCGTCCGGGTCTTCGCGGCGGTCGAGCGTCGGGTGGTGCTTGCGGTCATGGTCGGGTTCCTCCGGCGGGTGAAAGGAATACCAATGGGTCGGGCACGCACCTTCGGGTGTCGCGACCTCGTGTGATTACGGCATCTTGCCATTCGGACCGCCAGGAACAAGGGGCTCACCATGTCAAAATCGGATAACGGGTGGCTCCTGAACCTCAACGACCCCGGCCCATCAGGCCGGACCTTCTGCGGAGAGGCCCCCGTCGAGCCGAAAAATCTCCTGCTGATCTCGTCATCTGGACGGGATTGGGGTTGCATTCCGGAACCGGAGGGGACTTGTCCAGACATTCGCCTATGAGTCATGTCACCGGGGCCCGGCTGTCCTGAGCCGAGATATCCGGATTTGCCACCGGGGTGCGCGCGTGCGGCGAAGTGCGCCGACGGGGGGAGAGCCGTTACGCCGGGTAACCGGCTGTGCGGCCCGGGGTGGCGGTGCGCGGACCCCGGTGGGTGGTGCGCCGGTGGCCCCGGTGGGTGGTGCGCCGGTGGCCCCGGTGGGTGGTGGTCGGCGGGGCGTCGGGGCGTCGGGCGGGGTGGCTCGGCGGAGGCATGGAGGAGGGGTGCGTGAGGGGTGCGCGGGGAGGGGCGGCGGGAGGGTTGAGGAGGGGCGCCGCGGGGGGCGCCGTGGGGCGGGAGGGGCGCGTGGGGAGGGGTGGCGCGGCGGCCCGGAGGAGGGGCGGCGCCCGGGGCCGGGGCGGGGGTGACGTGGCTCGCCGTGAATCCGACTCGTCGGCGCGGCCCTCCGTCGGGTAAGAAGGATCCTTACACCCCTCACCCGGGGCTCAGGGCGCGTTGTGCGGCGCGCCCGCGCGTTCGTACCAGTCCCCGCGGGGGTGGGCCAACCGCCTGTCGCGAGGCACGGACGCGGTGCCCGCCCACCCCTCCTCAACCAGGAGTGGCCACCCTCGATCATGAAGAATTAAGGGGTCAACCCAATGGCAGCGGAGATCGTCAACCCTCGTAGCGACAGCGATACCGACGGCGGTACGCGCGGCGCTTCGGACGAACCCTTCGACCCGGCATTCGCCCTCCACCGGGGCGGCAAGATGGCCGTGCAGGCCACCGTCCCGGTCCGCGACAAGGACGACCTGTCCCTCGCGTACACGCCCGGCGTGGCGAAGGTGTGCAGCGCCATCGCCGAGCGTCCCGAACTCGTCCACGACTACACCTGGAAGTCCCAGGTCGTCGCCGTCGTCACGGACGGCACGGCCGTCCTGGGCCTCGGTGACATCGGGCCCGAGGCCTCCCTCCCCGTGATGGAGGGCAAGGCCATCCTCTTCAAGCAGTTCGGCGGCGTCGACGCGGTGCCCATCGCGCTCGCCACGACCGACGCCGACGAGATCGTCGAGACCGTCGTCCGGCTCGCCCCCTCCTTCGGCGGGGTGAACCTGGAGGACATCTCGGCGCCGCGCTGCTTCGAGATCGAGCGGAAGCTCCAGGAGCGCCTCGACATCCCGGTCTTCCACGACGACCAGCACGGCACGGCCATCGTCACCCTGGCGGCCCTGCGCAACGCGGCCAGGCTCACCGGGCGCGGTCTCGGCGACCTGCGCGCCGTGATCTCCGGCGCGGGCGCGGCCGGCGTGGCCATCGCGAAGTTCCTGCTGGCCGCCGGCCTCGGCGACGTCGCGGTCGCCGACCGCAAGGGCGTCGTCAGCCGCGACCGGGACGACCTGACCCCGGTCAAGCGGGAGCTGGCCGAGCTGACCAACAAGGCCGGCCTGTCCGGCCCGCTGGAGTCGGCCCTCGCCGGCGCGGACGTCTTCATCGGCGTCTCCGGCGGTACGGTGCCGGAGGCGGCGGTCGCGTCGATGGCGCCGGGCTCGTTCGTGTTCGCCATGGCCAACCCGAACCCGGAGGTCCACCCCGACGTCGCCCACAAGTACGCGGCGGTCGTGGCCACCGGCCGGTCGGACTTCCCGAACCAGATCAACAACGTGCTGGCCTTCCCCGGCATCTTCGCCGGCGCCCTCCAGGTGCGGGCCTCCCGCATCACCGAGGGCATGAAGATCGCCGCGGCCGACGCGCTGGCGGACGTGGTCGGCGACGACCTCGCCGCCGACTACGTGATCCCGTCGCCGTTCGACGAGCGCGTCGCCCCGGCCGTCACCGCGGCCGTCGCGGCGGCCGCCCGCGCGGAGGGCGTCGCCCGCCGCTGACGCGCGAGCCGGGCGCCCGTACCCGCGGGCCCCGGCCCCCGCGCCGGCATGAGCCTGAAGGGCCGTGTTCCCTCCCCGTGCGGGGGAGGGAACACGGCCCTTCGGCAGCTCGGCCACGCGCCAGTCGCCGTGGTCGGACAGGAGGGTGCCGAGGCGGTCCGAGTCGGTGTGGGGCCCGGTGGCCTGGGCGGGTCGCCGACCGACCTCGGCTACGCGGAGGGAGCGGGGGTCCCGGGGGAGGGCGGCAGGGGGTCGGCGACGAAAGTCCCCAGCCCGACCTCGCCCCGCGTCCACCCCTGCTCCCTGACATGCCGCATCGCCTTCGCCGCTGTCGCGTTCACCACGCCGAACTCCTGGGCGATTTCCAGAGTGGAGGGCACGCGGCTTCCCGGCGGATACGTGCCGTTCTGGATGCGCCGGATGATCTCCGCTGCGATCTGCCGCCAGAGGGGGCGTGTGCGGTCAAGCTCCATGACATCAGCGTGGGTGACCACAGGTTTCCGTGCATCCGTAGTTATCTGCGGTTATCCGCGCTACTGTAGGTTCCCTATGCAGAGCGGCCCCGACGGGAAGCGGCTACTTCCCTGCCGGGGCCTCAGCCGACTGATTGGGAGTCGACCTATGCGCACCCTACTGGCCGGGATTCTGGCCCTCTTCCTGCCCGCCCGCGGTGCCCACCGCTCCGCAGCACCGCCATCACTGCCCCTCACCGTCTGTCCGCCCGCTCCGGAACACCCGCCCGTGATCACACGTCCGCGCCCGGCGGACCTCATCACCGCCGACGGCATGCCCCTGGTCCGGCCGTACGTCGTCGAAGGGGAACGCGAGCGGGACGAACGTGACCGGCGGCGTCTCCAGCGCGAGCGGCGCAGGGCGGCGGTCCTGGCGACGCTGGGGCAGGACTACGTTCCGGTTCCGTGGGAGGCCGCCGCATGAGCACGGATACGCCGCGTCTGCGCAGTCTCGGCCTCGACCCGGCCACCGGCAAGGAGGCCCTGGCGGTCACACACCCCGGCGGCCGTCTCGAGGAGCTGGCCGACGTGCACGCGCTGAAGGCCGCCGCCGTCCTGGTGACGGTCGTCGGCGCGGTGCTGGAGGTGGGGAAGGCGTCGGACGCCGAGCTCGCCGCCTTCGTGACGCCGTTGCACGCCGCGCTCGAGGAATGCGTCGGCATCATGGCGGCGGACAGGGAGTGACGGCGTAGCGGCAAGTCGGCCGCAGGGCCGGTGGTGCCGTGGGTGCCCGGGGGATCCTCCCGAGCACCCATCATCCACCGACCCGCGGTACGCGTCTGTTCCCGCGGCGGGAGGCCGGCCGCCGCACCCTCCTGCCCGTCGCCCACCGCCGGGCCCGTGCCCCCCTCGCACCGCGAACCCTGGACGGCATCCTGACGCAGCGGTCACACTTGACCCCTGACCGTGACCGTTCGTCACGCATACCGTGGGGCAAGGTGCCGCAGGAGGCGATCTCCGACCGTTACGAACTCCTGGAGGAGCTCAGCCACGGCGGCATGGGCGACGTGTGGCGCGGCTACGACGCCGTGCTCGACCGGCCCGTCGCCGTGAAGCCCATCCGGCAGGCGTCGGTCACCTCCCCGCAGCCGGCCGAGGAGTTCGCCAAGCGCTTCCGCCGCGAGGCCCGCATCACCGCGCGCATCCAGCACCCCGGCGTGCCGCAGGTGTACGACGCGGTGCTCGACGCCTCGTACGAGCGGCTGTTCCCGGTGATGGAACTCGTCGACGGCGTGCCGCTGTCCGCCTACCTCGACCCCGGCCGGCCCCTGCCGGTGGGCGGCCGCCGTCGCCGCGCAGATCGCGACCGTGCTGTCGTACGCGCACGACGTGCCGGTGATCCACCGGGACCTCAAGCCGGGCAACATCCTCGTCGCCCGCGACGGCACGGTGAAGGTCCTCGACTTCGGCATCGCGGCGATCCTGCGGACCGACGTCACCAAGCTGACCGCCACCGGCAGCCCCATCGGCACCCACCAGTACATGTCGCCCGAGCAGGTCCGCGGCGGACGCATCACCCCGCAGACCGACCTGTACGCGCTCGGCTGTGTGCTGCACGAACTCCTCTGCGGGCGGCTCGTGTTCGAGGCGGAGAGCGAGTACCTGCTGATGTACCAGCACGTCAACGCCGCCCCCACCCCGCTGCGGCAGCTGCGGCCCGACGTCCCCGAGGCGCTGGAGGAGCTGGTCCTGCACCTGCTGCGCAAGGCGCCCGAGGCGCGGCCCGCCGACACGCAGGAGGTGTACGCGCGGCTGCTGCCGTTCCTCCCGCCGCCGGGCCAGGACCCCGGCACGGCGGATACGGGGCCGGCCGGCGCGCCCGACCCCACGGGCGTGTTCCGCCGTCCGTTCGCGCCCCGCGCCCGCGCCCAGGCCCCCGCGCCCGGCGGTCCGGCGCCGACGGCCGTCCTCCCGGGGGCCCCGCCGGTGCCCGTCCCCGCCCGGCTGCGCGAGGACATCGAAGAGGCGTACGCGCATTCCGACGCCCTGCTGGAGGAGGAGCGGTTCGCGCAGGCCGCCGAGGTGCTCGGCGAGGTCATCGCACCCGCCGCCCTCGCCCTCGGCTCCGAGAGCAGGCAGGTCCTGGCGCTGCGCCGCCAGCGAGCGGCGATCCGCCTCCTCGGCGGCGACTACCGGGCCGCCCTGCCCGAGTTCGACGCCCTCGCCGACGCCTACGCCCGTATCGCCGGGCCCACCGGCGAGCAGGCCCGCGCCTGCCGCGCCCAGGCGGCCCGCTGCCGCGCCGAGCTCGGCCAGGTCACCGACGCGCTGGCCGCGCTCCAGGGCGTGCTGAACGTCGTACGGGCCGTCGACAGCGACGTGAGCGAGGAAGCCGTGGAGCTGCGGCACAACATCGGGATGCTGCTGCTCGCCCAGGGCCGGACCGCCGAGGCCCGGCAGGTCCTCGAACCACTCCACCAGGACATGTGCATGGTGTTCGGCCCGGAGGACGAGATGACCGTCGAGATCGCCGAGGCGCTCGCCGTGATCCGCCTCGACCTCGACGGTACGGCTTCCTGACCGCTTCCCCCGGGGCCGACGGGGGGAGCGCGAGCGAGATCAGCGTGCCGGAAGGACGGCGGACAGTACGCTGAATCCAGCGGGATCGGACCCGCGGCACAGTGTCCGGGAGGTGCTTCGTGACGGCCGAGATGGTGGCTCCGGCATGGATGCATGAGCAGATCACGGCGGAGGAGTACGACTCCTGGTCCGAGGAGCAGTGCGCCGGTATCGAGATCGTGGACGGGATGGTCGTCGTGAGTCCGAGTGCGTCCAAGCGGCACAACCGGCTCGCTCGGATTCTGGCGAACGCCCTGGATGCCGCCGCGGGCCCGGAGTGGAACGCCGACACGGGCTTCGACGTCCGGCTCCGGGACGTCCCGCTGACCAATCGCCGCCCGGACGTCATTGTGTACCGCGCGGACACGATCGACATCACCCCCACTCGCCCCGAGCACGTGCTGCTGGTCGCGGAGGTGGTGTCGCCGGGCTCGGAGACCACCGACCGGATCGTGAAGGTCGATCAGTACGCCAGGGCAGGCATCGGCTTCTACTGGCGGATCGAGCAGGCCGCGACAGGCGTTCCTCTCGTGTACACCTACCTTCTCGACCCCGCGACGAAGACCTACCGGGACGGGGACGTCTTCACCGGCGTCCTCAAGGTCGCGGCCCCCTTCCCGGTGGAGATCGACCTCGGCCGGGTCTGACCATGCGCCGCCTGGCAGTCGGCGACGCGTGAGCGACGCGTGAGCGGACGCCCTCTGATGCGTTCCAGGTCGGCCATGGGGTCATCGTGCCGGCGAGCGGCCCTGCGGGCGGCGTAGGGGTTCGGGGGCGGGTGAGGCGGTCCGGCGCCCGGTGTCCGGGTCGGCCGCCGCCCGCCGGGTGCTGCCTTGAGGGGGCTGCGGGCTCCGGGGGTTGTGCCGTCCGGGGGCGCTCCGGGGTGCCGAGGGAGGGACACGCGTCACATGGGGGCGTGGTTCCGCCGGGGTGTCGCGCACGCCTAGTCTCAGGGCCATGTTCGCTGCCTATGCCGCACGTATCGACCGCGATCAGCCCCTGAACGGCCTTGAGCTGGGCGACCGCCCGGAACCCGAGGTACGGCCGGGCTGGACCACCGTCACCGTCAAGGCCGCCTCCCTCAACCACCACGACCTGTGGTCCCTGCGCGGGGTCGGCCTGCCCGAGGAGAAGCTGCCGATGATCCTCGGCTGCGACGCCGCCGGTGTCGACGAGGACGGCAACGAGGTGGTCATCCACTCCGTCATCGGCCAGACCGGCCACGGCGTGGGGCCCCGCGAGCCCCGCTCCATCCTGACCGAGCGCTACCAGGGCACCTTCGCCGAGCGGGTCGCCGTGCCCGCCTGGAACGTGCTGCCCAAGCCCGCCGAGCTGAGCTTCGAGGAGGCCGCCTGCCTCCCGACCGCCTGGCTCACCGCGTACCGCATGCTCTTCACCAACGCCGGGGTCCGCCCCGGCGACTCCGTGCTCGTCCAGGGCGCGGGCGGCGGTGTCGCCACGGCCGCGATCGTGCTGGGGAAGGCCGCCGGGCTGCGGGTCTTCGCCACCAGCCGCGACGAGGCCAAGCGCAAGCGCGCCGTCGACCTCGGAGCCGTCGACGCGTTCGAGCCCGGCGCGCGGCTGCCGCAGCGCGTGGACGCCGTCATCGAGACCGTCGGCGCCGCCACCTGGTCGCACTCGGTCAAGTCGCTGCGCCCCGGCGGCACCCTGGTCATCTCCGGTGCGACCAGCGGCGACCGGCCCTCGCACGCCGAGCTGACCCGGATCTTCTTCCTGGAGCTGAAGGTCGTCGGTTCGACCATGGGATCGAAGGACGAGCTGGAGGACCTGCTCTCCTTCTGCGCCACCACGGGGGTCCGGCCCGTCATCGACGAGGTGCTGCCGCTGGACCGGGCGCGCGACGGCTTCGCCAAGATGGCCTCCGGCGACCTGTTCGGGAAGGTCGTGCTGACGCCCGTCTCCTGACGCGTGCCTTGAGGGTTCGTCACTTCTGCTGTGGGATCTCCGGCATCGCGTCGCGTACGAGCGTCACGTCACGCCCTGCCGGAGGTCACCCATGCGCAACCGCACGCGTACCACCGTCTGCGCCGCCGTCCTGACCGCCCTGCTCGCCGCGGCCGGCCCACCCTTCGCGGGGGCGGCCGGGCGGGAGGACCGGGCGGCCGCGACCGGGGAGCGGGCTTCCGGGGCGGCGCAGGAGCCCGCCCGCGAGGCGGCCGGTGAACCGGGCATCCCCCCGCTCACCGACGGCCTCGGGCGCGTCCTCACCCTGCGCGGCTGGAACGTCGAGGACAAGGCCCACCGCGGCGACGCCGCCCTCTCCGCCGTCACCGAGCGGCACTTCCGCGACCTCGCCGCCCACGGGTTCGGCTTCGCCCGCATCCTCGTCTTCTGGGACGACCTGGAGCCGCAGCGCGGCCGGTACAGCGAGACGTACCTGCGGAAGATCGAGCGGGTCCTGGGCTGGGCCCGGAAGCACCGCGTCCGGGTGGTGATCGACGCCCACCAGGACGTCTTCGGCCCGGCCTTCGGCCACCGGGGCGTACCGGAGTGGGCCACCCGCACCGACGGGCTGCCCTTCACCCCGCGCCCCGGCGACTGGTTCTCCGAGTACTTCGAACCGGCCGTCCAGCGGGCCTTCACCCACCTCTACGAGGACGAGGACCTGCGCCGCGCCCAGGCGGCGATGTGGCGGGTCCTCGCGGCCCGGTTCGCGGACCACCCGGCGGTCCTCGGGTACGACCTGATCAACGAGCCCATGGGCGAGCTGCGCCCCGGCGAGGACCTGCCGGCCGCCGCCCGCCGCATCGAGGCCGAGCAGCTCACGCCGATGTACCGGCGGCTCGCGCGGGCCGTGCGCGGCGTGGACCGCGACGCCTGGCTCTTCGTGGAACCGACGCCCATCGTCGGCGAGGGCGTCCCCACCGGACTCGGCCGCGTCGACGACCCGAAGGTCGTGTACGCCCCGCACTTCTACGACACCGCCATGGAGGCGGGCGCCGACTACGACCCGGCCGCCGGGTGGATCGAGGCGTACGAGAAGGCGGTCGTGGAGTACCCGAAGCGCCACCGGGTGCCGGTCGTCGTGGGGGAGTGGGGGCCGCTGAACAACGCCCTGCCCCACATGGGCCTCTTCTACCGCGACGCGCTGGCCTCGCTGAACCGCTACGCCTCCGGCTGGGCGGGGTACGTGTGGTGCTACGGCGGCGGGTACTGCGCGCTGGACGCCGAGGGCCGCTTCCGCACCAACAAGGGCGCGACCGCCGCCCCGTACGCCCCGGCCGTGGCGGGCGCGGTACGGGCGGAGGCGCACGGGCCGGAGACGTACCGGGTCACCTACACCGCCCGGCCCGGTGTGACGGAGCTGTCCCTGCCGCCCTCGCCGCGCGGCTGGCGGGTGGCGGTGGAGGGGCCCGCCCGGCCGAGCCGCGCGGAGGTGCCGGCGGGGGAGCGGGCGGCGCGGGTGACGGTGCGGGCCGTACCGGGTGCGACGGTCACGGTGCGGGTCGGCCCGCGCTGAGGCGGGCGCGGCCGTGGCGGCCGGGTGGCCGGGAGGGCGAGGGTGGTCGGGTGGCCGGGGCGGCCCCGGCGGCCGGGTGGCCTGTGGGGGCCGAGGCCGCCGGGTTGCCGGGCCGCCCGGCCGCCGGGCCGTCAGGCGCCGGGGCGGAGGAGGGCCGTGAGGCGGGCCGCCGCCGTGCCCAGGTGGTGGCGGGCCTCCGTGAGCTGCGCCTCGGTCACCCCGTGGTCGCGGGCCGCGTCCCGGACCTCGTCGCGCAGGCGGTCCAGCAGGCGCTCCAGCTCGCGAGCGGGGTCGCCGCCGGTGCCCGGCTCCGCCGCCCACGCCGGGAAGCCGGCGGCCGGGTCGGCCTTCTCGTACGGCCCCCGGGAGCCGGCCCGCGGGCCTGCCGCCGTGGAGGCGGTCGCCGTACCGGAGCCGGTACCGCCCCCGGAGCCGTTCGCCGTCCCGGTCCCGGTCCCGGTCCCGGAGCCCGAGCCGCCGCCGGTGGGCGTCCCGGTCCCCGAGCCGCCGCCGGAGCCGGTGGCCGGTCCGGAGTCCTTGCCGGCCCCGGTCCCCGGCGCCGCCGTGCCGTTGCCGGGGGCTCCGAACAGGCCGCCGAGGCGGGTCGTCAGGTCGGCCAGGCCCTCCCGGACCCCGGCGGGCCAGTCGCCGCGCGCCAGGTGCTCCTGGACCTGCTGGGCGACGCGCTGCATCTCGCGGCGCGCCCGGTCCTGCGCCTCCTCGGCCTGGCGCCGGGCGGCCTGCGCCTCCTCGCGGGCGCGGCGCGACTCGTCCCGGGCCCGCCGGGCCTGCTCGCGCCACTCCTGCTGGGCGCGCCGCAGCTCCTCCTTCGCGACGCGCCACGCCTCGCCCTCCTGGCCGCCGCCGGGCCGGTCGGCCGTGCGGCGGGTCTCGCCCGCCGCGGCGCGCATCTCGCTGCGCAGCCGCCCGGCGGCGCCCCGCACGTCGGCGCGGATCTCGGCGGCCAGCTCGGAGACCGAGTCCCGGATCTCCTGCTCCAGGTCGGCCAGCTCCCCACTGCGGCCCGCCAGTTCCGCGCGGCCCGCGTCGGTGATCGAGTAGACCTTGCGGCCGCCCTCGGAGGTGTGCCGGACCAGGCCCTCGGCCTCCAGCTTGGCGAGCCTCGGGTAGACCGTCCCGGCGGAGGGCGCGTACAGGCCCTGGAACCGCTCCTCCAGCAGGCGGATCACCTCGTAGCCGTGGCGGGGGGCCTCGTCGAGCAGCTTCAGCAGGTACAGCCGCAGTCGGCCGTGGGCGAAGACGGGGGGCATGTCACAGCGCCTTTCCGGAGGAGGGGAGGTCGTCACTCGTACCGGCCCCGCTCCCGCCGGGCCCGGAGGGCTCCGGGCGGCGCAGCAGGGCGATCGCGCCGGACATGGTCGTCGCCTTCAGCGTGCCCGTACCAGCTCCCAGGGTGCCGCTGATCCGCTTGGCGCCCCACGCCCCGTCGACCCGCAGCCCGTCGAACGCGCTGGCCACCGAGCCGCTCGTGGTGCTGGCCTCGACCCGCGCGTCGGCGCGGTGCGGCAGCCGGATCGCGACCTCGCCGGTGACGGTGGCCACCTGGATGTCGGTGGCCTCGCCCTCCGGGTCCACGTCCACCAGCACGTCGCCGCTGACGGAGTCGGCCCGCACGGACGCCCCCGAGCCCTCGACGACCGTGAGGTCGCCCGACACGGACTGGAAGCGCAGGTCCCCGGTGACCGACTGCGCCTCGACGCCCCCGGACACGGTCTGCGCCCGCACCGGGCCGGAGAGCCCGACGAGCGTCATGTCCCCGCCGACGCCGCTGACCTTCGTACGCCCCCGGACCCCCGACACGACGGCCCCGGCGCCCACCGCCTCGATCTCCACCGACGCGCCCGCCGGCACGGCGAGGGAGACGACGGCGCTGCGCGCGTCGGCCTTGGAGAGCTGGGGGAGCCTGGCGAGCAGGCGGTCCAGCAGTCCGCCCTTGCGGGACAGGTCCGGGTAGCCGACGGTCAGCGTTCCGCCGTCCTGGGTCACGGTCAGGGCCGGGCCCCGCACCTCCGCGACCTCCAGGCGGGCCGGGCCGCCGTCCGTGCCGACCACGTTGACCGCGCCGTTCACGACGCGCACGCGCAGCGCCGTCACGGGATCGTCGAGGGTGAGCTTCATCGGCTCGGTGACGGACCACTCTGGCATGGTGCTGACCTCCTCGGCTCCTGGGCGGCGGACGCTTCCGGCCCCGCCGGCACCGGCGCGGACACGGCATATCGCGTCTGCGTCCACAGACACGATATATCGCGGTACGGTCACGTCAAGGCCGGGGAGAAACGGGGGTAGGCCGTCAAAAGCGGGCGAATTGCCCTAGCGTATGGCTCATGAACGCGACATCGACCGGTGCGCTGCTGCTCTGCCGCGCCGCCCCCGACGCGGTCGCCGCCACGGCCCGCCTGCTGCGCGAGCCCGTCGTCCTCGCCCCGGCGGGCGCCGGCTGGAGCGTCCTCGTCCCGGAGGGCCGCCCCTGGCTCGACGGCTCCGAACCGGTCGAGCGGATCTCCGCCGGATGGGCCGCCGCCCTCGCCGTGGGCGCGCCCTGGCCGGTCATCACCCTGTGGTGGGACGGCGAACGGGCCGGTCACGTCCTCGCGTACGGGTTCCGCCGCCCCGTCGACTACACCTGGCTGGCGGACGGCACCCCCGTCGGCATGGACGAGGCCATGCAGACCTTCGCCGAGCGGCTCGGCCTCGACCCCGTCATCGACGTGCAGGACCTCCAGGCCCTCACCCGCCCCGACCCGGACGCCGACGCCCGCGCCCGCCTCCTCGGGCTCGTCGCGGTCCTGGCCCGGCTCGGCCTGGAGCTGCCGCCCGGCGTGCAGCCCGGCGAGGCCACCACGCATCTGCGGGCCGCGGCCCGGGCCCGCCCCGGCGCCACCGTGGTCGAGGGCCACGGCCTGCGCGACGCCGTGCGCACCGAACTGCTGGGCGGTGGCGCGACGGGCCGGGTGCCGCGCGCGGTGGCGGGCGTCCAGCTCGCCGTCGGCCTGCCGCTCCTCGCCTGGGCGCTGACCCGGCGCCCTCCCAGCCCCGGCTGGGCCGCCGCGGGCGCCCTGCTGGCCCTCCAGGGCGCACTGGGCCTCGCGCGGGAGCGGCGGCGCGGCCACCGCGGCGCGGATGAGGGCGGCGGTGGGGCGCACGGCCCCGGAGGGCGCCGGGAAGCCTCGTAGAGGGCGGGCACGGGCCCCCTGGACCTCCGGGAGGGCGGGCGCGGGCCCCGGACCGACCCCGGACCCTGCGGCGCTTCGGCTGGGGCGGGAAGCTCCTCGACAGGCCCTTGGGTCTCCGGGCTGGCGGCGGCCCCGGGGTCTCCGGGGGGCGGCTTCCCGGGCCTCCGGGAGGGCGGGCGCGGGCCCTCCGGCCCCCGGAGGGCGGCGGGCCCACACCGGGCCCTGCGGGAGAGCCCGGCGGCCTCAGGCGCCCTCGCGGGGCGCCCCGGCGGCCCGCGGGCCTACTCCTCGTCCTCGTCGTCCAGCCGGGCCAGCCAGGTGGCCAGGCGCTCGACCGGCACCTCGAAGTCCGGGTTCAGGTCCACGAACGTGCGCAGCTGCTCGGCGAGCCACTCGAAGGTGACCTCCTCCTCGCCACGCCGCTTCTCCAGCTCCTCGATACCGCGATCGGTGAAGTACACGACTCGTCTCCCGAAAGATCCTGCCGGGCGCGCTCCCCGGACATCCCCCCTCAGGGTAGGGCTCCCGGCGGGGCGCCCCGCACGCCGGAGGGCCCGGCTCCCATGGAGTCCCATGGGAGCCGGGCCCTCTTCGCGGCAGTCCGCGTACGGGTCGCCGGTCAGGCGTCGAAGACCTCGTTCACGAGCTGCATCTGCTCCGCCTGGTGCCGCTTGGCCGAGCCGACCGCCGGCGACGAGCTGTGCGGCCGCGAGATGCGGCGCAGGCGCTCGCCCTGCGGGATGTCGGCGCCGACCGCCAGGTCCAGGTGGTCGATCAGGTTGAGCGCGATGAACGGCCACGCACCCTGGTTCGCCGGCTCCTCCTGCGCCCAGATGTACTTCTCGGCGCCCGCGTACTTGGCGATCTCGGCCTGGAGCTCGGCGCCCGGCAGCGGGTACAGCCGCTCCAGCCGGATGATCGCCGTGTCCGTGACACCGCGCTTCTGCCGCTCGGCCTCCAGGTCGTAGTAGACCTTGCCGGAGCAGAAGACGACCTTCCGGACGGCGGCCGGATCGGCCTTCTCGTCGCCGATCACCGGGCGGAACGAGCCGGTGGTGAACTCGTCCAGCTTCGACGCGGCGGCCTTCAGGCGCAGCATCGACTTCGGCGTGAAGACGACCAGCGGCTTGTGGTGCGGGTTGTGCACCTGCCACCGCAGGAGGTGGAAGTAGTTCGACGGCAGCGTCGGCATGGCGACCGTCATGTTGTTCTGCGCGCACATCTGGAGGAAGCGCTCCGGGCGGGCGGACGAGTGGTCCGGGCCCTGGCCCTCGTAGCCGTGCGGCAGCAGCAGCGTGACGCCGGAGGTCTGGCCCCACTTCTGCTCGGCGGAGGAGATGAACTCGTCCACGACGGTCTGCGCGCCGTTGACGAAGTCGCCGAACTGCGCCTCCCACATGACCAGCGCGTCCGGGCGGGCCAGCGAGTAGCCGTACTCGAAGCCCATCGCCGCGTACTCGCTGAGCAGCGAGTCGTAGACGTTGTACCGGGCCTGGTCCTCGGCGAGGTACAGCATCGGCGTGTAGTCCTCGCCGGTCACCTGGTCCACCAGGACCGCGTGGCGCTGGCCGAAGGTGCCGCGGCGGGAGTCCTGGCCGGCCAGGCGGACCGGGACGCCCTCCATCAGCAGCGAGCCGATGGCGAGGGTCTCGCCCATGCCCCAGTCGATCGTGCCGTCGTAGATCGACTGCGCGCGGCGCTGGAGCTGCGGCAGCAGCCGCGGGTGGACCGTGATGTGGTCGGGGATGTTGACCTGCGACTCCGCGACCCGCTTGACGACCTCCTGCGACACGGCCGTGCTCACGCCGTCCGCCGGGAAGCCGGCCTGCGGGTCGACCCCGGCCGCCGGGCTGGGCTGCGCCGTGGCCTCGCGGACCTCGGTGAAGACCTTCTCCAGCTGGCCCTGGAAGTCCTGGAGCGCCTGCTCCGCCTCCTCCAGGGTGATGTCGCCGCGGCCGATCAGCGACTCGGTGTAGAGCTTGCGCACCGAGCGCTTCTGGTCGATCAGCGTGTACATCTGCGGGTTCGTGAACTGCGGGTTGTCGCCCTCGTTGTGCCCGCGGCGGCGGTAGCAGATGAGGTCGATCACGACGTCCTTGTTGAACGTCTGGCGGAACTCGAAGGCGAGCCGCGCCACGCGGACGCACGCCTCCGGGTCGTCGCCGTTCACGTGGAAGATCGGCGCCTCGATCATGCGGGCCACGTCGGTGGCGTACATCGAGGAGCGCGAGGACTCCGGGGCGGCGGTGAAGCCGACCTGGTTGTTGATGACGATGTGGACCGTGCCGCCGGTGCGGTAGCCGCGCAGCTGCGACATGTTCAGCGTCTCGGCGACGACGCCCTGGCCGGCGAAGGCCGCGTCGCCGTGGAGGGCGACGGGCAGGACGGTGAAGTCCGTGCCGGCCTTGCCGATGATGTCCTGCTTGGCGCGGACGACGCCCTCCAGGACCGGGTCGACGGCCTCCAGGTGGGACGGGTTGGCGACCAGGCTGACCTTGATCTGCTCGCCGTCGAGGCCGGTGAAGGTCCCCTCGGCGCCCAGGTGGTACTTGACGTCGCCGGAGCCGTGCATCGACTTCGGGTCGAGATTGCCCTCGAACTCGCGGAAGATCTGCGCGTACGACTTGCCGACGATGTTCGCGAGGACGTTCAGCCGGCCGCGGTGGGCCATGCCGATGACGACCTCGTCGAGGCGCGACTCGGCCGCCGAGTCGATCACGGCGTCCAGCAGCGGGATGACGGACTCGCCGCCCTCCAGGCTGAACCGCTTCTGCCCGACGTACTTGGTCTGGAGGAAGGTCTCGAACGCCTCCGCCGCGTTCAGCCGGCGCAGGATGCGCAGCTGCTCCTCGCGCTCCGGCTTGGAGTGCGGGCGCTCGACGCGGTCCTGGATCCACTTGCGCTGCTTCGGGTCCTGGATGTGCATGAACTCGATGCCGGTGGTGCGGCAGTACGAGTCGCGCAGGACGCCGAGGATGTCGCGCAGCTTCATCATCGACTTGCCGCCGAAGCCGCCGACCGCGAACTCCCGCTCCAGGTCCCACAGGGTGAGGCCGTGCTCGGTGATGTCCAGGTCGGGGTGCTTGCGCTGGCGGTACTCCAGCGGGTCGGTGTCGGCCATGACGTGGCCGCGGACCCGGTAGGAGTGGATCAGCTCGAAGACGCGCGCGGCCTTGGTGACGTCGTCGTCGTGCGACGCGTCGATGTCCCGCAGCCAGCGGACCGGCTCGTAGGGGATGCGCAGCGACTTGAAGACGTCGTCGTAGAAGCCGTCCTCGCCGAGGAGGAGGTTGGCGACGATCCGCAGGAACTCGCCGGACGCGGCGCCCTGGATGACCCGGTGGTCGTACGTCGAGGTGAGGGTCATCACCTTGGAGACGCCCAGCTTGTTCAGGGTGTCCTGGGACGTGCCCTGGAACTCGGCCGGGTAGTCCATCGAGCCGACGCCCATGATCACCGACTGGCCGGGCATCAGGCGCGGCACGGAGTGGACCGTGCCGAGGCCGCCGGGGTTGGTCAGGGAGACCGTCACGCCGGTGAAGTCGTCCATGGTGAGCTTGTTCGCGCGGGCGCGGCGGACGATGTCCTCGTACGCCTGCCAGAACTCGAAGAAGCCCAGCGTCTCGGCCTTCTTGATGGCCGCGACGACGAGCTGGCGGTCGCCGTTCGGCTTCACCAGGTCGATGGCGAGGCCGAGGTTGACGTGCTCCGGCTTGACCAGGGTCGGCTTGCCGTCCTTGACCTGGTACGACCAGTTCATGGAGGGCATCGCCTTGATCGCCTGCACCATCGCGTAGCCGATGATGTGCGTGAAGGAGATCTTCCCGCCGCGGGCCCGCTTCAGGTGGTTGTTGATGACGATGCGGTTGTCGAACAGCAGCTTCACCGGGACGGCGCGGACCGAGGTGGCCGTCGGCATGTCCAGCGAGGCGTCCATGTTCTTCGCGACGGCGCCGGCCGGGCCGCGCAGCGTCACGAACGCCGGGCCCGCGGCGCCCTCGGCCGCGGGGGCCGCCTTGGCGGCGGGCTTGGCGGCGGCGGGCTTGGCGGGCGCGGCCTTGGCGGGCGCGGGCCGCTCCGCCGGCTCGGCGGGCGCCGCGGGGGCGGCCTGCGCCGGGGCGGGGGCCTGGGCCTGCGCGGGTGCGGCCGGCTGCGGCGCGGCCGGGGCGGGGACCTGGCCGGCGGGTGCCGCCGGCTGGGCGGGCTGGGCCTGGGCGGCCTGCGCGGCGGGGGCCTGTGCGGTGGGCGCCTCCGCCGGCTGGGCCGGCCGCGTCACGGAGCCCGCGGCCCCGGCGGCCTCGCCTGCGGGCTTGTCCGCCGAGCCGGACGCGCCCGGCTTGTAGTCGGCGAAGAAGTCCCACCAGGCGCGGTCGACCGAATTCGGGTCCTGGAGGTACTGCTGGTAGATCTCGTCGACGAGCCACTCATTGGCACCGAAGGCGGCCGCAGGGCTCTGGCCCCGGCCGTCTTGGTCGGTCGAGATGCTCGAGTTACTGGGGGACTGAGACGACACGGCGGCAACCGCCCTCTTCCGCTTCACAAGGTGATGGACAGCGGAAATAAAGGCTACGCCTCTGCGAGCGGAAGGGGCAGGCGGGGCGTGCCATCGTCGCGTACATCACATCGAAAGTCGTGTTTCGGGGCTGGAAATGGCGGGAAACAAGCGTGGTTCGGCGACGGCCGGCCGCGGCCGGGTAGCCCGCGGCGGGGCCGCGACCTGCACGGACCGCACCCCTGCTCGGATCCACCCCTTCCCCGGCGCGCACCCCGTACACGTACGCGGGTCCGGAACGTCTCCCGTTCGAACCCTATGTCAACCGCGCTGCTGGGGAGTCCCCGGAAGGGTGACGAGGATGCGGCAGCCCCGTACGGATTCGGCCACACCTATACGGCCACCGTGCAGATCGACGCACCAGCGGGCGATGGCGAGGCCCAGGCCCGTGCCGCCGTCGCTGCCCGGCCCGTGCGGCGACGGGACGCTGCCCCGGTTGAACCGCTCGAAGACCTTGTGCCGCTCCGACTCGGGGATGCCGGGGCCCTCGTCCTCCACCTCCAGCCGCAGTGACTCCGGGGACGGCCCGCGCCGGGCCCGCACCGTGACCCGGCCGTGCGGCGGCGAGTGCTTCACCGCGTTGTCCACCAGGTTCGCCACGACCTGGTGCAGCCGCTCCACGTCGGCGTGCGCGGTCAGGTCGGACGGCGAGACGTCCAGGTGCAGGTGCACGTCCGTGCGCGCGTGGGCCCGCGCACCCGAGCCGACGGCGCGCTGCGACGCGGCGAGGCTCGCCTCCTTGATCACGCCCGACAGGTACGGCCACACCTCGAAGCGGCGGGAGCGCAGCGGGACGACACCGTTGTCCAGCCGCGACAGATCGAGCAGGGTCTCCACGAGGCGGCCGAGGCGCTCGGTCTGCGCGAGCGCGGTGCGCATCGTCTCCGGGTCGGCGGCCGACACCCCGTCCACGACGTTCTCCAGGACGGCCCGGAGCGCCGCGATGGGGGTGCGCAGCTCGTGGGAGACGTTGGCGACCAGCTCCTTGCGGTGCCGGTCGACGGCCTCCAGGTCGTCGGCCATGCGGTTGATGGTGGAGGCGAGGTCGCCCAGCTCGTCGCGGCGGTCGGCGCCGCGCACGCGGCGGGTGTAGTCGCCGTGCGAGATGCCCTTGGCGACCTTGTTCATCTCGTCGAGCGGGGCGGTGAGGCCGTGCGCGACGAACTGGGTGAGCAGCAGGGTCGCGATCACCGAGAAGACCGTGATGAAGCGCAGCTCCGTCGCGGTGCGCAGCGCCACCAGGAGCAGGCCGGTGGTGATGAAGACGGAGACGACCACGAGGGTGCCGAGCTTCGTCTTGATCGAGATGGTGACGCCGCCGAGGCGCCCGCGCCGCCCCGTACGGCACTCCTCGGTGCCGTACGGGAAGGGGAGCGCGCGACGGGCCCCGGCCCGGGGGCCCTCGCGGCCGGGGCGGGGGCGCGGTGCGTCGCCGCCGTCGCGGGGCGGGCCCTGGGTCCGGCCGCCGTCGTGGGGCCCGCCTGGGGACGGGTCGCCGTCGCGGGGCGGGCCCTGGGACGGGTCGCCGACGCGGGGCCGGCCTGGGGACGGGTCGCCGTCGTGGGGCCGGCTCTGGGACGGGTCGCCGTCGCGGGGCCGGTCGACGCCGCCGTGGGCCCGGTCGTGGTCCGCGCCGTCGCGCGGCACGTCGTCGCCGGAGCGGTCCCGCGACCCGGCACGCCCGCGGCTCACGGCGCCGGGGTCTCCAGCGCGTACCCCACGCCGTGCACGGTGCGGATGCGCTCGGCGCCGATCTTCCGGCGCAGCGCCTTGATGTGGCTGTCCACGGTCCGCGTGCCGGAGGCGTCCGCCCAGTCCCACACCTCGGCGAGGAGCTGCTCGCGGGAGAGGACCGCGCGGGGCGTGTTGGCCAGGCAGACCAGCAGGTCGAACTCGGTCGGCGTCAGGTGCACGTCGTCGTTCCGGACGCGGACGCGGCGCTGGGCGTGGTCGATCTCCAGTTCCCCGAGGCGCAGGATGCCGCTGCGGGGGGTGACCGCCGCCAGCGCGGCGCGCTCGACGCGGCGCAGCAGCACGTGGACGCGCGCCACCAGCTCGCGCATCGAGAACGGCTTCGTCATGTAGTCGTCGGCGCCGACGCCGAGGCCGACCAGCATGTCCGTCTCGTCGTCCCGCGCGGTCAGCATCAGCACCGGCACCGGCCGCTGCGCCTGGACCCGCCGGCAGACCTCCAGGCCGTCGAAGCCGGGCAGCATGACGTCGAGGACCATCAGGTCCGGCTGCCACGCCTCCGCCGCGTCGACCGCGGCCGGCCCGTCCGAAGCGGTCTGCACGAGGAAGCCCTCGGCGCGCAGCCGCGCGGAGATCGCCTCCACGATGGTCGCGTCGTCCTCGACGACGAGGACCCGGCGCTGGGTACCCTGCGCGACCGCGTTGCCGGTGTGGCTGGTGTGTGCGTGCTCCATGCCCCGCCCCTGTCGCGTCCTGCGCGAGCTGTAGTTCCGTGCGCTTGCCGCCAACAACATAAAGGCAGTCGAAGGGTCGAGGCTACGCGGGTCGAACGGCGAGGTGCACCACGTCGGGTACGCCTCGGGCAACCGGGATCTCTTCCGTCCGTACCCCGTGGAAACCGGCATTTCGCAAGGACGCTTCGAAATCCCGGGAGGGTCGCGCGGACCAGACGGCCAGTACGCCGCCGGGGTTGAGGCGGCGCGCGCAGGCGGCCAGGCCGGAGGGCGCGTACAGGCCGTCGTTGCCCTCCGTCACCGTCCAGTCGGGGCCGTTGTCGATGTCGAGGCAGAGCGCGTCGTACGTGTCGGGGACGCGCGGGTCGTGGAGGTGGGCGACCAGGTCGGCGTGGACGAGCACCGTCCGCGGGTCGGCGAGGGCGGAGGCGGAGAGCGCGGCGAGGGGGCCCTCGCGGTGCCAGTCGATGATGGCCTGCTCCCGTTCGACGACGACGATGCGGCCCCAGGCGGGGTCGGCTGCGGCGTGGGCGAGGGAGAAGCCCACGCCGAGCCCGCCGATGAGGACGGAGGGCCGGTCGGGGGCGTCCGCGGCGCGGGCGAGGGCGCCGGGCCGGGCGGGGGCGTCCGCGGCGCGGGCGGGCCGGGAGGCGCGCAGGGCCTGGAGGGCGGCGTCGACGAGGAGCCGCTCGGAGCGGCCGTCGGAGGTGTCCATCAGGAAGGTGCCGTTGGCGATGATCTCGAAGTGGTCGTCGCGCCGCCGCAGCACGACTTCACCGTACGGGCCTTCACGTCGGTCCAGCGTCACGGGCATGCGCTCCAGCCTAGGCAACAAGGCGGCGCGGAGGCATGCGAGTTCGGGTCGTACGCGTCGTTCGGGTCGGAGACGCGGACGCGCGTGCGTGTCGTCGCGTCCGTGTGCGAACGGCGGGGGCGGGGCCGGCTACGGGGCGGTGGCGCCGCCGTCGCGCACGACCCCGGTGAGCGGACCGTGGCAGCGCCACCCCAGGGAGGTGTACAGGGCGCGGCCCTCGACGGTGGCGGCCAGGACGCCGGTGGTGGCCCCGGCATCGGCCGCCGCCGCGTGGAGGAGGCGCATGACGGTGCTGCCGAGGCCGCGCCGCCGGTGCGCCTCGTACGTCTCGACCTGGTCGAACACGGCCGTGCGGCCCGTGGGGGCGACCTGGCCGCGCGCGGCGAGGGAGCCGTCCCCGGCGAGGACGCGCACCAGGTGGACGCCCTCGTGGAGCTCGCGGTGCACCGCGTACCCGGCGGGCGGCGCGGGCGCGGGTGCGCCGGGACCGCCAGGCGCGAGGCGGGCGGTCATCATGAAGCCCGGATCGTCCGGGATGGCCCAGCCGGGGGTGATCCAGTCGGCCACCTCCTCCGGCTCCGCGAGCACTTTCAGCCAGGAGTACGGCCGCGTCACGGACTCGCAGAGGAAGCGGACGGTCGGCTCGTCGGGCTCGGGCAGGACGTGCCGCAGGACGTCGCGCCCCACCTCGATGCGGTACCCCCAGGGCTCCTCGGCGGGCGGCGGGGTGCCGCGGGAGACGGCCCAGCCCCGGACCCAGGCGGCTGTAATATCTGCATCGTGCACAGGCTCATTACACACCGAGGTCGGGGCGGGGCGCCAGGGGTGCCCGGTGGCGGGCTCTAGTCGAGCCACATGAGGACGGCGTCCCCGTCGCGGGCGGCCGCCGCGAAGAACGGCACCAGCGCCTCGTAGTGGGCCGTCACGTACTCCAGGGACTCCTCCCGCTCCCAGGCGATCACCGGGTACACCCCCTCGCGTGCCAGGTCGCGCGGCCCGAATCCGGCCACCAGCCGCTCGGCGGGCATGGCCAGCAGGGCCTCGGCCGCCTCCCGCACGCGCTCGGGGGCCAGGAAGCGCGGCGCGGTGTAGCCCCACTCCTCGGCGCCCGGTATCGCGTCGTCGCCGAAGACGACGTCGACGGGGAAGCCGGCGCGGGTCAGCAGGAAGTCCAGCGCCTCCCACGCCTTGTCGACGTCGAGGCAGCGGGGCTCGCCGTCCCCGCCGCTCCCCAGCTCGGCCTCGACCAGCTCGTCCACCCGCTCCTCGGCCCACTCGGGGTCGCGCAGCGCGCGGGCGAACTCGTCGGGGGTCAGTCGTGCGTACTCTCCGATCATGCTCATGAGCGGATCGTATGCGCCGCCACTGACATCGCCCCCCGGCTGCGGCTCCTTCGCCCGGCGGGGCCCGCGTGCGCGGTCCGTGTCGACCCGTTCGCTCAGGGCGAACGGGGTGCGGGGAACACCGGGCGGCTCAGGTGCATTGAGTCGGTGTAGCTCAACTTGACTGCCGAAGGGGAGATCATGGCTTCGACGCCCGCACCGCTCACCCTGCCCGTGCTGCCGCTCGACGGCGAGGTCGTGCTGCCGGGGATGGTGGTGCCGCTGGACCTGTCCGACAACGAGGTGCGCGCCGCCGTCGAGGCGGCCCAGGCCGCCGTACGGGAGGGCAGCGGCAAACCGCGGGTGCTGCTGGTGCCGCGCGTGGACGGGACGTACGCCGGGACCGGCGTCCTCGGGACCGTCGAGCAGGTCGGGCGGCTGTCCGACGGCGACCCCGGCGCCCTCATCAGGGGCGTCGCGCGCGTGCGCATCGGCGCCGGGACGACCGGGCCGGGCGCCGCCCTGTGGGTGGAGGGCACCACCGTCGAGGAGAGCGTGCCCGACCCGCTGCCCGGCGCGGTCGCCGAATTGGTCAAGGAGTACAAGGCCCTCGCCACGAGCTGGCTGCGCAAGCGCGGCGCCTGGCAGGTCGTCGACCGGGTCCAGCAGATCGAGGACGTCGCCGCCCTCGCGGACAACTCCGGGTACTCCCCGTTCCTCACCACCGCCCAGAAGATCGCCCTCCTGGAGACCGCCGAGCCCGTCGCCCGGCTGAAGCTCGCCACCGAGCAGCTGCGCGACCACCTCGCCGAGCAGGACGTGGCCGAGTCCATCGCCAAGGACGTGCAGGAGGGCGTCGACAGGCAGCAGCGCGAGTTCCTGCTGCGCCGCCAGCTCGAAGCCGTCCGCAAGGAGCTGCGCGAGCTGAACGGCGAGGACGCCGAGGGCGGCACCGACGACTACCGGGCCCGCGTGGAGGCCGCCGACCTGCCCGGGAAGGTCCGCGAGGCGGCCCTCAAGGAGGTCGACAAGCTGGAGCGCGCCAGCGACCAGTCCCCGGAGGGCTCCTGGATCCGCACCTGGCTCGACACGGTCCTGGAGATGCCGTGGAACGAGCGCACGGAGGACCGGTACGACATCCGCGGCGCCAAGGAGGTCCTCGACGCCGAGCACGCCGGCCTGGAGGACGTCAAGGAGCGCATCACCGAGTACCTCGCCGTCCGCAAGCGCCGTGCCGACCGGGGCCTCGGCATCGTCGGCGGGCGGCGCGGCGGCGCCGTGCTGGCCCTGGTCGGCCCGCCCGGCGTCGGCAAGACCAGCCTCGGCGAGTCCGTCGCCCACGCGATGGGCCGCACCTTCGTGCGGGTCGCGCTCGGCGGCGTGCGGGACGAGGCGGAGATCCGCGGCCACCGGCGCACCTACGTCGGGGCCCTGCCCGGCCGGATCGTCCGCGCCATCAAGGAGGCCGGGTCCATGAACCCGGTCGTCCTCCTGGACGAGATCGACAAGGTGGGCTCCGACTTCCGCGGCGACCCGGCCGCCGCCCTGCTGGAGGTCCTCGACCCGGCGCAGAACCACACCTTCCGCGACCACTACCTCGAAGTGGAACTGGACCTGAGCGACGTCGTCTTCCTCGCCACGGCGAACGTCCTGGAGGCCGTCCCCGAGGCGCTGCGCGACCGGATGGAGCTGGTCCGCCTCGACGGCTACACCGAGGACGAGAAGGTCGTCATCGCGCGCGACCACCTGCTGCCGCGCCAGCTGGAGCGGGCCGGGCTCGACCGGGACGAGGTCGTGATCGAGGAGGCCGCCCTGCGCAGGCTCGCCGGGGAGTACACCCGCGAGGCCGGCGTGCGGAACCTGGAGCGGTCCGTCGCCCGGCTCCTGCGCAAGGTCGCCGCCCAGGCGGAGCTGGGCGACCGCGAGCTGCCGTACACCGTCCGCGCGGACGACCTGCGGGACCTGATCGGGCGTCCGCACCACGTGCCCGAGTCCGCCCAGGACCCGGCCGAGCGCCGCACCTCGGTGCCGGGCGTCGCGACCGGTCTCGCCGTCACCGGCGCGGGAGGCGACGTGCTGTTCGTCGAGGCGTCCCTGGCGGACGCGGAGACCGGAGCGGCGGGGCTCACGCTCACCGGGCAGCTCGGCGACGTGATGAAGGAGTCCGCGCGGATCGCCCTGTCCTTCCTGCGCTCCCACGGCGCGGAGCTGGAACTGCCGGTGACCGGCCTCAAGGACCGCGGCGTCCACATCCACTTCCCCGCGGGGGCCGTGCCGAAGGACGGGCCGAGCGCCGGTGTCACCATGACCACCGCGCTCGCCTCCCTGCTCAGCGGCCGGCTGGTCCGCACGGACGTGGCGATGACCGGCGAGGTGTCCCTGACCGGGCGGGTGCTGCCCGTCGGCGGCGTCAAGCAGAAGCTGCTCGCCGCCCACCGGGCCGGGATCACCACCGTCGTCATCCCCAAGCGGAACGAGGCCGACCTCGACGACGTCCCCGCCGAGGTCCTCGACGGGCTCCGGGTCCACATGGTGACGGACGTCCGGCAGGTCCTGGACATCGCCTTGGCCCCCGCGGAGCTCCGGGACGGTGCCGGCGACCCGGCGGACGCGGCCTCCGTCGCCGCCTGACCGGGCCGGGGCCGCCTGACCGGCCGGACACCGGGGGCCGCCCGGCCGGTCCCGGCGTCCGGCCGGGTGGTCCGTTCGGGGACCCGGCCCGGTGCCCCGGCGGGGGCCCGTCCCGGTCGGTCTGTGCGGCGGGGCGGGGCTCGTCCGCCCGGCCGGTCCGGGCCCCGGCCTGCCTGGTCCGGGCCCCCGGCCGGTGTCGCCCGGCCGGACTCGCGTGGTCCGTCCGCGCCCGGTGGGGGCTTGTACGGGAGCGGCCGGCCGGCCGGGCTTGTCCGGCAGGAGCGGCAGGAGCGGCAGGAGCGGTGGGCCGGGCCGACGGCCGTATGGCATCGCGGCCTGTCGGCCCGTGCCGGGGCCCGCCGCGTGGGGCCGTTCCTTCCGGTTGTTCCGTTCGGCCCTTCCGTCCTGCCCTTGTCGTTCGGTCCGGGGCGCACGGGCCGCCGCGTGGGGCCGGTCCGCGCCGGCTGTTCGCCGGGAGGCCCGCTCCGGGCGGTGCCTTCGCCGGGGCTGTTCCGCCGCTCCCGCGGTGCGGTGGCCGGGCACCGACCGGAGCGGCGGCCCGTGCGCGCCCGGCAGGTGTGGGGCGTCAGGTGTCCAGCCAGCCCCTGGCCGTCGCGCGGGCGCCCGCCTGGAAGCGGGTGCGGGCGTCCAGGCTCTCCAGCAGGCGGCTGATGCGGCGGCGGGCCGTGTGGACGTGGACGCCCAGGCGGCGGGCGATCGCCTCGTCCTTGAGGCCCGCCGCGAGCAGCCGCAGCAGCTCCCGCTGCTCGGGCCCCTCCTCCCGGCCCCCGCCCCCGTCCCAGGGCGCGGCCCCCTCCCACACCGCCTCGAACAGCGCGGCCAGCGCCTCCCGCAGCCGCGCGTCACCCACCGCCAGCGCGTACGCCCTCGGGTCCGCCGCGTCCGACGGGGGCAGCAGCGCCACCCGCCGGTCCACCGCGAGCAGCCGCGTCGGCACCCCCGCCGCGACCCGCACCCGCAGCCCCCGCCGGACCAGCGCGGCCACCGCCCGCGCCCGCCCCGGCGCCGCCAGGCCCGCCCGGTCCAGTACCGCCCGCACCTGAACGCCCCGCGCCAGCAGCCCGCCCACGTCCAGGTCCGCGTAGGGCGCCCGGTCCATCAGCAGCACCTCGCGCTCCGCCCCGGCCAGCAGCCGCCCGGTCCGCTCGCCCGCCGCGCCGCGCCCCGCCAGCCGCTCCACCGCGCACCCGGCGCCCGCGCCGTCCCCTCCGGCGCTCACCCCGCCGCCGCAGCCGGGCGTTCGCGGGGCGGCCGACCGGTCGGCGGCGAGCCGCTCCGCCGCCAGCCGCTCCGCCGTGAGCCGCAGCCGCTCCAACTCCGCGGAGCGCCGGTGCAGTTCGGCCGACCGGCGGTGCAGTTCGGCCTGCCGGCGGTCGATCAGGATGCGGATCGCCGCCGCCGGGGCCGCCGGATGCGGCAGCCCGCCGCCGTCCACCGGGTCCGGGGGCCGGGCGAATCCGTGCTCCACCAGTCGGTCCAGCGCGGTGTCCACCCGCTTCCTCGGCAGGTCGAGGAGGCGCGCCAACTCCTCCACGTGATCGGCCCGTTCCAGCAGCAAAGCCTCATACGCCCGCTCCTCGGCCTCCCCCAGGCCAAGTGGGGGCAATCCCCCCTTGATCATGCGTCGGATTCTCACCGGGCCCTCGCCGGACACACAAGTGGGCATGCCCACTTCTCCGCGGGCTTGGCTCATTGCCGCCGCCGGCCGGCGCCGCTTGCATGGCCCCGACCACCCGAGAACGGCTCTGACCAAGCACGTAGGAGGGGTACGCAACCGTGCGCGAACCAAGGACCACCGCGGCGCGAACCGGCAGGCGGAAGGGGGCGGCCGCGACCGGGGGAGCGGCGCTCGCCGCCGCCGGGCTGCTGATCACCGCGATACCCGCGGCCCACGCCACCGCCGCCACCGGGCCCGCCCCGCGGGCCGCGCTCACCGCCCACGACACCGGGGCCCGCACCGCCGGCGCCCCCACCGGGGCCGGCGCCACCGGACCCGCCGGGACCACACCGCCCACCGCGGGGACCGACGTCATCCCGCTGCCCGACACCGACACCCCGCAGCTCGTGGACGGCCTGGACGCCCCGGTGGACGCCAAGGCCGCGCCCGCCGACGCGGCCCGCGCCCATCTGGCCGCCGAGCGCGGCCGGTACCGCATCCCCGAGCCGCGCCGCGACCTCGTACCGCTGCGCACGTACCGGCACGGCGCCGACGAGACGGTCCGGCTCCAGCAGCGGCACCGCGGCGTCCCCGTCCTCGGCGGCCAGTACGTCGTGCGGATGGAGACCGGCAAGGGCGAGCGCACCGTCACCGGCACCTCCGGCCGGTACTTCACCGGCCTGACGGTCGGCACCGCCCCGGCGGTGAGCGAGGCCACCGCCGTGCGGCGCGCGGTCACCGCGACGCTCACCCGCCTCTCCGGCGACCGGCTCGCCCGCACCGGCCCGGACGGCTCCGCGCGGCGCGGCACGGCCGAGGAGGAGCGGGCGCTGCGCGGCGCCTCCGCCGGGCTTGTGGTCGTGCCGCGCGGCGAGGGCGTGCTGACGTACCACGTGACCGTGCGCGGCACCCATCCCGTCAGCGGCGAACCGGTCCTCCAGCACGTGTACGTGGACGCCCGCGCCGGCTACCCGGTCCTCCAGCACACCGGCATCAAGACCCTCGCGCCGCCCGCCGGCGCCCCGGCCCCCGCCGCGCCGCGCGAGGACGCCGCCCGCGGGGGCGCCCCGCGCGAGAACGGCACCGGCCAGAAGGCCCCAGGTCAGCAGGCCCCCGGCCAGAACACCACCGGCCAGAACACCACCGGCCAGAACACCACCGGCAGCGGGGTCCGGCTCGACGGCTCCAAGGTCCCGCTCGCCGTCCACCGCCCCGCCCCGGACGGCCCGTACGAGCTGTCCGACCGCGCCCGCATGGCCTCCGGCACGGGCAACGCGCTCACCACCTGGGACGCGAGCGGCCTGGACGTGTTCGACGTGCTCGGCACCTGGCCGGACGGCCTGAAGCCGGTCGCCTCCGCCACCCCCGACTTCGGGAAGGACGCCACCGACTCAGGCGCCGTCGACGCCCACTGGGCCGCGGCCCAGGTCTTCGACTACTACCGGGACCGCCACGGCCGCACCGGACTCGACGGGCGCGGCTCGGCCGTCGACTCCCTCGTCGGCGTCACCGCCTTCGGCGAGCCGTACGTCAACGCCTTCTGGGACGGCACCAAGATGGTGTACGGCTCCGGCGACGACGAGTTCCGCCCCCTCTCCGCCGACCTGGACGTCGTCGGCCACGAGATGACCCACGGGGTCGTGGAGAACACCGCCGAGCTGGTCTACGCGGGCCAGTCCGGCGCCCTCAACGAGGCCGTCGCCGACTACTTCGGCAACGCCGTCGACGTGGACCGCTCCGGCCGCTCCATGGACGACCCCGACGCCGGCCTCATCGGCGAGGACCTGTGCCGCACCGCCGCGCCCCGCGACTGCGCCCTGCGCGACCTGGACGACGGCGCCACCACCGCCGAGGACTTCCTCGGCGTCACCTTCGGGATCGACAACGGCGGCGTCCACCTCAACTCGACCATCTTCTCCGGCGCCCTGTGGGACCTGCGCCAGGACCTCGGCCCCGAACTGGCCGACCGGATCGTCTACAAGGCGCTGGCCGAGTACCTCACCCCGCTCGACGGGTTCACCGAGGGCCGCGAGGCCGTCGTGGCCGCCGCCCGCGCGCTGGGCGCCACGCCCCGGCAGCTCGACACCGTGAAGCGGTCGTTCCACGCGCACGGCATCGTGCGGGGCTGGGAGAACGCCCTGGGCGCCGACTCCGACGCCCTGCTGCGCAAGGTCAACACGGACGGCACGGAGGTGCAGGCGGGCGGCGGCTGGTGGACCGCCGCGACCTCGAACGACGACGGCTCGGAGCCGTACTCGGTGTACGCGGGGCGGCTCGACGGCAAGGGCGCGCCGAAGCCGATGAGCCCCAACGACGGCCGCTTCCACGTGAACCCGGCGACCGACGGCCGGACGGTCGTGTGGGTCGCGTACGGCCCGCGCGGCGTCGACATCCTGTCCCGGCCGCTCTCCGGCGGCCCCGTCAAGCGGCTGCTGACCACCGAGGCGGACGTCCTGAGCGTGCGCGTCGACCGCGGTACGACCGTCTTCGACCTGTACGACCTCTTCGGCACCGGCCGGCACGTCGGCGTCCTGCGGCCCGGCGACCCCCGGCCCTCGTACGTCGACGGCGCCGGCCCCGACACGCTGACCGGGCTGCCGTCCGTCGGGCACGGCCGCGTCGCCTACGCGAAGCTGTACCCGGCCGGGGACGGCCACCGGCTGGGCGTCGAGATCCTCGACCTGGCCACCGGCCGGGCCGTGCTCGCCGAGCAGCACGGCGAGCCCGAGACGGTGGGGCGCACCGGGATCAACGCGACCCACGTGTTCTGGCTGAACGACGAGAACGTGGACGACGAGGGCCAGGTGACGATCCGCAGGTCCGGGCACGACGGGACCGGCACGTACGACATCAGCAGCGAGTACAAGCCGGGCGCCCTCGCCGCCTCCGACCTCACCGTGTCGGACACGGCGGTCACGGTGAGCGCGCAGCCCCTCGCGGGGGAGGACGCCGGGGACCGGCTGTCCAACGCGGCGCTGCCCAAGGTCTGGCAGCTCGCCGCCGACGGCTCGCGCGTCCAGCGGATGTCGTGCGACCGGGGCATGCAGCTCTCCCCGGCGGCCGACTCCGGCACGCGGGTCGTGTGGCTCGACGGCACGAGCGGCTGGACGAACCTGGTGACCCGCGCCCGCCCGGCGGGCCGCTGCGGATGACCGGCCCCTCCTGACCCGGAGCCCCCGGCGCCCACGCGGCGCCGGGGGCTCCGCCGCGGTGGGGACGCCCGCCGCCCCGCCCCGCCGCGCCCGCCGCCCCGTGGCGGGCGCGGTGCCGCGTACCGCCGCCGCGGCCACCGACCCGCACGTCCCGCACGTCCCGCACGTCCCGCACGTCCCGCACGTCCTGCACGTCCCGCACGTCCCGCACGTACGTCCCGCACGTCGCCCACCACCTGTCGCCCGCCGCCCCCGCCCGCCCGCTCGCTCGGGCGCGCAAAGGCCCCGCACGGCGTGCGCGCCTCGCGCCTGCGGCGGCCCGTGCGCGGGCGCGAAGGGCCGGTTCGCGCCGGTCCGCGAGGGGGCGCGCACCGCCTATGCTGAGGGCGCTCCAGAACGCCTGAGTGGGGTCCGGCCGTATGAACCGTTCAGCAGTGCACGTGATGATCGTCGATGACGAGGACCTGATCAGAGAGGGGCTCCGGCGGATCGTCGACGGATTCGACGGCACCCGCGCCGTCGCGTCGTGCACCGGCTCCCGGGCCCTGGACGAGGCGCGCGAGCACCGCCCCGACGTGGTGCTCCTCGACGTCCGGATGCCCGACCGGCACGGCCTGGACGTCCTCGCGGACCTGCGGTCCCTGCCCGAGCCGCCGGTGGTGGCGATGCTCACCACCTTCGACGCGGACGAGCACCTGGCGGCGGCGCTGCGCGGCGGGGCGGCCGGGTTCCTGCTGAAGGACACCGCCCCCGAGCAGCTGGAGTACCTCATCAAGGAGCTGGCGGCCGGCGGCCGGGTCATCGCGCCGAAGGTGGCGCGCACGGTCGTCGACGGCTTCCTGCGCGCGGGCACCGGCGAACCGTCGGACCCGCCGACGGACCCCGCGGACCGCGCCCAGGCCGACGAGCTGACGCCCCGTGAGCGGGACGTGCTCGTCCTCCTCGCGGAGGGCCTGTCCAACGCGGAGATCGCGCGGCGCCTGCTCATCGGCACGACCACGGTGAAGGACCACGTGAGCACGGTGCTCGCCAAGCTGGGTGTGACCAACCGGGTGCAGGCGGCGGTAAGGGCGCACCAGCTCCGGCTCGTACGGTGAGGTGGCGCCGCCCGACCGCCGAGGAACTCCTCGTGGTCGTCGCGGCGGCCGAACCGCTCACCCTCGAAGGGCCGCTCACCGCCCTGCGGGCCACCGTGTGCGCGGCCGCGCTGCTCTCCCTGGCCCTGCGGCGGCGCCTGCCGGCGACGGCCCTGTGCCTGGCGCTGCCGTCCATGCTGACGGGCGCGCTGTGGCTGCCCGCCATGGTGGCGATGTTCCGCGTGGCGCGCGGCCGGTCGCGCGGCCGGACCGCCGCCGCGTGCGGCCTGCTCTTCGCGGTGTCGGCCTGCCCGTGGCCCCTCCGGGACCTGGCGGCGATGACGTACCAGGAGGTGCTCATCAGCGTCGAGGCCGCCGCCCTGATGAGCACGGGCCCCACCGCGCTGGGCCTCCTCGCGCGGGCCCGCGCCGAGCTGCGCGCCCGGCTCGCGGACCTCACCGCCACCCGCGCGCGGGAGCAGCGGCTGGAGGCGGAGCGGGCCGTCGCCCGCGAACGCGCCCGGCTGGCCCGCGAGATGCACGACACCATCGCCCACCACGTCGGCATCATCGCCGTCCAGTCCGGCGCCCTGCGGGCCGCCGAGACGGACGACGCGTGGAAGCGGGACACCGCCGAGAGCATCCGCCGCCACGGCGTACGGGCCCTGGAGGAACTGCGCGACCTCGTGGGCGTGCTGCGCGCCTCCGACGGCGGCGCCGCGCGGGCGGCGGGCGGCACGGGCCTCGCCGCGCTGCGCGACCTGACCGGCGACAGCCTCCTCGACGTCGCCGTCGACGTGACCGAGCCGGGGGCCGCCCCGCCGCCGGAGGTGGAGTGCGCGGTCTTCCGGGTCGTCCAGGAGTCCCTGAGCAACGTGCGCAAGCACGCCCCCGGCGCCCGTGTGGCGGTACGGGTCGCGCCCGCCCCGGGCGGCGGCGCGCTGGAGGTGGAGGTCCGCAACGCGGCGCCCCCGGCGCCCGTACCCGCCGCGGGCCCGCCGGACGACGCGCTGCCCGGCGGCGGGTACGGGCTGGTCGGGCTGCGCGAGCGGGCCGAGCTGCTCGGCGGTTCGCTCACGGCGGGGCCCCGCCCGGACGGCGGGTTCGCGGTGCGGGCGGTGCTGCCGCTGTGAGCGGCCCGCCGGTCGGAGGGGGCCGACCGGCGGTTACGGCCGCGGGGTGCGCGCGGCACGATGGGCGGGCCGGACCCCGGCGGGCACGACCGGCCCGCCGGACTCGCAGGGGGAAGCGTCCACGGTGGCGTCGGCGCACCCGTGGGACGGCACCGGCCGACGCGGTCCCGGCGTACCGGCGCACCGGGGCAGTGGCGCGCCGGTACGCCGAACCGCCGCCGCGGACCGTCCGGCGATGCGGCCGCGGCCCAGGCGCAGGACCGCATCCTGCTCCGGTGGTGGGCACCGGCGGAGCCGGCCGCCGCCGACGAGCCGCCGTGGCCGCCCCGGCTGCCGGGGCCCCTCGCCGCCGCGCGCCGCGGCGGTCCGCCCGGCCACCCCGCCGACCTGCGCTGACGGCCCGCCCCCTGCGGAATACTGGCCGTACCGCGGACGCGCCGTGCCGCGGTACGGCGGCCAGGACACGCGCGAGGGGCGAGGACAGCACATGCGGGCAGGCGGTACGGGCGGGGAACGCGCGGAGCCGGTACACGGCGGGCCGGCGCACGGCGCGCACGGCCACGGGGCCGGCACCGGCCACGGGGCCGGGACGGCGCACGGCCACGGGGCCGGCGGCGACGCCACCGGGGCCGACCTGGCGTACCTCGCGCTCGAACGGGAGCTGGCCGTCTTCCTGCGCCGCGCCCGCGCCTCCTCCGGCGAGATGGCCCGCGAGGTCCACCCCGGTCTGGAGCCCGCCGCGTACGGGCTGCTCGTCCGCCTCGACGAGGCCGGGGGCCAGCGGGCCACCGAGCTGGCCGGGTACTTCGGCGTCGGCAAGGCCACGATGAGCCGTCAGCTCCGGGCCCTGGAGGAACTGGGCCTCGTCGTCCGGGAGCCCGACCCGGCCGACGGGCGCGCCTCGCTGGTCCGCCTCACCGGCGAGGGCCGGGACCGCTTCCGCCGGGTGCGCGACGCCCGCCGCGCCCGGTACGTGCGCAAGCTCGCGGGTTGGGACCGCGCCGAGGTCGCCGAACTGGCCCGGCTCCTCCACCAGCTCAACACCGGCTCCGAACCCCGCGACCCCCGCCCCGGCCCCGAGCGCGCCCCTGATTCGGCTCCCGGCCCCGAGCGCGCCCCTGATTCCGCCCCCGGTCCCGAGCGCGCCCCCGGTTCCGCCCCCGGGCCCGGCGGTCACCGCCCCTGAGGCGCCCCCGTGCCGCGGCCCCGGCACGGGCCCGCGCGCCGGAGCCGGGACGGCCGGTGCCCCGGCCCCGCCCTCCGCGCGATCGGGGGACGGGCCGCCGGACGGGCCCTCACAGTTCGGCGTAGACCGCCGTCGCGTCGTCGTGGAGCTTCCAGCGGCGCGCCCCGCCCGCCGCCGCGTCCCGCGCCTCCCGCGCCCTCACCCGGCCGAGGAGCCCGCGGGCGCCCTCCTCGCGGAGCACCGCCAGGCAGTCCGCCCAGTCACCCTCGCCGAACAGCTCCACCCAGCGCGCCGCCCCGTCCGTCAGCGCCGCGACCGCCCGCACGGCGGACCGGGGCGACACCCCGGCCACCGCCCGCCCCGCCACCGACGGGTCGGCGGCGGCCGTGAAGAAGCCGCCCTCGGCGTTGCGCAGCCGGTCCGTCGCCTCGTGCGAGCGCAGCACCTCGGGCGGGACCAGATCCAGCCGGTCGTCCCGTACCGCACGGACGGCCCCGCCGGGGGACTCGAGCAGCAGCACCGCGTCGGACAGCACCAGGTGCTCCACGGCCTCCGCGTCCCAGCGGGCCATGGCCACCGTCGCCTGAGGGGTGCGGACGTGAGAAAGGTCACACGTGTCACGGTGGGATTCCGCCGTGCGCCGGATCGCCTCCGCCAGGACCTCCGGCAGGGGCAGGTCGCGCCGGGAACCGGACAGTTCGGTCAGCGCGCCCCCGAGGCGCGCGGTGAACCAGGGGACGGGGTGCACACAGCCGACGTCGGTGGACGGCGGTGTCACCCCGTCGAGAACCACCAGGACGCCGCCCTGGCCGGACGCCGGGACCGCCGTGGCCGCCCAGTCCTCGTTGGGGCGTTCGGGATCACCGGGCAGTGAGGCGCTTTCCGTGTACACGAAGATCAGTCTGCACCAGGTCCTCACCGGGCGCCCAAGGACGTGGAGACCCGCGCGGACCGGGCCGGCGGGCACGCGCACGGCCGGGCGCCCGCCAGGGCCGGAGCGCGGCACGACGTGCGGGCGGGCATAGTGCCAAAGCGCGCCCGGACAGTCCAACCCGGCGCCCCGCCCGCCCCGGCCGCCCGCGGCGGCGGAAGTTGTTCACCAACTCCGGAGTGTTGTTCACTCGTTCGGGTGGCGGAGCGGCCGAGGAGTGCGCGCTTCCCAAAAGGGCTGGAATGGTCGGAAGCCGTGCCAGGGGTGGGAGCGCTCTCCGGGTGTGACCGGTCGTCACCTCTGCTTCAAGGGCGAACGAGTTCAAGAATGTGAGCACCGGTGCAGAAGCGCAGTGACACTCCCGGCGATCCCCAGGTTCCGGGCGGCCGCAGCGTACGGGTACGGAGTCGGCTCGTCGCCGGCGTCGCCCTCGTCGGCATCACCGTCGTCGGCGCGGGGGCGCCCGGCGTACTCACCACGTCCGCCGATCTGACGGAGTCCCAGGGCCTGGTCACCTTCGCCGAGCTGAACCGCCAGGCGGTCACCCTCGCCCACTCCCTGGCCGACGAGCGCGACGAGGTCACCGCCTACGTCGCCGCCGGCCGGGACGCCTCCCGCGCGCGGGACGGCGACGGGGACGGCCAGGGCACCGAGGACGGCGAGGGCGCCGGGAGCGGACCGAGCGCCCAGGGCGCGCAGGACGGCCGGGGCACCGCCGCCGCGAGCGCCGGCACCGGGAAGCGCACCAGGCCCGCCCTGTCCGAGGCCCACAGCGCCCGCGTCGACCGCCAGATCGAGGAGATCCGGGGCGCCGCACCCGACGACGTGCGCCGCGCCCTCGCCGACGTGCCCTCCCTGCGCCGCACCGCGCTCACCGGCGACGGCACCGCGCTCGCCGCGCACCGCGCGTACACCGAGGTCATCGACAAGCTGCGGGCCCTCGCGGCCCAGCTCGCCGACCGCACCCCGGCCCGCGCCGCGGGCGGCCCCGGCCGGGCGCCCGCCGAACTGGGCCAGGCCGTCGAGCAGGCGTCCGCCACCCGCGGCCTGCTCCTCGCCGCCCTCGCCGTCCCCGAGCCCGGCGGCACCGGCCGCACCGTGTTCGACCCGGTCACCGGCCGGTACGTCACCGAGGAGGACCCCGGCGCCAAGGCCGCCGACGGCGCCCGCGACGAGCTGAGCGCCGCCGCCCACCGGGCCCGCGTCCGCGAGCAGGTCGCCCTCGCCGACTTCGGCAGCACCGCCGACGCGGCCACCCGCGACTCCCTCGCCGCGACCGTCACCGGCCCGGACGTCAAGGCCGCCGAGGGCTACCTGGCCAAGCTCGCCGACGCCCCCGAGCTGACCCGCGCCGAGCGCAGGACCGACCCCGGGAGGCTGTCGACCGCGCTGACCGCCCGCATCGAGCAGATGCGCGGCGTCGAGTCGGCCCTCGCCACCCGCCAGGTCGAGCGGATGGAGCGCCTGCGCGACGACGACGTCACCGCCCTGGAGATGCGGATCGCCCTGCTCGGCGGCTGCCTGCTCATCGCGATCGGCGTCTCCACGGCCGTCGCCCGCACCCTCACCCGGCCGCTCGCCGTGCTCCGGCTGGGCGCCGCCCGCGTCGCGGAGGCCCCGCAGAGCGAGGAGCCGATCCGCTTCACCGGCCGGAACGACGAGTTCGCCCAGGTCGTACGCTCCCTCAACACCCTCCACGGCAAGCTCCTGGCGCTGGGCGAGCGCGCCGCGCGCGGCGAGGAGCGCGAGAGCGCCACCGCCGAGCTGGCCGCCCGCCAGGCCGAGCTGCGCGCCGAGACCGAGCGGCTCACCACCGAGCTGGAGCGGCAGCGGCACACCGTCCACCACACGTTCGTCAACCTCTCCCTGCGCACCCTCGGCCTCGTGGAGCGGCAGCTCACCGTCATCGAGAAGATGGAGGAGCGCGAGCAGGACACGGAGCGGCTGGCCACGCTGTTCAAGCTGGACCACATGGCCACGGTCATGCGCCGGCACAGCGAGAACCTGCTGATCCTCGCCGGCCACGACCACAGCCACGCCCACCAGGGCCCGGTCCCGCTGGTCGACGTGCTGCGCGCGGCGGTCAGCGAGATCGAGCGGTACGAGCGGGTGGCCATCCAGTCGCTGCCGCAGCGCGCGTACGTGGCCGGGTTCGCCGCCGACGACATCAGCCACCTGCTGGCGGAGCTGCTGGAGAACGCCACGTCGTTCTCGGCGCCCGAGGAGCAGGTCCAGCTGTCCGGGTGGCTGCTGGACGGCGGCGACGTGATGCTGTCCGTGCGGGACAAGGGCATCGGGGTCGCCCCCGACCGGCTCGCCGACCTGAACGCCCGCCTCGCGGACCCGGCGCTCGCCGAGGCCGCGGTGCCTTCACGGGGCGGCGCCCGGAGCGGGGAGAGCGCCCGGAGCGGAGAGGGCGCCCCTGAGGGCGAGGGCCTCGGTCTGCGCGTCGCGGCGCTGCTGGCGGCGCGGCACGGGGTGCGGGTCGAGCTGCGGGCGGAGCGGGACGGCGGGGTGACGGCCGTCGTCGTGCTCCCGCAGGCCCTCCTGCCGGACGCGCCCCCGGCGGCGGGCCCCCCGGCGGTGGCCATCGCGGAGGGGTACGGGACGGTCTCCCTGCCGGGCTCGGTCGCGGAGGCCAACTCCAACGACCTCCAGGCCCGCCGGGGCACCACCGAGGCGCCCGCGGTGACGGGGGCGCCCGCGGAGGGCGCGGCCCCGGCGGCGGAGCCCGTGGAGTCCGTACGGGAGGACGTCCCCGGGACCGATGCCGGGGAGCCGCAGGCGGAGCGGGCCGAGGACACCGAGGGCCAGCGGGACCCGGAGGACCCGGAGGACCAGCGGGACCCGGAGGGCCAGCGGGACCCGGAGGACCCGGAGGAGGAGGCCGAGGACCACGCCGCCGCCCGCGACGACGTGGACACCGCCCCCGACGGGCTCCCCGCGCACGAGACGACCCTCCAGGTGCGGCTGCCCGCGCCCGGTGGGGAGGAGGAGCACGCCCGCGCCGCCGACGCCGGCCCCGCCGGGCAGCGGGTCACCGACAAGGGCCTGCCGAAGCGGACGCCCCGCGTCGTCGACGCCGGGGCACCCCGCGCCGAACGCGGCGGCGGGGTGAACGCCGAGGAGCTGCGCCGCCGCCTCGGCGGCTTCCACCGGGGCGCCCAGGAAGGCCGGCGCGACGCCGAGGCCGAGATCGCGGGCACCGCCGACACGGGCACGGCCGACACGCGCACGGCCGACACGCGTACGACCGACGCGCGCACGGCCGACACGGGCAAGGCCGACACGGGTAAGGCCGATCCCCGCACGGTGGACGCGCGTGCGGCCGGCCCGCGTACGGAAGAGGCGGCACCAGGAACGGGGGACACAGTCGAGGAGGCACACCCTTGAGTCCGACGACCGGCACAGGCACCCAAGGACTGAGCAGCGAGGCACGCAACCTGCACTGGCTGCTGGGCAATCTCGTGGAGGAGGTGCCTGGCGTCCGGTCGGTCGCCGTGGTCTCGTCGGACGGCCTGCTCCTGCTCTCGTCCGACCCCGACGCGGCGAGGACCGCACCGGGCGTGGACGGCGCCGCGGACGCCCGCACCGGCGGCGCCCCGGCCCGGCCGCGCGGCCCGCGGGGCTCCAGCGCGGACCTCGCGACCATCGTGTCCGGGATCGCCAGCCTCACCATCGGCGCCGCCCGGCTGCTGGACGCCGGCGCCGTCAAGCAGACGATGGTCGCCATGGAGGAGGGCAGCGTCTTCGTCATGTCGATCAGCGACGGCTCGCTCCTCGGCGTGCACGCCGCGCCCGACTGCGACATGAGCGTCATCGCGTACCACATGGCCCTCTTCGTCGGCCGCGCCGGACACGTCCTCACCCCGGAACTCCGCAGCGAGCTGCGCCAGTCCATGGAGGGCGGACGATGACGGCCCTGTCCGCGAAGCTGCCGGTGCGCGGCGAGGGCCGCCGGCCCGCGCGCGTCCGCCCGTACTCGCTGACCGGTGGACGGACCCGGTTCGGGCACGTCCTGCTGGTGGAGACGTTCGTCGCGGCCCCCGCCGGGGCCGCCGCGTCCGACGCGGCCGAGGGGCGGACCGCCCGGCCCGCCGGGCGGGTCATGCCCGAGATGCGGGCCATCGTCCAGGTGTGCCGCCGCATGCGGACGGTCGCCGAGGTGTCCGCGCTGCTGAGGATGCCGCTGGGGGTCGTCCGGGTGCTCATCAGCGACCTGGCCGACCAGGGAAAGCTCCGTGTGTACGGGACCGGGCACGGCACCGGGCATCCCGACCGCGCACTGCTGGAAAGGGTGCTGAGTGGACTTCGCCGTCTCTGACCTGCCGGACGAGGAGGTACTCGCACCCTGGCAGCTCGACCAGGAGCGGGCGCCCATCGCCACCAAGGTCGTCGTCGCGGGCGGCTTCGGCGTGGGGAAGACCACCTTCGTCGGGTCGGTCTCCGAGATCACCCCGCTGCGCACCGAGGCCCTGATGACCCGCGCCAGCGAGGACACCGACGACCTCTCGGCCACCCCGGACAAGGTCACCACCACCGTCGCGATGGACTTCGGGCGGGTCACGCTCGACGACGACCTCGTCCTGTACCTGTTCGGCACGCCGGGCCAGGAGCGGTTCTGGTTCATGTGGGACGACCTGGTGCGGGGCGCGATCGGCGCGGTCGTCATGGCCGACACGCGGCGGCTCACCGACTGCTTCGCCGCGCTGGACTACTTCGAGAGCTGCGGTCTGCCGTACGTGGTGGCCGTCAACCACTTCGAGGGGACCACGCGGTACGAGGCCGAGGACGTGCGGGACGCGCTGACCGTCCCCGCCGACGTCCCCATCGTGATCATGGACGCGCGGGAACGGTTCACCGTGGTGGAGTCGCTGCTCGCCCTGGTCACGCGGGCGCTGGAGAAGACCCCCGCCTGACGGCCGATGGCCCGCCGCCCCCGCCCGACGGCCGCGTCCCGCGGGGGCGGCCCGCCCTCCCCTCCTTGCTGGTCCGGGTCCCGGTCCCCGCCCCGGTCCCGGACCCACCGCCGCCCGCCGAACCGCCGTCCCGCCGGACCCACATCCCGGCCGTCCCGCCGTCCCGCCGTCCCCGCCGTCCCCGCCGACCGCGCCGCCCGCGGCGCCCCAGTGAAAAGAGGCCCTTCTCGATGCGCCAGATACTCATCGTCGGAGCCGGCCAGTCCGGTCTCCAGCTCGCGCTCGGTCTCCAGGCGCACGGATACGACGTCACCCTGATGTCGAACCGCACGGCCGACGAGATCCGCTACGGGCGCGTCATGTCGACGCAGTGCATGTTCCACACCGCGCTCCAGCACGAGCGGGACCTCGGCCTGAACTTCTGGGAGCCGCAGGCGCCGCGCATCGAGGGCCTCGGCATCTCGGTCGCGGGCCCGGAGGGCGCCCGCGCGGTCGACTGGGTGGGCCGCCTCGACGGCTACGCCCAGTCCGTCGACCAGCGGGTGAAGATGGCCGGCTGGATGGACACGTTCGCGCAGCGCGGCGGTCGGCTCGTCATCCACGGCGCGGCCGTGTCGGACCTGGACTTCTTCGCCCGCACCTACGACCTGGTCCTCGTCGCGGCGGGCAAGGGCGAGCTGGTGTCGATGTTCGAGCGGGACGCGGAGCGGTCCCCGTTCAGCGAGCCGCAGCGCGCGCTCGCCGTCGCCTACGTGCACGGGATGGGCCCGCGCCCCGAGCACCCCGACTTCGACGCGGTCCGCTGCAACCTGGTGCCCGGGGTGGGCGAGCTGTTCGTGATGCCGACGCTCACCACGAGCGGGCGCGCGGACATCCTCTTCTGGGAGGGCCTTCCCGGGGGGCCGCTCGACGTGTTCCGGGGCGTCAAGGACCCGGCGGAGCACCTGGCGCTGACGCTGCGGCTGATGGAGCGCTTCACGCCGTGGGAGTACGCCCGCGCCACCGGGGTGGAGCTGACCGACGCGGGCGGCACCCTCGCCGGGCGGTACGCGCCGACCGTGCGCAAGCCCGTCGGGCGCCTCCCCGGCGGCGGCGCCGTGCTCGGCGTCGCCGACGTGGTGGTCGCCAACGACCCGATCACGGGACAGGGCTCGAACTCGGCCGCCAAGTGCGCCGCGAGCTACCTGGCCTCCATCCTGGAGCACGGCGACCGGCCGTTCGACGAGGAGTGGATGCGGGCCGCGTTCGACCGGTACTGGGACACCGCCCGGCACGTCACCAAGTGGACCAACGCCATGCTCGGCGCCCCGCCGGAGCACGTGCTGCGGCTCATCGGCGCGGGCCAGGAACTCCCGGCCGTGGCCCACCGCTTCGCGAACGGCTTCGACGACCCGGCCGACTTCGAGGACTTCCTCTACGACCCGGCGAAGACGGACGCCTTCCTGGAGACCGCGGCCAAGGCCTGACGCGGAACGGGGGCCCGGCCGGGCCGGACCGTCACGGGCCGGCCGGACCGGACCGCCACGGGGCCCGGCCGGACCCCACCCGGCCGGCTACGCCCCGCCGCCCACCTCGGCGGCGCCCCCGCCCGCCGGAGCGCCCGCCCCGGTACCCCCGCCCACCCCCGCCGGCGGGGTGTACGAGGCGAGGGGCGGGGCGCCGGCGTCGGGGCGCACGGCCCCCAGGACCGGGAGCGCGGCGAGCGGGGACACCGCCACGGCGGCGCCCGGACGCGGGACGTGCACGACCCGGCCGCCGCCCGCGTACAGCGCCACGTGCGTGGCCTCCGGGTAGTAGACGACCAGGTCGCCGGGGCGCAGCGACCGCAGCGGCACCGCCGGGAGGGTCCGCCACTGCTCCCCGCTGGTGCGCGGCACCGGCCTGCCGGCCTCCGCCCAGGCCCGCGAGACCAGCCCCGAGTCGTCGAACGCGCCGGGGCCCGACGCGCCCGCCCCGTACGGCTTGCCGAGCTGCCCGGTGGCGTACGCGACGGCCTCGGCGCCCTGTGCGGACGGGGCCCCCTCCCCGGCGGGCCCCGCCTCGCCCAGCAGGTCGCTCTGGGCCCGCGCGGTCTGGTCGCGCTCCAGGGCGGCCAGCTCCGTGAGCCGCTGCGGGGGCAGCCCGGCCAGGGCGGCCTCGACCTCCCGCAGGGCGGCCAGGGCGTCGTCGCGGGCCCGCTGCCGCGCGGCGATCAGCTCCTGGTTGCGCTCCAGGGCCCGGCGCGCCGCGGTCGCCATCGCGTCCGCCTGCCGCGCGCCGCCCCGCAGCCGGGCCACCGTCGCCGCCTGCTCCCGTGCGAGGCGCCGCAGCAGCAGCGCCTCGTCCAGGGCGTGTTCCGGGTCGCCGGCGAAGAGCAGCCGAAGGGCGGGGGAGAAGCCGCCGCGCCCCTGGTACTGGGCCCTGGCCAGCCGTCCGGCGGCGTCCCGGGCCGCCGCCAGCGCGTCGCGGGTGCGGGTCAGGTGCCCGCCGAGCCGCCGCACCTCGGCGGTCTGCGCGGCCAGTTCCTCACCGGCGGCGTTGTAGGTCTCCCCGGCGGCCTCGGCGTCCCGGTAGAGGCGCTGGAGGCGGGTCAGCAGCGCGGAGACGGACTCGCCCTCGGCGCGCGCGGGAGCCGGCGGCGGTACGGGCCACGGGCCGCCCAGCACGAGGGCGGCGGTGAGCGCGCACACGGCCGCGCTCCTGGGGAACGTCATGGCACCACCTCCGTTCGACCGGGAGATGATGACTCGTCGGACAAGTCGAAGAAACGACGAACATCCGGAACGGTCCGAACGGCCGAACGCGTTCACCGTGCCGGGGCCGGGACGGCCACCCCGCCGGCTCGCGGCACCCGGGCCACACCACCCCGAACGGCCCGCGCCCCGCACCCACCCCGGCCGCAAGGCGCACCCACCCCGACCCTCAACCCTTACCCAGCCCCCTTACCCCCCTCGCCCCCCGGCCCGGACCAGGGCCACTTGAGGGCGCGCCGCTCGCGGCCGGCGGGCTCGTACGCGTACTTCCAGCCCCGCTGGAGCCCGAGGCGCTTCGTGTGGCCGGCCGGGACGCGCCGGTAGGCGTACACCGTGGGCGGGCCGCCGTCCTCGTTCGGCACGGGCACCTCGTACCACTTCGGCGGGTGTCCCGTCGGGCCGGTCAGCACCGGCAGGACGCGGCCGTCGAGGGGGCCGCCGGAGAAGGGGGTGTTCTCGCTTCGCACCCCACCAGTCTCACAGCAGGTGCGCGGCCCCGCCCACCACGGGCCCCATCCGGCGGGCCAGCGTCCCCACCGGCCCGTCCGGCCGCTCCAGCGCCAGGATGCCCCGCACCACCAGCGCGGTCTGCGGGTCCGTCGCGGCGGTGGCGGCCAGCAGGGCCACCAGGTGGTCGACGAGCCAGCCGCGCAGCTCCGCCAGGGGAGGGCGCTTGTCCTCGTCCAGCCAGATCAGCGAGGCGGCCTCGACGGAGGCGATCCAGGTGCGCACCGCCATCCGCAGCCGGGGCCCCGGCTCGGGGACGTCGAAGTGGGCCAGGATCTGCTCGGCCGCCGCCCTCCGCACCCCGTCGACGATGGCGGTGGTCTGCGACGTCTCGGCGACGCTGCCGCCGCGTAGGAGCGCCGCGAACCCGGCGTCGTGCTCGTCCACGAAGGCGAGGTACCGGTCGAGCACCCGCGTCAGCCGCTCGGTGGGCGGCCCCTCGGGCGGCTCCGCGAAGCACAGCTCCAGCCGGTCGGCGGCCGACCGGAGCGCGGCCTCGTAGAGCTGCTGCTTGCCGCCGGGGAAGTACCGGTACACCAGCGGCCGGGACACCCCCGCGGCCTCCGCGACGTCCTCCGGCGAGACCTCCTCGGGCGCGCGGTGCGCGAAGAGCGACAGCGCGGCGGTGAGCAGCTGGGCCCGCCGCTCCTCGACACTGAGCCGGCGGTACGCGGGCGTGGCGGCACGGGTCATGCCCGCAGCGTAACCCCGACGGGTGTACGAACACCCGCCCCCGACCCCCGCTCCCGACCCCGGCCGGCCCCAGCCACACCGGCCTTCCGCACGCATGGCCCACCCGCCCGCGCCGGACGCTCCCGCGCCGTTGCCCGCGAGCGGGCGGCCCGGAAGCCCCTGGGAGGCGTGCCGGTGGGGGATGACCGGGCGCCCCCTGGAGGGGTGCGGGTTCGTGGCGGCTCCGGGCGCCCGCCCGCCCTCGGGTCAGCGGCGGATGAGGCCCAGATCGGTGGCGGTGGCGACGGCGGCGGTGCGCGAGTCGACACCGAGCTTGGCGTAGATGCGTGCCAGATGGGACTTGACGGTGCCCTCGGTCAGGTGGAGGCGGTCGCCGATGGCCTGGTTGGACAGGCCGTCGGCGACCAGGGCGAGCACTTCGGTCTCGCGCCGGGTCAGGGCGGTGCCCGGTGTGCGCAGCCGGTTCATCAGCCGGTCCGCGACGGTGGGCGCCAGCGTGGTGCGTCCCGTGGCGGCGGTGCGTACGGCTGCGGCCAGTTCCTCGGGCGGGGCGTCCTTGAGGAGGTAGCCGGTGGCGCCCGCTTCGATGGCGGGGAGGGTGTCGGCGTCGGTGTCGTACGTGGTGACGATCAGCACGCGGGGGGAGCCGGGGCGGGCGGTGATGGCCGCGGTGGCCTCGGCGCCGTTCATGCCCTTGCCGAACTGGAGGTCCATGAGGACGACGTCGATGCCGCCCTGGGCAGCGCGGGCGACGGCGGCCTCGGCTGTGGCGGCCTCGGCCACCACGGTGATGCCGTCCTCGGTCTCCAGTACGGCGCGAAGTCCCGCCCGTACGACGGGGTGGTCGTCGGCCAGGAGCAGGCGGATGGGGGTGTCGGTCACGCGCGGGCCTCGGGCTCGTCATGGGCGGAGGGGGTCAGGGGGAGCTGGGCGGCCAGTGCGGTGCCGTGGCCGGGGGCGGACTCGACGGTGAGGGTGCCACCGAGGGCGTGCACGCGGGCGCGCATGGCCGTCAGCCCGAAACCGCCGGCCTCCGGGTCGGGGGCGGGAAGGCGGTCGGGGCGGAAGCCGCCTCCGTCGTCGACGATGTCCACGGCGACGTGGTCGCCGAGGTAGCTCAGGGTGACCTCGGCGGTGGCGGCCTCGGCGTGGCGGACGGTGTTGGCCAGCGCCGACTGGGCGACGCGCAGCAGCGCGACCTCGTGCGCGGTCGTCAGCGGTAGGGGCTCGCCGGTGAGGTGGAAGCGCGCGGTGATCCGATGGCGGATGCTGGTGGTCGCGCACAGGCGCTCCAGGGCGCCGGCGAGAGTCGTGCCCTCCAGGGCGGGCGGGGTGAGGGCGGCGACGAAGCGGCGGGCCTCGGCGAGGTCGTCCACGGCGGCCTGCCGTGCCTGGTCGACGTAGCGGGCGGCGTTCTCCGGTGCGTGCGGCAGGGCGCGTTCGGCAGCGCGCAGCAGGAGCTGGATGCTGGAAAGGCCCTGGGCGAGGGTGTCGTGGATCTCGCGGGCCAGGCGCTCGCGTTCGGCGAGCACCCCGGCGGCATGCTGCGCGTTGGCCAGATCGGCGCGGGTGGCGGTGAGCTCTTCGATCAGACGCCTGCGCTGTTCGCTTTCCCGGTACAGGGCCTGGTAGCCCCATACCACCGCGACCGCCACGGCGGCGCCGATGGCCGGCCCGATCGCCATCGCGGGGCTGAAGGCCCCCTGGTGCGCGGCGAAGCCGGTGATGGCCGTCACCGCGGTGGCCGCCACCGCCGCCAGTCCGGCACGGCGGGACAGCAGGTGCAGCTGAAGGAAGTACAGCGGGAACGCCACCCACACCCCGTCGGCGGACCGGGTCAGCAGGACCAGCCAGCAGGCGCCCACGGCGGCCAGCCACAGTGCGGCGGCCCGCCGCGAGCGGCGCACCCGTGGCAGCACAGGACCGGCCGCGTAGATCACGGCGCACGCCGCAGCCGTGGCGGTGATCAGCCCGGCCTGCGGGTGGTGGTCGACGACGGCCCGGCCGGCGGCCAGCGCGAGCAGGACGACGACCAGCACATGCAGGCACCAGGCCAGCGCGCGGGTGGTGGGGGTCAGGGTGGGGGCGGTGGAGTTCACGGTCCCTCCAGCCTATGGACAAGCCCCCGGTCCCGGCCTCCACCGAAAGTTGCAACCGGTGTGCCGCCTTTCGGCGCGGCGATTGCCGTCCTGGGCCGGATGCCCGGGCGGGGGTCCGGAAGTGAGGGTGGAGTCATACCGCTTCCACCCCTGTGACATCCCACGAGAAGGCAGGCCCAAGCCGTGTTCGTCGCCTGGAGAGACCTGAAGTTCGCCAAGGGGCGCTTCGCCCTGATGGCGACCGTCATCGTGTTGATCACCCTGCTGGTCGGGCTGCTGTCCGGGCTCACCGCCGGCCTGGGCCGGCAGAACATCTCCGCGATCACCGGCCTGCCCGCGGACAGGATCGCCTTCGCCGCGCCCGGCGAGGGCGAGGAACCGTCGTACTCCAACTCCACCGTCACCGAGAAGCAGTGGCGGCGGTGGGCCGAGACGCCCGGCGTGAGCAGCGCCGAGCCGCTGGGCATCACCACCACCAAGGCGAGCGCCGGCCCCAAGAGCACCGGGGTGTCGGCCTTCGGCGTGCGGCCCGGCTCCGTGCTGGCCCCCGACAGCGACAAGCTCGACGACCATGCGGCGGTCCTGTCCGTCACCGCCGCCGCCGACCTCGGCGTGACGACGGGGGACACCTTCACGCTGGCCGGACAGGAGGTGAAGGTCGCCGCGGTGACCGGGGACGCCTCCTACAGCCACACCCCGGTCCTCTGGATCAGCCTCGACAGATGGCAGAGGACCACGCCCCCCACGGGCGGGACCGACCAGCCGACCGCCACCGTCATCGCGCTGAGGACCACCTCCGGAGCCGACATCGGCGCCGCCGACGAGGCAGCGGGCACCGAAACGGTCTCCAAGGACGACTCCCTGTCCGCGATCGGTTCCTACACCTCCGAGAACGGCTCCCTGCAGCTGATGCGCGGCTTCCTGTTCGCGATCTCCGCCCTGGTCATCGGCGCCTTCTTCACCGTGTGGACCATCCAGCGCAGCGGCGACATCGCCGTGCTCAAAGCACTGGGCGCCTCCACCACGGGCCTGCTCAAGGACGCCCTCGGTCAGGCCTTGATCCTGCTGACCGGCGGCACCCTGATCGGCACCGGCATCGCCGCCGCCCTCGGCGCACTCGTGGCCGGCTCGGCCGTGCCGTTCCTCCTCACCCCCGCCACCGTCCTGGTTCCGGCCGCCGTGATGATCGCGCTCGGCGCGCTCGGCGCCGCCCTGTCCATCCGCCGCATCACCTCCGTCGACCCGCTGACCGCCCTGGGGAGCGCCCGATGAGCCTCGACCTGACCGACATCACCCTCATCTACCCCGACGGCGAGAACCGCCTCACCGCCCTGGACCGGGTCACCCTCGAGGTGCCCAAGGGCACCCTGACCGCGGTCGTCGGCCCCTCCGGCTCCGGCAAGTCCAGCCTTCTGGCCGTCGCCGCCACCCTCATCACCCCGGACACCGGCACCGTCACCATCGACGGCCAGGCAACCACCGGCATGACCCGCGCAGAACTCACCGACCTGCGCCGTCACAAGATCGGCATCGTCTTCCAGCAGCCCAACCTGCTGCCCTCCCTCACCGCCGCCGAACAGTTGCAGGTCATGGCCCAGATCGACGGCCGCAAACCCCGCACCGCCCGAGACCGGGCCATGGAACTCCTCGACGGCGTCGGCCTGGCCGACCAGGCCCACCGGCGCCCCCATCAGCTCTCCGGCGGCCAGCGCCAGCGCGTCAACATCGCCCGGGCCCTGATGAACGACCCCACCGTCCTCCTGATCGACGAACCCACCAGTGCCCTCGACCACGAACGGGGCGCCGCCGTCATCGACCTGATCACCCGCCTCACCCACCGGCAGGCCACCGCCACCGTCCTGGTCACCCACGACCGCACCCACCTGACCGCCGTCGACCAGATCGCCGAAGTCCGTGACGGCCGCCTCCGCCTGCCCGCGGCGGCTCGCTGATCCTCCGAGCCCCGCAGGCACGGGGACGCGCCCGCGCACACCGGGGCGCGCCCCGGCCCCTCGACCCCACCCCCGCGGCGGCGACCACCGCGCCGGTCCGCGCACCACGCCCGAGACGGCCACCGCTCGATCGGCCGCAGGTGGTACGGCCGGGACGCGAGCGGCGGGCCAGCCGTGAGGCGGCTGCCGGATCTGCGGTACCGGAGGAGCTGAGACATCCCTGACGTGGGGTCTTCCCCGCCTCGCGGCGCGGTCTGCCGCTGACGGGCGACACGAGCAGTCGGAGAACGGCTCCCGGCCCGGCATGCCATGTCATGTCCCAAGAATTATAGTGCGATTCAAGCGTTTTGAGTACTTTGTGAATAGTTCGCGGTGAATCGCCTGGTGACCCGCGTCATTCGAATGGAGTTCCCTCATGAGCGGTAGCCGTGCAACCGAGGCGACACGTCGGTCGCCGGCGGACGCGGTCGGGGGAATGCCGAGCGCTGATGAGCGGGATTTCGAGGACGCCGACCGCGGGTTCGTCGGCCGCAGTGGAACCCGGCAGATCACCGCGACGGACGGACGGGTCGTCTGGGACCTGGACGCCTACGCATTCATGGAGGGGGACGCGCCGGAGACGGTGCATCCGAGCCTGTGGCGTCAGGGGCGGCTGCTGATCAAAGACGGCCTGTTCGAGGTCGTTCCGGGGATCTACCAGCTTCGGGGCTTCGACCTGTCCGTCATGAGTGTCATCGAGGGCGACAGCGGGGTCGTCGTCGTCGATCCGCTGGTGAGCAAGGAGACCGCGGCCGCTGCGTTCGCCCTGTACACCGAGCACCGGGGTGTGCGCCCGGTCGTGGCGGTGATCTACAGCCATTCCCACATCGATCACTTCGGCGGGGTGAAGGGGGTCGTCAGCGAGGATGACGTGAGGTCGGGCCGTACGCAGATCATCGCTCCGCACGGCTTCATGGAGCACGCGGCGTCGGAGAACGTGTTCGCCGGCACCGCGATGGCCCGGCGCGCCGGCTACATGTACGGGGCCGCACTGGAGAAGGGGCCGGCCGGGCAGGTGGGTACCGGTCTGGGCCAGACCGTGTCGACGGGCGAGGCGACCCTGATCCCGCCCACGGTGCATGTCACGGAGACGGGCCAGACGCTCACGGTCGACGGGGTCAGGATCGTCTTCCAGGTCACGCCGGGCACGGAAGCACCCGCGGAGATGAACTTCTACCTTCCCGATCACCGCGCGCTGTGCACCGCGGAGAACACCTCCCACACGCTGCACAACGTGCTCACCATCCGTGGCGCACAGGTACGCGACGCCCGAGCCTGGGCCGACTACCTCACGCAGACCATCAGCCTGTGGGGCGACGAACTCGACGTCGTGTTCGCCTCGCACCACTGGCCCACGTGGGGCCGCGCACAGGGGGTGGAGTTCCTCGGGCTGCAGCGTGACCTGTACTCCTACCTCCACGATCAGACCCTGCGGCTGCTGAACCAGGGCTACGTCGGGCCGGAGATCGCGGAGATGCTGCGGATGCCGCCCGCGCTGGAAGCCGTCTGGTCCACCCGTGGCTACTACGGATCGGTCAGCCACAACGTCAAGGCCGTCTACCAGCGTTACATGGGCTGGTACGACGGCAACCCCGCGCATCTGTGGGCCCACCCTCCCGTCGCGGCGGCGCAGCGGTACATCACGGCGATGGGCGGTGTGGACGCGGCGGTGGGCATCGCCCGGCAGGCGTTCGACGAGGGCGACTACCGCTGGGCGGTCGAGGTGCTCAACCACGTCCTGTTCGCCGACGAGGACCACATCCCCGCCCGCGCGCTGCAGGCGGACGCGTTGGAGCAGCTGGGCTTCGGCGCCGAGAACGGTACGTGGCGCAACGCCTTTCTCTCCGGCGCCCACGAGCTGCGGCACGGCCGGTTCGGGACCCCTACCACGGCGGCGGCACCCGACATCATGGCGGCGCTGACCGTTGAACAGGTCTTCGCCGGCATCGGTGTCCGCATCGACGGGCCGCGCGCCTGGGATGAGCACATCGTGCTGTCCTGGGTCCTCACCGACGAGGAGAGAACCCACGTCCTCGAGGTGCGCAACGGCGCGCTGAACCAACGCGTCGCCGACGCTCCCGCGCCCGGCTCCACGACGTTCACGCTCACCCGGCCGGTGCTGATCTCCCTGCTGACCGGCGCCCGGGAACTGCCCGCCGCGCTTGCCGAAGGGAGTGTGAGCGTTGACGGCGACCCCGCCGACCTCGGCCGGCTCGTCGACCTGCTCGCCCCCGTCGATCCGGACTTCGCCATCGTGACGGCTTGAGCCGGTACCCCGCTTCCTGGGCCAGGCGTCGCCCTGCCCCAGGGAGCAGGCCTCGCCGTCAGCCCGGCCCGGCCGTCCTCCCGGGTCGGCACCCGCACGGGAGCCGGGTGCCGGCGGTACTTCCGACAGCACGACCCGCAGCCCGCCTCCGGGCCCGTCCCTGAACCTGCGCCGAGGCCGACAGCACGAAGGCGCGCCCGGCCGCTCGCGGGCGCACGCGGCTCCCGCCCCCGGTGGTGGGGGCGCCCTCCACCGGGAGGACGCCCCGCGCGCCGCAAGCCGCGTCCGGTGACTACGCCAGCAGCCCCGAGCTCTTCCACAGGCGGCGGCCCGGGCCGCGCAGGACGCCGATGTCGTCCAGGAAGTCCGTCAGCCGCCGGGCGCCCGACTGCATGACCTCCCGGCGGTGGCCGCTCGCCCGCACCTGGGCGACGGCCTCGCGGCGGTCGAGGCCCACGTGCTCGTACACCTGGGGGTTGACGAAGCAGATCGAGAAGACGCGGGCCGCCTCGCCGCAGCTCAGCCGGGTGAACTCCTGCTCCCAGCGCGGCGCCGTGACCATCTGGCGGCGCAGCTCCTCGCGCGCGTAGCGCACGTGCCGGGCCTCCTCCACCACGTGGATGCGGGTCACGCCGCGTACCAGGGTCTGGATGCGCTCGTCCGGGAAGGTGAGCCGCTGCATCCAGTCGAGGATCTCCTCGCCCAGCAGCGTCGCCGCGAACGAACCGGGCGTCGTCGAGACGGTCTTCAGGACGCGCGCCAGGTTGTGGTAGACCCGCGGCACCGGGTACGCGGGGGCCCCGGACTTCTGGATCATGCGCGCGAACATCATGGAGTGGCGGCACTCGTCCGCGATCTCGGTGAGGGCGTAGCGGACGTGGTTGCTGGTCAGCGACTTGTCGTAGATGTGCCGGACCAGCAGCTGCATCAGGATGATCTCGAACCAGATGCCCAGCGACGCGAGCGAGGCCGCCTCGTGCCGGGCGAGGTCCATCCGCTGCTCCTCGGACATCTTCCGCCACAGCGGGGTGTCGTAGAGGGAGACCAGCTCCGGCGGCCAGAACCACTTGCCGTCCTCGAAGGGGCTGTCCCAGTCGAGCTCGGTGTCCGGGTCGAAGGAGTGCTTGGCGGAGGACTCCAGCAGCCGGGCGGCGACCTGCTCGCGGTCCCGGAGCGGGCCCAGCGCGTCGCGCAGCAGGCGCAGATCGGGTTCGGACACGGTCGTCATGGTCTGTCCCACCTCGCAGTCGGCTTTACGTGTGCGGTGTGCGGTGTGCGGCCGGTGGGCGCGGACCCCGTCGGCCTGCGGTCCCGTCGGCCTGCGGGCCTGCGGGCCTGCGGGCCTGCGGGCCTGTGGGCCGTGGGCCCGCCGGTCTGTGGGGCTGTCGGCCTTGGCCGGTCGTCGGCCCTCGCGGTTCGGAGGTCCGAGGGTCCGGGGTCCGCAGGGGCCGCCCCGCCCCCTTATGAGACTGTGTGTCAGCAAGGACGTCAATCCCCCGGACGCGACTTGTTGACCCGGTGTCTAGCAGGATGGACCCTGCCGTAGGGGAGCCCCCGCACGGGAGCCCCCGCCGGGGCGTCGGTCCGCACCGCCCGGCCCACCCCCGACCCGTACCCGCGGCCGACGTGAAGGAGCCCGCCCGTGTCCACGCTCGACCTGTACGCCAACGAGCCGGGAGCCACCGGCTGGGAGGTCCCCGCATCCGGCGCCGCCCGCTTCTCCTGGGAGTACGACGAGGGGCGCGAGCGGCTCCTCGCCCTGTACCAGAAGGGCAAGGACAAGCAGTGGGACGGCGCCCGGCGCATCGACTGGGAGCTGGAGGTCGACCCGTACGACCCGCTCGGCACCCCCGACGAGGCGATGACCGTCCACGGCACCCGCCACTGGGCGAAGATGACCGCGAAGGACCGCGGCGACCTGCGCCGCCACTACGCGTCCTGGCAGTTCAGCCAGTTCCTCCACGGCGAGCAGGGCGCCATGGTCTGCGCGGCCCGCATCATCGAGGCCGTCCCCGACATGGACGCCAAGTTCTACTCCGCCACCCAGGCGATGGACGAGGCCCGGCACGCCGAGGTCTACGGGCGCTTCCTCCACGAGAAGATCGGGATGCTCTACCCGATCAACGACAACCTCCAGTCGCTGCTCGGCGACACCCTGCGCGACTCCCGCTGGGACATGCCCTACCTCGGCATGCAGGTGCTCATCGAGGGCCTGGCGCTCGCCGCCTTCGGCATGATCCGCGACACCACGGACAAACCGCTGCCCAAGCAGATCCTCGCGTACGTCATGCAGGACGAGGCCCGGCACGTCGCCTTCGGGCGGATGGCCCTGCGCGACTACTACCGGCAGCTCACCGACGCCGAACTGCGCGAGCGCGAGGAGTTCGTCATCGAGGGCTGCTACCTGATGCGCGACCGGCTGCGCGGCGTCGAGGTGCTGGAGAACTTCGGCATCCCCAAGCGTGAGGCCGAGGAGATGTCGGAGCGGTCGGAGTTCCTGCGGCTCTTCCGGAAGCTGCTGTTCAGCCGGATCGTGCCGTGCGTGAAGGACATCGGCCTGTGGGGCGAGCGGCTCCAGCGGGCGTACGTGGACATGGGCGTCCTCGACCTGGGCGACTCCAGCCTGGACGCGCTCATGGCCCAGGACGAGGAGATCGCCGAGCGCCTGGACGCGGAGCGCTTCGCCCGCGAGGAGGCCGAGCGCGTCGCGGAGGTCGAGGACGCCATCGCGGAGGGCGGCGGAGGCCGTGCCTAGGGCCGGAAGGCGGCCGGGCGTCGTCGCCGGGAAGGTGGGACTGCCAGTGGCATAGGCCGGAGTCAATCCCCTGTGCGCTGTGCGCTCGTCAGAGGGGCGTTCCGCCGTTCACGCTGGGTACTCTGGCCCTACCGGGCAGACTCCATCGCATGGGAGCGATCATGGCCGCCGCACGCGATTACGGACTGGGCGACGACTACACCTGGCCTCGTCCGCCGGGCCGGCGGGTGGACGGCGGACGACCTGGACCGGCTTCCGAATCTCCCTCCGCACACGGAGCTGATCGACGGGAGTCTCGTCCTCATGAGTCCGCAGACCGATTTTCGTATGGCGGCGATGCGCCTGCTGGAGTTCGGCTTGTGGGTCCAAGCGCCGGAACACCTCTACGTCGCCCGTGAGATGACCACGAGGCTGGGGAAGTGGGACCGGCTCGAGCCGGATCTCATGGTCGTGCAGCGCAGTGCTCGCACGGGGCCCGATCAGACGTGGTACGAGCCGGACGACGTCGTCCTCACCGTCGAGATCGTCTCCAGGGACTCCGTCCGGAGGGACCGGGACGTCAAGCACCGCAAGTACGCCGACGCGGGCTTCCGCCACTTCTGGCGGGTGGAGGAGGAGGGCGGCCTCCCCGTGGTCTACGTCTACGAACTGGACCCGGCCACCCAGCAGTACGCGGTGCCCGTCATCCACCGTGACCGGCTCAAGCTCGACCTGCCCTTCCCGATCGACATCGACCTCACCGCCTTCGACCGCCCCCAGCGCCCGAATCCCTGAGCGGGCGCCTTCTCACAGACTCACCCCCGGCCCCCCTCCGCCGCCAGGGCCGACTCCATGACCGCGCGGGCGATCGGGGCCGCGCTGCCGCCGCCGCTGATCTCCTCGCGCCGCGCCGCCGCGTCCTCCACGACCACCGCCACCGCGACCGCCGGGCGGGGCGCCCCCGCCGCTCGGGCCCAGCCGATGAACCAGGCGTACGGGGTGCCCTGGTTCCCCACGCCGTGCTGGGCGGTGCCGGTCTTGCCGCCGACCTCCGCGCCCTCGATCGCCGCGTTGCTCCCGGAGCCCCGCTCCACCACGTCCACCATCAGCGCGCCCAGCGTCCGCGCCGTGCCCGGCGACATCGCCCGCGCGTACGTCTCCCGGTGCGCCCGCCCGACGACGCCGCCGTCCGCCGTGGTCGTCGTCTCCACCAGGTACGGGCGGGCCACCTCCCCGCCGTCCGCGACCGCCGCCGCGACCATCGCCATCTGCAGCGGCGTCGCCCGCGTGTCGTACTGGCCGATCGCCGACAGCGCCAGCCGGTCCGGGGACATGTCCGCGTCGAAGTTCGACCGCGCCACGCGCGACGGTACCCGCAGGTCCGCGTCGTTGAAGCCGAACGACCGGGCCGCCGCGACCATGCGGGTCAGGCCGACCTCCACCCCGAGGCGGGCCAGCACCGTGTTGCACGACCAGCGGACCGCGTACGCCAGGGACGCGTCGTCGCAGCCCCGCGCCTCGTTCGGCAGCAGGGTGCGGGTGCCCGGCAGCGGGTACGGGTCGGGGGTGCCGCTCGGCGCGTACACGTCCGTCACCACGCCCGCGTCCAGCGCCGCCGCCGCCGTCACGATCTTGAAGGTGGACCCCGGAGGGTACGTCTCGTGCAGCGCCCGGTTCAGCATGGGGCGGCCCGGAGCCGCGTTGAGCCGCGCCCAGGCCGCCGCGGGCTCCGCCCCCGTGCCCGACAGCAGCGCGGGGTCGTACGACGGGCTGGAGACCAGGGCCAGGACGCGGCCGGTGGACGGCTCCAGCGCGACGACCGCGCCGCGCCGGCCGGCCAGCCCCTCGTACGCGGCCCGCTGGAGGCCGGCCCGGATGGTCGTGGCGACGTGCCCGGCGGGGTGCCGCCCCCGGCCGGGGCCGCCCGGCCTGCCGAGTCCGCCGATGAGGGGGAGCCCGGCGAGGTGCGGGCTGGTGCCGGAGAGGATGCCGTCCTCGGCGTCCTCCACCAGCGTCGTGCCGTACGTCTGGGAGGCGTGCCCGGTGACCGGCGCGTAGAGGGGGCCATCGGAGTAGGTGCGCTCGTACCGCAGGGTCTGGCCGGTGTCCTGCGAGCCGGTGACGGGGCGGCCCTCCACCAGGATGTCGCCGCGCGGTTCGGCGTACCGGGCCAGGACGGGGCGGCGGTTGGCCGGGTTGCCGAGGAGCCGGTCGGCCTCGAGGACCTGGACGCGCGCGGTGTTGGCCAGCAGGGCGACGAGGAGGAGCAGGCACAGGGCGGCGGCGCGGCGGATGTACGTCGTCACCGGGCGCCCTCCCGCGTGGGCGCCGCCGGGGCCGGGCCGGGGGGCCGGGCGGGGGCGGTGGCCCGCGGGGCCGCGCCGCCGGGGAGGGGGCCGCCGTCGTGGGGCGGGTCGCCGCCGGGGCCGCAGCCGGGACCCGGCTCCGGGGCGGAGCCCGCGTCGGGGGCGGGACCCGGCTCGGGGGCGGGCGCGCGGGCCGAGTCGCTCATCCGTACCAGCAGCGCCACCATCACCCAGTTGGTGACCACGGAGGAGCCGCCCTGCGCGAGGAACGGCATGGCCATGCCGGTCAGCGGGATCAGGCCCGTCACCCCGCCCGCGATGACGAACACCTGGAGCGCGAGGATCGACGCGAGCCCCGTCGCCAGCAGCCGCCCGAACGGGTCGCGCAGCGCGAGGCCGGAGCGGAAGCCGCGCGCCACGAGCAGCGCGTACAGCAGGAAGATCGCGGTGAGCCCGGCGTGACCGAGCTCCTCGCCCGCCGTGGCGAGGATGAAGTCCGACTTGGCGGCGAAGCCGATCAGCGCGGAGTGGCCCTGCCCCAGCCCCGTGCCGAACATCCCGCCCGCCGCGAACGCGAACAGCGACTGCGCGAGCTGGCCCGGCCCCCGCCCCGCCTCGATCGACGCGAAGGGGTGCAGCCAGTCCTCCACCCGCCCGTGGACGTGCGGCTCCAGCGCGCCCACGGTGAACGCGCCCACCGAGGCGAGCAGCAGCCCCACCGCGATCCAGCCGGTCCGCCCCGTCGCCACGTACAGCAGGATCACGAACAGCCCGAAGAACAGCAGCGACGTCCCGAGGTCCCGCTCCAGGACCAGCACGCCCACGCTGATCAGCCACACGGCGAGGACCGGCCCCAGCACCCGCCCGGCCGGCAGCCGCACCCGCCACAGCCGGCGGCCGGTGTGCGCGAGCGCGGTGCCGTTCGCCGCCAGGTACGCGGCGAAGAACACCGCCAGCAGGAGCTTGGCGAACTCGCCCGGCTGGAACGACAGCCCGCCGACCCTGATCCAGATGCGGGCCCCGTTCACGGCGGGGAAGAAGATCGGCACCGTCAGCAGGGCCAGCGCGGCGGCCACCGACAGATACGCGTACCGCTGGAGCAGCCGGTGGTCCCGCAGGCAGACGACGACCAGGGCGAACAGCGCCACGCCCAGCGCCGACCACACCAGCTGCGTGGGGGCGGCCCGGTCGGCGGGGGTCTCCAGGTCCAGGCGGTAGATGAGGACCAGGCCGAGGCCGTTCAGCAGCACGGCGATCGGCAGGAGCAGCGGATCGGCGTACGGGGCGCCGAACCGCACCGCCAGGTGGCCCGTCAGCGCCAGCAGGCTGAGGCCGGCCCCGTAACCGGCCACGTCGTGCGGTACGGCCCCGCTGCGGGCCAGTCCCACGGCGGCGTACCCGAGCATCGAGCACAGCACGGCGCACACCAGCAGCGAGAACTCCACACCGCGTCGCCTGGGGAGACGCACCCGGGGCGGCGGGGCGTCCGTCGTCGCTGCGGTCATGGGTCGCAACGTAGCAAGTGGTGGGGGTTATGTCGCTTATGCCGGATCAGATCCGGTCGGGTCGGGTCGGGACGGAGCGGATCGGAGCGGGTCGGGCCGGGTCGGGTCGGATCGGAGCGGGTCGGGACGGGACGGAGCGGGACGGGTCGGATCGGAGCGGGTCGGGTCGACTCGGGTCGCGTCCGGGTGAGGGGTCCGGGGGCCGGCGGGGCGACCGTCCGGCGGGGCCGCCCGGCCGGCGCCGGTCAGGTGCCGTCCGGGGCGTCCTCCGCCGTGAGGTCCACGTACTCCGGGAGCGTCAGCCGGGCCTCGGCGCCGCCGTCCGGGGCGTTGGCCAGCACCAGCTCCGCTCCGATCACCGCCGCCTGGCCGCGTGCGATGGTCAGCCCCAGTCCGTGCCCCTTGCCGCCGCTCTCGGTGCGGAACCGCTGCGGGCCGTGCTCCAGCAGGTACGCCGGGAAGCCCTCGCCGTGGTCCCGTACCGTCACCACCGGCCCGTCCACGGTCAGCTCGACCGGCGCCGCCCCGTGGCTGTGGGCGTTGGCCAGCAGATTGCCCAGGACCCGCTCCAGCCGCCGCCTGTCGGTCTCCACCCGCGCGTCCCGCACGACCCTCACCCGCGCCCCCGCGCCCGAGGCGCGCGCCACCCGCTCGGCCAGCGGCCCCAGCGCGTACACGTCGAGGTCCACCCGCTCGCGGCCCGTGTCCAGGCGGGAGATCTCCAGCAGGTCCTCCGTCAGCGCCCGCAGCGCCCGCACCCGGTCCCGCACCAGCTCCGACGGCCGCCCCGGCGGCAGCAGTTCGGCCGCCGCCGACAGGCCGGTCAGCGGCGTCCGCAGCTCGTGCGCCACGTCGGCGGTGAACCGCTGCTCGGCCAGCAGCTTGCCCTGGAGCGCCGACGCCATCGTGTCCAGGGCGCCCGACACGGTCGCCACCTCGTCCTGCGGGCGCGACGGGTCCTTCGTCCGGGGGTCGCCGACCCGCGCGTCCAGGTCGCCCGCGCCGATCCGCCGCGCCACCAGCGCCGTCAGGTGCAGCCGCCGCGTCACGCGGGTCACCGCGAACGAACCGACCAGCAGCGTCGCCGCGATGGCCAGCACCGACGAGCCGAGGATCGCCTGGTCGAGGCCGCTGATGGTGCGGGCGCTCAGCGAGTAGTCGAGGCGTACCGCGAGCGCCCGGCCGTCCGCCGGGCCCGCCGCCCACATCGTCGGCCGGCCGCCGTGGTCGGCCACCATCGTGCCCCGGCTGCCGCCCGTCGCCAGGGCCCGCAGCGACGGCGGCAGGCCGACCGGATCGACGCCCGCGAAGGCCGGCAGCGGTTCCCCCGCCTCGTACGCCCGCGTCACGTCCTCCAGCCGGGCCAGGGCCTTCTCGCGGGACGCGTCCACGGTCTGCCGGGTCACCGACACGTGCACGAGGGCGCCCAGCAGCGCGGCGAGGGCGCAGCACATGAGCGTGATGAAGACGGCCGCCTTCCAGGTGAGCGTCGCCGTCCAGGCGGGCCGGCGCGGCACGCCGGGCACCCGCCGTGTCCAGGCGGGCCGGCGCGGCACGCCGGGCACCCGCCGTCTCCCGCCCGCGCGGCCGGGGGCGGCGCTCACCGGGGCCCCGCCGCCGCGGCCCGGGCCGCCGTCCGAGCCTGCGGCGCGGGCCCGTAGGCGGTCCGCGCCTCCGGCTCCCGCTCCGGGTCCCGCTCCGGCTCCCGTTCCGGCGCGGGGGCCGTCCCGGCGGCTTCCGGCTCCGCGCCCGGTTCGCGGGCCGGCGGGCCGCCCACCGACGGCCGGTCCGCCGACGGCTGGTCCGCCGGGGTCCGGTCCGCCGCCGTCCGGTCCGCCGACGGGGCGCCGGCCGGCGGGAGGGGGGCCGGCGGAGGCGGGGTCGGCTTGACCCGTACGATCTCGTCCCGCGCCGGCAGCATGGTGCCCTGCCGGGCGTCCCACGACCACGCCGTGCGGTACTCGTAGCCGGGGATGCCCGCCGAGACCGCCCGCAGGATCAGGTCCCGGCCCGCCAGCTCCACGCTGACGAGCTGCTCCACCGTCGACATCACCCGCGTCAGTCCGCCGCCCTCCGCCAGGTAGCAGCGCACCGCGACCTGCTGGTCCGCCACCCGGACGGCGAGGATCAGCTCCTCCCGGCCGTCCCCCGTCAGGTCCCGGTAGTACGGCCGCAGCACCGGGCACGCCTCCGGTGCGGTGCCGCACCGGCGCACCGCCCGCGCGGTCCGCTCGTCGACGCCGTCCCCGCCGCCCTGCCCCTCCGCGTCCGCCGCCAGCTCGGCGCGCACCACCGCCACCGGGTCCACGTCCCGGACGCCGCCCTCCGGCACGCGGACACCGGGCACGCGCCGGGTGTCGCTCTCGCCGTAGTCGAGGGGCGGCGCCGTGACCGGCGGCAGATCGGGCCACAGCCGGACCGGCCCCACGGCGGTCGGGGTGGCGCCCGCGCCGCGCAGCTCGCCCGCGTCCCCGCAGGCCGCCAGCGGCAGCAGCAGCGCGGCGGCCGCGACGGGCGGCACCAGGCGGGCCGCGCGGCGCACGGCGGGACGGCGGCGGTGCGGGGTCACGTCTTCGGAGCTCCTGGCGGTCAGGGTGGTGCCGCGCGCTCCCTGCGACCGGGGCGCGCGCCCGGGTCGGGCCGCCGCCACCTTAGGCGCAGCGCGTTGCGGGGGCCCCTCGGTGATGTAACAGCCGTCCCACGACCACCCCACCGGCCCCGGCCGGCGCCGTACGCCCGGCCTCCGGTCTGCCGAGGCCCCGCCCGGGGACCCCGGCCGCCTCGGGCGCGGCAGCCCCGGACGGCCCCGGACGGCCCCGGACGGCCCGGCCGCGGACGGCCCGGCCGCACGGACCCCCGGCTCCCTGGCGGCCTCGGCCGCACCGGGCCCCGGCCCCCGGCCTCAGCCCCCGACCGCCCCGCCGAGGGCGCGGCGGCACAAGGACAGCAGGTGCTCGTCCTCGTGGACGTCCTGGTCGCCGCTCACCCCTGCCGCGACGTTGTGGCGCCGCTTCCGGGCCAGCTCGCCGCGCAGCAGCGGGGCGGCGTCGGGCGCCAGGCGCTCCACCGGCCCCAGCTCCGCCAGGCACTCCGCGATCGCGACGCGCGTGTGCCGGTTCTCCCGCCACGCCGCCGCCAGCACCGGCAGCGCCTCCCCGGCGTCGCCGGTCACCCGGCACAGCGCGGTGCCCGCGTCCACGCGCAGCCACATGTCGGGCGCCGTCAGGCAGGCCCGCAGCTCCGGCGCCGCCGCCCGCGCCGACCCGCCGAACGCCCCGACCGCCCACGCCGCCGACCGCCGCCCCTGGACGTCCGGCGCCCGCAGCAGCGCCCGCAGCCTCGGCAGCACCGCCCCCGCGTCGCCCTCCACCGCCCACAGCGCCCGTGCCGCGGCCGTCACCGTCCCGGCGGACGGGTCGCCCAGCAGCGCCCGCGCGTCCGCCGCCGCCTCCCGCGCGGCCGGGCCGAACGCCGTGACCGCCCGCAGCGCCGACTCCAGCACCCACTCGCGGCGGAAGGCCGGCGCGGCGCGCAGCACCCGCAGCACCTCGGGCAGCGCCTCCACCGCCCGCAGCCGCGCCAGCGCCAGCAGCAGCGGCCCGGACTGCTCGCCCAGCTCGTCGTCGAGCGGCAGCGCACCCAGCCTGCGGCGCAGCAGCGGCACCAGCGGAGCGCCCGCCTCCGCCAGGTGCGGGATGGCGTACAGCAGCCGGCAGTCCGGCTCCGGCTGCTCCAGGGCCCGCGCCAGCGCCGGGACCGCACGGGCGTCGCCCGCCCGGGTCAGGGCCAGCAGCGCGCTCGGCGTACCGGGCCGGCCGCCCACCCAGTCGGGCACCCACGGGGCGGGGTCTGCCGCCACCCGCGCCGCCAGGTCGTCGGCGGCGGGCCGGGCCAGCGCGAACAGCCCCTCCAGCCAGCTCGCGGCGACCGCCCGCAGTCGCGGCTCCGGGTCGCGCAGCTGCGCCCCGACGAGCCGCACCACCCCGTCGTACGCCCCCCGCCAGGTGCGGACCAGGCTGCCGCACATCCACACCGCGTCGGTGCGCTGCGCCGCGTCGGGGCTGCGCAGCTGGGCGCTGACCAGGGCGATACGGTCGTCCACCCGGTCGTCGAGGGCGCCGTGCAGGGTGCGCAGGAGGTCGTCCTCCCACGCCGTGCCCCGCCCCGCCCGCTGCTCCTCGCGCGGTTCCCTGGGCTGGCCGAGCAGCGTCGGAGCGGCGGGTCGCGACTCGGCCGGTTCCGACGGTGGCACGCAGTGCACGGGACCTCCGGACACAGGGCCGTCCCAGCCGCCTTGCGCCGCCCAGGAGTTGGCCGAATTCCACAGGTTCGACGGGCCGCCGGGGCCGCCGCAGGACCTTCCGGAGGCCGCTTCGAGGCCCGATCCGGCCCCCGCACCGACCCCGCCGGCCGTTCCGAAACCCGTTCCGAAACCCGATCCCGAGCCCGCCCCGGCCCCCGCTCCGGGACCGCGGCCCGCACCCGCGCCGGCTCCGCCTCCCGCCCCGAGGCCCGCTCCCGCCGACCCCCCCGCACCCCCGGCCCCGGCCCCCGCTCCGAGACCGGATCCCGCACCCGTGCCACCGGCGCCCCCACCGGCACCGACACCCCCGCCCGTACCGGTCCCGCCGCCGGGGGCGCGCGACGCCGAGCGGCGCAGCTCCGCCAGCAGCGCGGTCACGGTCCGCACGACGTCGGGCGGCAGCCGCCCCGGCGCGCACCGGGCGATCTGGGCCAGCGCGGCCAGCCGCAGCGCGGGGTCCTGGGCGGCGCCGGACAGCCAGGCCAGCCAGGCCGCGGTCTCCTCGCGGAGGGACTCGTACCGCAGGGCGATCCGGCCGATCGCCTCCACCAGCGCCAGCCGCACCTCGGCGTCCCGCTCGACGGTCAGCCGCTCCCGCAGCAGGTCACGGACGTGCACCGGATCGCCGTGCAGCGACGCCAGCGCGCCGGGGACCGCGAGGCGCACCTCCCGGTCGGGGTCGCCGACCAGGCCCAGGAACACGTCGGCGCCGGCGGCCACGGCGGCGGCGGCCATGGCGTAGTTGGCGGCGTCCTCGAACTCCTCGTCCTCCGGGTCGAGGTCGTCCAGCTCGTCGTCGCCGCACAGGTCGATGCCGCCGATGCTGGCCAGCAGCTCCACGACGCAGCCCCGGTCCTGCACGTCCGGGCTCGCCACCAGCTCCAGCAGGAACGGGATGCACGCCAGCGTCGAGTCGTAGACATCGCCCTGGTGGTGCACCGTGCCGTACATCCCGTCCAGCGCCCGCTCGCGCTCCGCCGGGTCGTCGGACGCCAGGCCGCGCAGCAGCGCGGGCACGTCGTCGGCCGGACCGTAGGCATGACCCAGCGAGGCCCAGTCGACCTCGTCGATCCCCGTGAACATGCCTTCCCTCCCCGTGAACCCTGCACTTGGGGGCAATAGTGCACCACACCGGCGAGGGTGATGCCCCGGCAATCGGACACGCCTCGGACACGCGAAGGACACGTGCTCGTGCCCCTGTTCTCCGCTTCTCCGCCCCTTCGCCGGACCCGCGTCCGGCCCGGCGCGGGCGCGTCCGGACGGGGGTAGGCGACGGCGGGCGCCCCTCCTGCACGCCGTGCCGCCCCCGCCCGCCCGCGGCGCCCGCCCGCCGTGCCACGGCTGCCCCTGCCCAGCCCGCCCGCCCGGCCCGGTCCGGCTCAGCCCGTACGGTGCCTCCGCGCCCCGATGGCATCTCCGCCGCGCCCCGCGCCCCGCCGCCCGCCGCTCCCCGCGCGCCCGCCGCCGGTCCGTCGCGGCCCGGTCGTGCGACCGGCCCCGCCCGCCCGCCAGGCCCCCCGCCCATCCGCCGTGGCCCGCCGCCCGCCCGGTCCCCGGAGCGCCCGGCTGCCTCAACCGCCCCGCTCCCCGCCCCCCTTGAGGCGCAGGACCGTGGTCACCGTGTGCCGGGTGGTGCCCTGCGCCACCTCCGCCTCCAGCGCGGGCGGCACCGACCGGTACGCGACCTCCCCCACGCCGACCGCCGTCGCCGTGCCGCCGCCCACCGGCTCCGGGAGGCCGCGCAGGGCCGCCCCGGCCTCGGCGCGCAGCCGGGGCGCGAGCGGGCCGGACACGACGGGGGCGTCGTCGTCGGGCAGCACCAGCACCAGGGCGGAGGGGCGCTCGCGGGGGCCGGTGAAGCCGATCACCACGGCGTCCCGCGTGTCGGTGTGGCGCAGCTTCCGCCACGCGCGGCGGCCCGCCCGGTACGGCTCGTCGAGCCGCTTCACCACGAGCCCTTCGACCCCGACGGCCGGCAGGGTCTCGAACCAGTCCCGCGCCACGTCCGGGTCGGTCGTCATCGGCACGGCCTGGATCGGCGGCCCCAGCCCGGACAGAAGCGCCTCCAGCCGCTCGCGCCGCCGGACGTACGGGGCCGGGCGCAGGTCGGCGCCGTCGGCGGCGAGCACGTCGAAGGCGGCGTACGAGGCGGGCAGCCGCCGCGCCAGCGCGGGCGCCCGGCCGGGGGTGGCCGCGGCCCGCCCCTGCACGGCCGCGAAGTCGGTGCGGCCGCCCGACCAGACCACGACCTCCCCGTCCAGCACCGTGCCGTCCGGCAGGGCGCGGGCGGCCTCGGCCAGGTCCGGGAACGCGGCCGTGACCAGGCGCCCCGACCGCGCCTGGAGGACCACCTCCCCGGCGGCGCCCCGGAACAGCACCATCCGGTGCCCGTCGAACTTCGGCTCGTACGCGAGCCGTCCGGGGTCCCGGGGCAGTGCGTGCACCGCCTCCGCGAGCGCCACCCGCACGGGCGGTACGACGGGGCCCTTCACGACGGGCGCCCCGCCCGGCCGGGGCACGGGCGACGGCGGACGTCCAGAAGACGACGGCCCTCCGGGCGGTGACGGCGGGCGCCCCGGCGACAGCGGGCGTCCAGGCGGCAACGGCCGCCCCGGCGGCGGCGGGCGCCCGCGCCGGAGCCCGTCACGACGCGGCCCGTCACGACGCGGCCCGTCACGACGTGGCCCGTCACGACGCGGCCCCTCACGACGCGGCCCCTCACGACCGGGCCCCAGGCTCCGGCCGCCCCGGCCCTCCGGCCCCGGACGTCCCCGGCCGCCCCGGCGCCCCCGGCCGCCCGGACCCCCCGCCCCCCGACGCCCCCGGCACCGGCCCCGCCCCCTCGTCGGCGGCCAGCGGGGCCAGCAGGTCGCCGTACCGCCCCAGGCGGGGGCCGAGGTCGCCCAGCAGGAACATCAGCTGCCCCGGATCGCGGCACCCCTCGACCTCCTCCCAGGTGACCGGCGTCGACACGGCCGGGAGGCGGCGGGCGCGCAGGGTGTAGGGGGCGGCCGTGGTCTTCGCGGCGGTGTTCTGGCTGTGGTCCACGAAGACCTTGCCGGGCCGCAGCGCCTTCGCCATCCGGTGCACGACGTGCTTCGGGTGCTCGGCCTCCGCCTCGACGGCGAGCCCGCGGGCGTACGCGGACACCTCCTCCGACGGGGTCGGCTCGACCGGCACGTACAGGTGCAGGCCCTTCGCGCCGGAGGTCTTGGCGTACGCGGTGAGCCCGTCCTCGGCGAGCCGTTCCCGCAGCCACAGGGCGACCCGGCAGCACTCGACCACGGTGGCGGGCGGGCCGGGGTCCAGGTCGAGGACGAGCCGGTCGGCGACGGCCGGGGCCGCCGCCCGCCACTGCGGGGTGTGGAACTCCACGACCAGGTTGGCCGCCCACATCAGCGAGGCCAGCCCGTCGACGACGACCTGGCGGGCGCGCGGGTCCTCCGAGCGGGGAACGGGCGCGGTCCTCACCCAGTCGGGGGTGCCGGGCGGCGGGTTCTTGGTGAAGAAGAGCTGCCCGTCGGGGCCGTCGGGATAGCGCAGGAACGACAGCGGCCGGTCGCGCAGGTGCGGCAGCAGCGCCTCGGCCACGGTCGCGTAGTAGTGCAGGATCTCGCCCTTGGTGGTGCTGGTGGCCGGGTGGATGACCTTGTCCAGGTTGCTGAGCGCGAGGCGCCGCCCCTCCACCTCCGTGATCGGCGTCATAAGATGAGAATCCCATGATTCCGGTACGAAAGGGACGAACCGTGCGATCCATCTGGAACGGCGCGATCTCCTTCGGGCTGGTCAGCATCCCCATCAAGCTGGTGAACGCGACCGAGAACCGCTCCGTCTCCTTCCGCCAGATCCACACCGCCGACGGCGGCCGCGTCCGGTACCGCAAGGTGTGCGAGCTGGACGGCGAGGAGCTCCCGTCCGCCGAGATCGGCAAGGCGTACGAGGAGGCCGACGGGACGATGATCCCGATCACCGACGAGGACCTGGCCGCGCTGCCGCTGCCCACGGCCAAGACGATCGAGATCGTCGCCTTCGTGCCGGCGTCGGAGATCGACCCGCTCCAGCTCGACGCCGCCTACTACCTGGCGGCGAGCGGGGTGCCCGCGGCGAAGCCGTACACGCTGCTGCGCGAGGCCCTGAAGCGCAGCGAGCGGGTGGCCATCGCCAAGTTCGCGCTGCGCGGGCGGGAGCGGCTCGGCATGCTGCGGGTGGTGGACGACGTGATCGCCATGCACGGTCTGCTGTGGCCGGACGAGATCCGGCAGCCGGAAGGGGTCGCGCCCGACACCGCCGTCACGGTCCGGGACGCCGAGCTGGACCTCGCGGACGCGCTGATGGACACGCTCGGCGAGGTCGACATCAGCACCCTCCACGACGACTACCGGGAGGCGGTCGAGGAGCTGATCGCCGCCAAGGCTGAGGGCGCCGTCGAGGCGCCCGCCGAGGCGAAGCCGGAGCGGGGCGCGCAGGTCATCGACCTGATGGCGGCGCTGGAGAGCAGCGTACGGGCGGCCCGCGAGGCCCGTGGCGAGGAAGCGGCCGGCGAGGAGGCCACCGGTCGGGCGGCCCGGGAGCCGGCCGGGGACCAGGCCGGGCGGGCGGCCGGGGAGGCCGCGGAGGCCGAAGGGGGCGAGGAGGGCGCCGGCGGGGCGGCGTCCGTCACGGAGCTGCGCCGCCGTACGCCGCCGAAGGCCCCGGCCGCGCCCAAGGCGAGCGGCGGCCGGAAGTCCACGGCCCGCACCGCCGCGAGGACGGCCGACGCGGCACCGGCGCGCAAGTCCACGGCGAAGAAGACCGCCGCGAAGAAGGCCGCCGCCAAGAAGACGGCGGCGAGGACCACGGCCGGGACGGCCGCGAAGTCCGCGTCCAAGGCGTCCGCGAAGGGGGAGGGCAAGAAGGCCGCAGCCGCCCGCGGGACGTCGTCGGGCGCCACGGGGAAGACCGCCGCGAAGAAGTCCACCCCGCGCAGGAAGTCCGCCTGACGGCCCGGCGGCGCGGGCGCCGCGCGATCCGCGCCCCCGCCGTCACCGCGCGGCCCTCAGTCCGCCGCCCGCGGCGCCGGAGTGCCCCGCGAGACGCGGACCCGGCCGCCCCCGTAGTCGGGGACCAGCTCCACCTGCACGTGATGGGTGGTCTGCCGGTCGACCTGACCGCCCATCTCGGCCGTGACCACACCGATGTTCAGTCCGCCGCGCCCCGACGCCGAGCGGTGCACCTGCACCGTGAACTCCACGTTCACCCGCTCCACGGTGAAGCCCAGCGGGCGCCCCTGCGCGTCGGCGCGGGCCTTCTCCAGCTCCCCCCGGATCTGCCGCACCACTTCCGCGAGTTCCACGAAGCCCTGTTCGTCCGCCATCGCCGCACGCCCCCCGTGTCGTGGTCGAGTCTTCCGATCGCCAAGTATGGGGCAGAAACGCCCTCGCGCGTATAGTGCCGACCATGGTGGCCGACGGGGGTATCAGCGCCAGTCCTTCCGCTTTTCCAGGTTCTTCGACTCCTTCCGGTGCCGCGGTGTCTTCCGCTCCTTCGAGTGCCGCGCACCTCTCCCTGAGGACCCCGCTGTGGGCGGTCCGCATCCGGCGGGGCGACGGCGAGATCGCCGGTGCCGGCGTCCTGCTGAGCCGCGACCGGGTCCTCACCTGCGCCCATGTCGTCACGCCCGGCGAGCCGGTCACCGCCGAGTTCGTCGGGGCGGCCGGGGGCCGGGCGCCCGGCGGCCGGGTGCCCGCCGTCACCGCGCGGGTCGACGAGGGGGCGTACGTCCCCGAGGCCCTCGACACGGACCAGGACCCGCGCGGCGACGTCGCCCTCCTGCGGCTGGACCGCCCCCGGCCCGCCCGCGAACCGGTCACCCTGCACCGGCTGTCCGCCCCGAACCGCACGGTCCGGATGTACGGCTTCCCGCACGAGTACAACGGCGGCGTCTGGTTCCGCGCCACCATCGTCGGAGGCTGGGGACGGGACGGGCAGGTCCAGCTCGTCCCGGCCACCCCCGGCGAAGTGGCCGCCCCCGGGTGCAGCGGCGCCGGGGTCGTGGACGACCGGACCGGGGCGGTCATCGGCATCGTCCTCACCAGCGTGACGGACCGCCTCGGCAACGCCTTCTCGTCCATGAGCCCCGCCGAGACCATCGTCCAGCACCTCCCGCAGGTCGCCGCGTGGACGCGGGGCCGCACCGCCGTCGACGACCGGCTCCGCTCCCGCACCGGCTCCGGCGGTGGCCGCCCGTCCCTGGACCAGCCGTTCGCGCTGCGGCTCGCCGCCTGGCTGCGCGGCGACGGCGACCAGGTGAAGATCAGCGTCGTACGCCCCGGTGACCAGATCCGCGCCGAGACCCTGCGCCGCGCCATCACCCTCGCCGACCGCGAGTTACGCACCGCGGACTCCGTCGGCCGGGCGGCCCTGGACGCGCCCGGCACCGTCCCCTCCGCCGGCGGCCACGACCTGGCCCTCGACGTCACCGGCGCCACCGCCGCCGACACCGCCGAACGCGTCGCGGAGCGCATGGGCCTGTGGCAGCACCCCGCCGGCCCCGCCGTCGAACGGATCAGGACCGGCGGCGCCGCCCTCACCCTGGTCGTCGTCGGCGTCGACCGGGCAGCCGACCCGCCCGCCCTCCTCGACCTCCTCGCCGTCCTGCGCCGGGGCGGCAGCCGTCTCCTCCTCGTCTTCCGCGAACCGGGCCCCCTGTACGAGCGCGCCCGCGCCGAACTGGTCGACGGCCCGGACCGGGAGCGCCGGGAGCGCCTCGTGGCCCGCCTCCGCGAGCTCACCGGCCCGCTCGCCGCGTCCCTGGGCGACGCGATGGCGGCCGTACGGGCCGACGACCCGAAGCAGGTGCACGACGCCCTCTACCGGGCGGGCCTCGCCCTCCACCTGCTGACGGGCACGCAGCAGCCGCGGGAGCGGTCGGGCCACGGGGCCGCCGGGACCCCCGCCGCCCCGGCGCCGCCTCCCCACCCGCCGTCCCCCGGCGCCCCGGCACAGGAGCCGCCCGCCCGGCCCCTCTCCGCCCCGGCCGCTCCCTCGGCCCCATCCGGTCCGGCGGCCCCGGCCGGTCCGGCCGCGCCCGCCCAGGCCCCCACCGCGGCTCCGGCCTCCTCCGCACCGGTCGACCTGGCCGCGTACGAGCGGCTCGCCGACCGGCTCGAAACCCGCCTGCGCGCCGCCGCCGACCGCCTCGACGCCCTGCGCCGCCGCCGCGCCGAACTGGCCGGCCGGCTCGACGGGTACCACGCGCTCCACCGCAGCCTCACCGAGGGCGCCGAGGACCTGGACGTCGACGCCCTCCACCGGCGCGCCCACCGCTTGCTGCGCACCCGCCCGTGCGACGTGCCCGCGGCGGAGGAGGCCGTCGCGGCCTACACCGACCTGGTCGAACGCGCCGACAGCTCCCGGCGCGACCGCGCCGCACGAGACGGGCGCGGACGCGAACACCCCACACGGGACCGCCCCGCAGGGGACGGGCACGGACAGGACCAGCACGGACAGGACCGTCCCGCACAGGACCGCTCCGCACGGGACCGGCACGGACAGCCCGCCCGGCACGAGCAGCCCGCACAGCCCGCACAGCCCGCCGGAGAAGAGCAGCGGCAGCGTGGAGGAGGTGGCGCACCGTCATGACGGCATCCGCCAGGCCCTGCACCCGACCCGGCTGCACCGGCACGCTGATGGCAACCGGCTTCTGCGGCACCTGCCACCGGCTGCCCCCGGCCCCCGGCTCCGCCCCGGCGGCCGGCCCCCCGGCCGCCGCCGCGACCCTCCCCGCCTCCACACCGGGCCCCGCCCCGGCCGCCCCCGCGGCCGCACCCGCCCACGGCCCCGCCCCCGCCCCCTCCGCGCGCCGTCCGGCCGGGGCGGCCCCCGCCCTCCTCGACCACGACGGCCTCGTCCTCCTCCCGCACCTCGAAGCCCCGGACCCCGGCGTGGCCGCCAGCCCCACCGCCCGGCCGCCCACCGGCGGCCGGCGCTGCGGCTACGAGAACTGCACGGGCGTCATCGGCGTCGCCTATGACGGGGCCCCCGCCCCCGACCGGGGCTTCTGCCCCGAGTGCGGGCACCCGTACTCCTTCGAGCCCCGGCTGCGCCCCGGCGACACGATCGGCGGCCACTACCGGGTGCTCGGCTACCTGGCGGTGGGCGGGCTCGGCTGGGTCTACCTCGCCGAGGACACCAAGGTCCCCGACCACCTCGTCGTCCTCAAGGGCCTCATCAACAGCGGAGACGCCGTCGCCCGCCGCTCCGCCGTCGAGGAGCGCCGCTCCCTCACCACGCTCCACCACCGCGACATCGTCCGGATCATCACCCACGTCCAGCACCGGGCGCCCGGCGACGACGAGCCGACCGGCTACATCGTCATGGAGTACATCGCGGGCCGCTCCCTGGCCTGGCTCCGGTACGCCTCCGACGAGGAACTGACCGCCGCCTTCGGCCGCCCCTTCGGCATCGACCACGTGATCACCTACGGCTGCAAGATCCTCGGCGCGCTGGAGTACCTCCACGACCAGGGCCTCCTGTACTGCGACATGAAGCCCGAGAACGTCATCCACTACGGCCGCGACATCAAGGTCATCGACCTCGGCGCCATCCGCCGCGTCGACGACCGCACGTCCGGCCTCGTCTACACCCGCGACTACGCCCCGCCCCGGAGTGAGCGCGAGCAGCGCGGCTTCCACGTCGACACCGACCTCTACACGGTCGGCCGCACCCTCCAGGTCCTCGCCGCCCGCGCCGAACCGGCCTCCGGCCTCGCCGCCCGCTCCTTCGAGGCGCTGATCCGCCGCGCGACCCACCCGGACCCGGCCGCCCGGTTCACCTCGGCCGCCGAGATGTCCCGCCAGCTGTGGGAGGTGCTGCGCGAGCAGCAGGCGCTGAAGGGGCACGAGCCGTACCCGGAGCGCTCCACCCGCTTCGCGCCCACCGCCGCGCTGTTCGGCGCCGCGCTCGGCAGCGTGCCCGAAGCCGACCGGTGGGCGGGCGCCGACACCGACGCGCCCCGCCCCCTGCCCGTGGCCGCACCGGGCCCGCGGGAGGTCGTGTCGGGCCTGCCCGTGCCGATCCCCGACCCGGACGACCCGGCCGCCGCCCTGCTCGCCGGGCTCGCCGCGCACAGCCCCGAGCGGGTCGCCGGGCAGGCCGCGCGCGATCCGGCGCTGGGCACCGTGGAGGCGGCGCTGTGGCTGTGCCGCGCGTTCGCGCACCGGGGCGATCCGGACGGGGCCGGGACGTGGCTGGACGAGGCCGCGCGGCGGGGCGCGGGCGCGTACGACTGGCGGCTGTCCTGGCACCGCGGCCTCGTCCGGCTGACGGAGGGCCACGTACGGTCCGCCGAGGAGGAGTTCGCCGCCGTGTACGCGGCGCTGCCGGGCGAGTGGGCGCCCAAGCTGGCGCTCGGCTACTGCGCCGAGTACCTGAACGCCGGCGCCGCGGGGGCGCGGGACTACTACGAGGCGGTCTGGCAGCGGGACCGTACGCAGGGCAGCGCGGCGTTCGGGCTGGCCCGGCTCCAGCTGCGGGGCGGCGACCGGGCGGCGGCCGTCGCCGTACTGGACGGGGTGCCCAGCACCTCCCGCCACCACGACGCGGCCCGCGTCGCGGCCGTACGGGCCCTGGCCGGCCGCCTCCCGCACACCGGGACCACGCCGGGCGGGGCCGGGGGGCCGGGGGGCGGGCCGGGCGCCGGGGAGCTGCGGGAGGCCGCCGAACGGCTGGCGGCGCTCGCCCGCACCGGTGAGGACCGGGCCGCCCGCGAGCGGCTCCTCACCGAGGTGCGGGAGTGCGCGCTCGCCTGCCGGCCGCCCGGCGGCTGGGGCGCCGCCTTCCCGGCGGGCGAGGTGCTCGGCGAGGAGGACGACGTCACGGCGCTGAGCAGGCTGCTGTCCCGCTCGCTGCGGGGCCTCGCCGACGAGGTGCGCGACGGCGGCCTGCGGGACGACCTGCTCGACCGGTCGTACGCGGTCCTGCCGCCGCCGCGCCTGCGGCTCGTGGCGGCGGGCCGGCGTGGGAAGAGACAGGACTAGGGCGCACGCACGCGACGAGGGGGACGCGAGGACATGAGGCCGGAGAGCAGCGGGGGCGGCGCGGGGGGCGCCACGGCGGCCCTGGAGACCAGCCAGTCGAAGTACCTGTCGGCGAGCGGCGGCGAGCAGGAGATGCACGTCGTCCTGACCGTCCGCGTCGAGGGCACGGTCCCCACCCACCCCACAGACCCCACCCACCCCACCCATCCGGCGGACCCCACCGGCCACCCCGGCCGCGGCCCGCACGGTGACGACCGCCGCGGCCCGGACGCAGGCGACCGCCGGGCCCCGGACGGGGACGCCGTCCGGCACCCGGACGGGGACGCGATCCGGCACCCGGCGGGGGCCGGGCCCGGCGGCGCCCCGCTCCTGGCCCAGGTCCTCGTCGTGGACTGCTCCGGCTCCATGACCTGGCCGCAGGAGAAGTTCCGCGCCGCCCGCCAGGCCGCCGCGGCGGCCATCAGGATGCTGCCGGCCGGCACGCGGTTCGCCGTCGTCCAGGGCACCGAGGACGCCACGATGGTCTTCCCGGCCCACGAGGGCATGGCCGTCTCCTCCGCCGGGCAGCGCCGCCGCGCCGAGGCCGCCCTCCAGGGCCTCCCGGCCGGGGGCGGCACCTGCATCGGCGCCTGGCTGGACCTGGCCGGCCGGCTCCTCGCCGCGCAGGACGCGCCCATCGGCCACGTGCTGCTGCTGACCGACGGCAGGAACGAGCACGACCGCACCATGCCGCTCGACGCCGTACTGGACACCTGGGAAGGCCGGTTCGTGTGCGACGCCTGGGGCATCGGCGACGGCTGGGACGCCGGTGAGCTGCTGCGCGTCGCCCGCAGGCTGCACGGCAGCGTCGGAGCCGTACGGGAGGAGGCCGCGCTGCCCGGCGAGTACGAGAAGCTCACCGCCCGGCTGCTCACCAAGACCGTGCCCGAGCTGACCGTCGAGGTCACGCCCGCGCCGGGCACCGCGATCCGGTACCTCAAGCAGGTGTTCCCCACCGAGGCCGACCTGGAGCCGGGCGGGCCGCCCGGACCGGACGGCGCGTACCGCTACACCACCCGCGCCTGGGGCGACGAGACCCGCCGCTACCACCTGTGCCTCACCGCCGACCCCACCGGGCGGCCCCGCGGCGAGGACCTGCAGCTGGCCGCCGTCGGGCTCGCCCGGCCCGCCGCCGGCCCGGCCATGGCCCCGACCGCCGTGCGGCTGCCGCCGCCGCGCGCCTGCGTCGTCCACTGGACGGAGGACCCGGCGCTCTCCCGGCACACCGACACCCAGGTCGCCCACTTCCAGCTCTACGGCCGGTTCGGCCAGGCCGTCGCCGCCGCGGCCGCCGCCTACCGCCGGGGCGACCGGGAGGCCGCCGAGCGGCACCTCGGCGAGGGCGTCCGGCTCGCCCACGCCGTCGGCGCCACCCGGCCGCTCGCCGACTTCCGGCGGCTGGCCGACATCGAGGACGCGGCGGCCGGGCGGCTGCGGCTCAGACCCGACCTGGCCCCGATCGACTTCGAGCACCTGATCACGGCGAGCAGCCACAGCACGTACGGCCCCGAACCGGACGACCCCGCCCCGCCACCCGGCCTGCCGCCCCACCCGCCCGGCGGCGCGGGCACGGACCCCGCCACGGGCCCCGACCCGGGCCCCGGCACCGCGTTCAGCGCGACCGCCCCCGCCCCCGCCCTCACCCGGCCCTGCCCGGCCTGCGACGGGCGCGCACCGCTCACCGCCCGGTTCTGCCCCCGCTGCGGCCACGACCTGCGGGAGCGCCCGTGAGCACCACCGCGCGCGACCTCAGGCGCCGCCTGAAGCTGCTGGTCGGCCTCGGACTGGCCGCGACGCTCGTGCTGTCCGGCGTCTACCGGGCCGTCCACGACGACGCGGCCCGCCTCTCCGAGGCCAGCTCGCCCGGCGTCCTCGCCGTCGACACGGCCAGGTCCTCCCTGCTGCTGGCCCACGAGACCGTCCCCGAGAGCGGCCTGGAGGGCGCCGGCTCGGGCTCCTTCCACACCCGCGTGTCCGTCGCCCACCAGGCCCTCGCGCTGGCCGCGTCGGAGAACGTCACCGGCATCGAGGGCCGCCGCACCCTCCAGACCGTCACCGGGCTCATCGCCGTCTACACCGGCTGGGTCGAGCAGGCCCACCGCGAGCCCGCCGGCTCCCCGCTGCGCACCGCGTACCTGCACTACGCCGCCCGCGTCCTCGACGACCCCGACACGGACCAGGACATCACGGGCCGTCTCGACCTCCTGCGCGAGCGGCAGATGGCGGTGGCCGAGAAGCAGGCCGCGTTCGGTACCTGGACGGCGTGGGCGCTGGCGGTGGGCGCCGTCCTGTTCGCCGCCCTGTGCGCGGCGCTGGTGGAGGCCCAGCGGTTCACCCGGCGCCGGTTCCGGCAGGTCGCCGACGTACCGCTGCTCCTGGCGACGGTGCTGTGGGCGGCGGGCGCCGCGGTGCTGGCGTGGCACACCGCGTGGACCCGCGCCGGCGCGGCGGACGCGCTCGCCGAGCTGCGGGGCGAGCCGACCGGGGCCCGGGTGGCGGAGGCGGGCGAGAGCGTGGCCGGTCACCTGGCCGACGTCGGCGCGCGGGCGGCGGTCTCCGACCTCGTCCTGGTGGGAGGGGTGGCCCTGGTGGCCCTGACCGTGAGCGGCCTGCTGCCGCGCATCGCCGAGTACCGCCCCCGGAGGCCCCGATGACCGGCCGGCTGCGCCTGGAGGGATGGAAGCGCGCGTATGCCGTCGTGCTCTGCCTGGTGGTCCTCGCCGCGGGGGGGATCGCCTGGACGCAGTGGCAGGGGCGCGCGGAGCGCTCGGTGACGCTGCTCGGCAACTGGACCGGCGCCGACGAGGCGCGGTTCAAGAAGGAGGTACTCGAGCCGTTCGAGGCCGAGCACGGGATCAGCGTCGTCTACCAGGGGAGTTCCGCCGAGAGCCAGGTGCTCGCCGCCGACGTGGAGGCGGGCGCGCCCCCGGACGTGGTGATCATGCCGGGCCCGGGGGAGCTGGCGGAGTACGCGGCGCTGCGGCGGCTCAAGCCGCTGGACGGCCTGTTCGACCCGGACCACTACGGGCCCATGTGGACGCCCCGGATCGCGGGCGGGGTGTACTGGGTGCCGGTGAAGGTCGACCTGAAGAGCATGGTCTGGTACCCGGCCGCCGTGCCCGAGGCCGACCTGCCCGCCCTCGCGCGGAAGCCGGGGGAGTGGTGCCTCGCCCTGGAGTCCGGCGCCACCTCCGGCTGGCCGGGCACGGACTGGGTGGAGGACGTCCTGCTCCAGCAGGCCGGCTGGCGGAAGTACCAGGACTGGGCGACGGGCAGGCTCTCCTGGAAGGACGACGCCGTGCGGCAGGCGTGGGAGACGTGGGGCGGCCTCGTCGGGGCGGGCGACCGCAAGCGCGTGGAGCGCGCCCTGCTCGGCGGGTTCGCCGACCCGTGGGGCGGTGAGCGGCCCACCTGCACGACGCAGCGGCTGGAGCACCAGGCGTCGTTCGTCCGGGCCGGCGGGCACTGGTCGGCCGCGGAGGGCCGGTACGTCCACTCCAAGGCCCTCATCCCGCGCGCCCGCAAGGACCTGACGGCCTGGGAGGTGTCCGGGGACCTGGCGGCCATGCTGCGGGACACGCCCGAGGCGCGGGCGCTGATCCGGTACCTGGCGGACCCGGGCACCGCCCGGCTGGGCTTCACCGCCAACCGGGCGGTGCCCGAGGGCGCGTACGCCGAGGACCCGGCGGAGGGCGGCAACGGCTCCGGGAAGGGCGGCACCGGCTCGGCGAAGGGCGGCACCGACCCGACGAAGGGCGCCATCGACGCGACGCTGCGCGGCCGGGGCACGATGCGGTGCTGGGACGCCTCCGACGCGATGCCGCCGGCGATGCGCGACGCCTTCCACCAGGCTGCGCTGCGCTTCCTGGCCGACCCGGCGGAGCTGCCGGAGCGGCTCGCGGTCCTGGAGGAGCTGCGGGTCCGGCACCGGGGGGCGGCGTGGCTCCCGGCGGTGTGCGGCGAGAGCTGACGGGGTGTGCGAGCGCCGACGGGGCGCCCGCACAAGGCGGCGACGGCCACGGACGGAGCCGCGGCACATCCCCCGGCCCCTCCCTTCCTCCCCTACCGGGTGCGCAGGGCGCGGCGGAGGGCCTCGGCGGCGAGTTCCACGGCGGCGTCGCGGGTGGCGCGGGCGAGCAGGGCGGGATGGATGGGCCCGCCCTGGGCGAGGTGCCGGTCGTAGGGCAGGGGCAGCACGGTGACGCCCGGCTCCCGCAGGTGCGCGACGGCGGTCCTGAGGTCCAGGGTCATGTCGGGGGCGTTGGAGGTGAGGACGACGACCGTGCTGTCGATCGCGCGGCGCCCCGGCAGCGCGCCGAGCCAGTCGAGCACCACGCGGGTGCCGCCCACGCCCTCGGCGGTGCGCGGCGCGACGATGACCCGCGCGTGCGCGGTGTCCATCGCCGTGCGGGCGACCTCGCCGGGCAGGGTCTCGCAGTCGACCACGGTCACCGCGAAGTGGCGGCGCAGCGCCAGCGACACGGTCCGGTACGTGGGCACGTCCAGCGGCGGCCCGACCCGGCCCTGGCCGGCCGGGAGCAGCCAGCCGCCGTCGGTGACGGGGACCAGGTAGCCGGTGATGTCGTTCAGGTCCATGCGGGGCGTCAGGATCCGCGCCAGCTCACCGCACGACCACCGCACGGACGGGGCGCCCATCCGCACGGCGAGGGTGCCGAGCGCCGCGTCGGCCTCCAGGGTGAGCACCGGGTCCGGGCGGTGGTGGGTGAACGTACGGCCTAGCAGCGCGGCGACCGTCGACTTGCCGACCCCGCCGCGGATGGACGTCACGGCGACGACCCGCCCGCTGGGCACGGGCAGCCGCACCTCCTGGCCGCCGCGTCCCTGCTCCCCGCCCTCCTTGGTGCCGGGCGAGGCGAGCCCGCGCAGGGACTGCCCGACGCGCCGGACGGCGGAGTCGCCGTGCTGGGGCCGCCCGAGGGCGGAGGCGAGCCGCGCGTCGACGGTCGGCACGGACTCGGGCGCGGGCAGCGGCACGTACGGCCTGCGCATCAGATGGTCGCCGTGAGTCATGCCGTACTCCTAAGCGCGGGGGCGAGGACGCCGGTGGCGAGCGGAAACAGTACGAGACCCCCCACCGACTCCACCAGGCCACCACCCCCGGACGGCGCAGAGCCACCACCCCCGGACGGCACCGGACCACCGGGCCCGGACGGCACCGGACCACCGCCCCCGCTCCTCGCGCCCGCGGCGCCGGCCCCCACTCCACTCACGCGTTCGAACCTACCACCGGCCCCGTCGCGCAACGGGCCCGAAGGCCCCACCCCTCCGCACCCCGCCACCCACAACTCCCCCCACCCGCAACGAATCCGCCCCCCGCCCCGGCGGCTCGGCGCGCCCGCCCCCGACTCCCAGATCCCTGCCGCCCCGCGAGTTGCGCAAGACCGCGCACGCCCAAGCCCACGGACGCACCCGCACCCCACGCCTACGCGTCAGGGCCCCGAGGGGATTCCCCAGGCGGCCTGTGAGGCGAATACCCCGGCACCTGAACCCCTCGTGCACCTCCTGCCCCCGCCGCACACGGCAGAATGGGCCCGGTGAGCGACGAAGACGTGGACCTGGCCGAAGTCCTGGGAACCCAGGAGTCCGCATGGCTGGAGTTCAAGCGCAGCCCCAAGCGCGAGGGCAGGCGCGGAGACGCCATCGCCAACGCGGTGTGCGCCATGGCGAACGACCTGCGCGGTCGCGGCGGGGGCGACATCCTGGTGGGGGTGGACGACCAGGGCATGCCCGTCGACGACGTCGACGTCAGCGATCAGGCGCTGCTGCAGCTCACCGAGATCCGGGACTCAGGCCTCATCCTCGACCGTCCCTCCCTCACCGTCGAGCGGTCCCTCTACCGGGGCAAGCCCGTCATCCGGATCCGCGTGGCCGCGTCCGCCACCCCTCCGGTGCGGTACGACGGTGTCGTCTGGGTCCGCCCGGGCCCCACCACCCGGAAGGCCAACCGGGAGGACGAACGGGTCCTCACGGAGCGTCGACGAGCCCGGGACGTGCCCTTCGACACGCGCCCTCTGGAGCGCGCCCGCATCGAGGATCTGGACCTGGATGTGTTCCGGCACTCCTACCTGCCGTCGATGGTCGCCCCCGACGTCATCGAGGAGAACGGCCGCCCCATCGGGCTGCAGCTCTCCTCTCTCCACCTCGCCACCCCCGGCGGAACGCCGACCACGCTCGGCGTACTCGCCGTCGGACTGGACCCGAGCAGCCAGGTCCCCGGGGCCTACGTCCAGTTCGTCCGCTACCAGGGCGACGATCTCGACGCCCCGATCGCAGACGAACAGGAGCTGCGGGAAAACCTGGTGAGTCTCGCCTCGCGCCTGGAACCCCTGCTGCGCAGCAACCTGCGCACGCGGCTCGTGGAAGACGGCTTCCGGGAGACCCCGCGCCCGGACTACCCGCTGGAGGCGCTGCGCGAGTTGTGCATGAACGCCCTCATGCACCGCAACTACGAGACGTCCCACGCCCCGACCCGGATCGTGTGGTTCGACGACCGGATCGAGATCACCAATCCCGGTGGGCCGTTCGGGCAGGTACGGGACGACAACTTCGACCGGGTCACCGACTACCGCAACCCGTCCCTCGCCGCGGCGCTGAAGGGGCTCGGTTACGTCAACCGGTTCGGCCGGGGCATCGGCCGGGTACGCAGGGCGCTGGAGGACAACGGCAATCCCCCCGCGGAGTTCCAGGTGGACGAATCGTCGTGGGTCGTCGTGGTCAGGAGGGCGGCATGACGTCGATCGCGCTGTTCAACAACAAGGGAGGCGTGGGCAAGACCACCCTCACCTATCACCTCGCCCACATGATCCGGCGCCTCGGCCTGAGCGTCCTGGCCGTCGACCTGGACCCCCAGGCCAACCTCACCTCCATGTGCCTGGACGAGACGGAGATCGAGGAGCTCTGGGAGAACCCCTCCGAACTCATCGACCAGGGAGCGGCGAAGGCAGGGATCCCCGGTACCGGGCGGGTGCGCAGCGGACAGACGATCGCCGACGCCGTCCGTCCCATCCTCGAAGGGGTCGGCGACATCGCGGCCGTCGAACCCGCCGAACTCCAGCCGGGCCTCTGGCTGCTGCCGGGCAGCCTCGACCTCAGCCGCTTCGAGGACAAGCTGTCCAACGAATGGTCCCGTGCCTACGCGGGTGACATCGCGGCGATCCGTACGTCCACGGCGTTCCACCGCATCATCGAGCAGGCCACACGGACCGTCGGGGCGGACGTCGTCCTCGTCGACGTCGGCCCCAACCTGGGAGCCATCAACCGAGCCGCCCTGATTTCGGCCGACACGGTACTGATGCCTTTGGCCGCGGACCTCTTCTCGCTCAAGGGCCTCAGCAACCTCGGGCCGACACTGCGCCAGTGGCGCGCCGACTGGCAGCAGCTCGTCCTGCCCAGGGTGCCCGCCGGCATCTCGGCACCCCGGGCCGAGATGCGTCCCCTCGGGTACGTCATCATGCAGCCGGAGATGCGCCTCGACCGGCCGGTCAAGGCGTACGAGCGATGGCTCAAGCGAATCCCCTGGGTCTACTCCTCGGCGGTCCTCGACGAGGCGGAGCCCACGAGGGAGGACGATCGGCACCGCATCGCGACCATGCGGAACTACAGGAGTCTGATGCCGCTGGCGCACGACGCCCGCAAGCCCATGTTCGACCTGAGGCCCGCCGACGGCGCACTGGGCAGCACCCAGCAGTACGTGAAGACCTGCTTCAGGGAGTTCCAGACCCTGTCCCGCGAGGTACTCGCGCGGATCGGTGAGCCCCCGGAGGACGCCTGCCCCCCATCCCCGACGGACCGGCACTAGCTGTTCTGCCCGAGAGGTACGGGCGGTGGACCGGCTGATCGAACCCGAAGAGGGTGAGAACCCTGCGCGCCGCTGCGTGGTCGAGGACAGCCGGCCCCTCGGCGTCATCGCGTGCCGCTGTGGTGCGTCCGCCGGGCGGCGCTTCATCGACGGGGGCGGCGTCCACCTGCGCGGCTTCAGATGCGGGATCGGCACGTCCCCGATCCCGAGGCTTCGAACCTCCGGGTTCGGCGGGGGCTTTCGCTGTACATAGGCTGACAAGACCGGTGCGGTGCACCTTGAGATTCCAGGGAGACGGCATGGACTTGCTTGCAGTCCTCGACGAAGCGGTGGCCGTTCTCAAGGCTTCTCTGGGCGACGATGACCGGGCGCAGGGCTGGACCGATGACCTCCGAAGAGAGGTGCAGGAGGAGATTTCGATCAACCGCTCGGTGCTGCGTCGCCACGGGACGGACATGGTGCGGCACCTGCGTCCTCGCTTCGACGAGTGGATGGAGCGCGAGGGCGTGCGGGCCGGACGCCTCCGGGATCTGGTGGGCGACGTGCAACGGTCGCTGACGGAGGCTCGCGCCACCGAGTGAGAACCCCCGACTGGGGCGTTCGTCGCCCGGCGTCAGTCCGCGACCAGTCCGCGGACTCCAGCGCGCACCCGCACATACGCGAAGACCCCGGCCTCAGCGTTTCCGCTGGTGACGGGGTCTTTGGGCACCTCATGCGAAGTGCCCCCGGCAGGATTCGAACCTGCGCACACGGCTCCGGAGGCCGTTGCTCTATCCCCTGAGCTACGGGGGCGTTCGCCGGTGTTTCGCGGCGACGGGAAGAACACTACCAGCTCTCGGAGGGTGCCTGTGAACAGGTATTTCCGGTGGCGAGGTGGTGGCGGGTCGCCCGCGCGGGGTGGAAGTGGCGAAAAGCCGGACGCGGGGGGTGGGCGGGACCTACTCTCGAGTTGTGTCAGGCGTCTCCGGTCGGGTGCTGGTTGTGGACGACAACCGGGTCATCCGGCAGCTGATCAGGGTCAACCTGGAGCTCGAGGGCTTCGAGGTGGTGACCGCGGCCGACGGTGCCGAGTGTCTGGAAGTCGTCCATCAGTGCCGGCCCGACATGGTCACCCTCGACATGGTCATGCCCCGCCTGGACGGGCTGAGCACCGCCGCCCGGCTGCGGGCCGACGAGCGGACCCGGCACCTGCCCGTCGCGATCATCAGTGCCTGCGACGAGGCGGAGGTGGCGAGTGGGCTGGAGGCCGGTGTCGACGCCTTCCTCTCCAAGCCCTTCGAGCCCGCCCGTCTCGTGCAGATGGTGAGGGGGCTGCTTCTGTCTTCGGGCGGCGACCGGGTCGCGGGGGAGAGGACCGGTGAGAGGACCGGCGACGGGAGAGCGGGAACCAGCCTCGGATGAGCGGGTGCGCTCGGGGGTCGGCAGGTGCGCTCGGGGATCGGGTGACCGGATGGTGAAACCGGGTCGCGTCCCCTCCCCTCCCCTCGCCTACGCTTGTCCCGTGACCCCCGCCGACCTCTCGCTCACCGTCGCGCACGCCGTCCGGCGCGCCGTCGGCGACGGGGACCTGGCCGTACGCGAGCTGCCCGGCCGCCTCACCGTCGAGCGGCCCCGCCCCGGCGGCCTCGGCGACTGGGCCACCAACGCCGCCCTCCAGCTCGCCCGCCCCTCGGGCCTGCCGCCCCGCGAGGTCGCCGAGGTGCTGCGCCGGCGGCTCCTCGACGTACCCGGCATCGCCCGCGTCGACATCACCGGGCCCGGCTTCCTCAACCTCACCCTCCGCCCCGACGCCCGCGCCGGCGTCGGGCGGCTCCTCGTCGAGCGGGTCCGCCGGGAGGGCCTGCGGTACGGATACGGGGACGCCCTCGCCGGCCTGCCCGAGGACCGGGTCCACTTCCGGGTCGCGGAAGGCGCCGGCCCGCGCGTCCGGGCCCTGACCGCTGCCGTCGCCGCCCTGCTGCGCTCCCAGGGCGCCCCCGCCCGTGTCGATGAGGGTGGCGGAGACGGTCAGCGGGGTGGCGCGGGTGACCTCGGGCATGGCGACGGCCCGCGCCTCGCCAGCCCCGGCGGTAGCCCCGGCACCCCCGGCGGTAGCCCCGGCACCCACGGCGCCAGCCCCGGCACCCACGGCGCCAGCCGCGGCGCCCGCCCCCGTGCCAGCCGCGGCGCCCACCCCGGCGTCCGCCTCCACGCCCGCCCCCCGCACTACGACCTCGCCGCCCTTCCCCCCGACGTCCGCCAGTGGGCGCTGCTCCGGCCCGCCCCGCACGACCGGGTCCTCGACGCGGCGCCCCTGCTGCGCCAGACGGAGAGCGGCAACGGCCTCTTCACCGTCCAGTACGCCCACGCCCGCTCCGCCGCCCTCCTGCGCAACGCCGCCGACCTGGGCTTCAGCGCCGCGTACGAGGACGGCCCGCACGACGCGCACCCCGGCGCCGCCGAGCTCCTCGCCGCGCTCGGCGACCACCCCGCCGTGCTCCTCGCCGCCGCCCGGCAGCACGCGCCGGACCGGCTCGCGCGGCACCTGGAGGTCCTCGCCGACGCGTTCCTCGGGTTCCAGCACACCGTGCTGCCCCTCGGTGACGAGAAACCCTCGGCCGCCCACCGCTCCCGGCTCGCCCTCGCCGAAGCCGCCGGGACGGTGCTGGCCGGCGGCCTGTCCCTGCTCGGCGTCAGCGCCCCCACCCGCCTCTGACAGCAGTGAGTGAGAGATGAGCCGTTCCGCACACCCCGCCGGGCCCCGCCACGCCGACGTCCTGCCCGAGGGCCACTACAGCGCGCCGCCCGCCGACCTCAACCACCTCGACCCGAAGGTGTGGTCCCGCACCGTGCGGCGCGGCGACGACGGCGTCCTGACCGTGGCGGGCATCCCCGTCACGGCGCTCGCCGAGGAGTTCGGCACGCCCGCGTACATCCTGGACGAGGCCGACTTCCGGGCCCGCTGCCGCGCCTGGGCCGACGCCTTCGGCGCGGACGCCGACGTCTTCTACGCCGGCAAGGCGTTCCTCTCCCGCGCCGTCGTGCGCTGGCTGCACGAGGAGGGGCTCAACCTCGACGTCTGCACCGGCGGCGAACTCGCCACCGCGCTCTCCGCCGGCATGCCCGCCGAGCGGATCGCCTTCCACGGCAACAACAAGAGCCAGGCCGAGATCCGGCGGGCCGTCGAGGCCGGTGTCGGGCGGATCGTCGTCGACTCGTTCCAGGAGATCGCGCGCGTCGCGCACACCGCGCAGTCCCTCGGCCGGCGGCAGCGCGTGCAGATCCGCGTGACGGTCGGAGTCGAGGCGCACACCCACGAGTTCATCGCCACCGCGCACGAGGACCAGAAGTTCGGGCTCGCGCTCGCCGGCGGCCAGGCCGCCGAGGCCGTGCGCCGCGCGCTGCGCCTCGACGGGCTCGAACTGGTCGGCATCCACAGCCACATCGGGTCGCAGATCTTCGACATGGCCGGCTTCGAGGTCGCCGCCCGCCGCGTGGTGTCCCTCCTCGCCGAGATCCGCGACGAGCACGGGATCGAGCTGCCCGAGATCGACCTCGGCGGCGGCCTCGGCATCGCGTACACCTCCGACGACGACCCGCGCGAGCCGCACGAGATCGCCAAGGCGCTCGGCGAGATCGTGCGCCGCGAGTGCGAGGCCGCCGGGCTCGCCACGCCGCGCATCTCCGTCGAGCCGGGCCGCGCCGTCGTGGGCCCGACGGCGTTCACCGTGTACGAGGTCGGCACGGTCAAGCCGCTGGAGGGGCTGCGTACGTACGTCTCCGTCGACGGCGGCATGTCGGACAACATCCGCACCGCGCTGTACGACGCCGAGTACAGCGTCGCCCTCGTCTCCCGCGCCTCCGACGCCGAGCCGATGCTGTGCCGGGTCGTCGGCAAGCACTGTGAGAGTGGCGACATCGTCGTACGGGACGCCTTCCTCCCCGCCGACCTCGCGCCGGGCGACCTGATCGCCGTGCCCGCGACCGGCGCGTACTGCCGTTCCATGGCCAGCAACTACAACCATGTGCTCCGCCCGCCCGTCGTGGCCGTCGCCGACGGTGCGGCGCGGGTGATCGTCCGGCGCGAGACGGAGGAAGATCTCCTGCGTCTCGATGTCGGGTGACGAAATAGATGTCTCAGGATCCGGACGGGAGGACAGAAACTCCCGTCCGGTGAGTGAGACTGGACCACCGTAGAGATACGCGGAATGACAGGAAACGAGGTCGGATGATGCGTACGCGTCCGCTGAAGGTGGCGCTGCTGGGCTGTGGTGTGGTCGGCTCAGAGGTGGCGCGCATCATGACGACGCACGCCGACGACCTCGCCGCGCGCATCGGCGCCCCGGTCGAGCTCGCCGGCGTCGCCGTCCGCCGGCCCTCCAAGGTCCGCGAGGGCATCGACCCGGAGCTGATCACCACCGACGCCACGGCGCTGGTGAAACGCGGCGACATCGACGTGGTGATCGAGGTCATCGGCGGCGTCGAACCCGCCCGCACCCTGATCACCACCGCCTTCGAGCACGGCGCCTCCGTCGTCTCCGCCAACAAGGCGCTCCTCGCCCAGGACGGCGCGGCGCTGCACGCCGCCGCCCAGGAGCACGGCCGGGACCTGTACTACGAGGCCGCCGTCGCCGGTGCGATCCCGCTCATCCGGCCGCTGCGCGAGTCCCTCGCCGGCGACAAGGTCAACCGCGTCCTCGGCATCGTCAACGGCACCACCAACTTCATCCTCGACAAGATGGACACCTCCGGCGCCGGCTACTCCGAGGCGCTGGACGAGGCGACCGCCCTCGGTTACGCGGAGGCCGACCCGACCGCCGACGTGGAGGGCTTCGACGCCGCGGCGAAGGCCGCGATCCTCGCCGGGATCGCCTTCCACACCCGTGTGCGCCTCGACGACGTGTACCGCGAGGGCATGACCGAGGTCACCGCCGCCGACTTCGCCTCCGCCAAGCGCATGGGCTGCACCATCAAGCTCCTGGCGATCTGCGAGCGGGCCGCCGACGGCGGGTCCGTCACCGCGCGCGTGCACCCCGCGATGATCCCGCTCAGCCACCCCCTGGCCTCCGTGCGCGGCGCCTACAACGCCGTGTTCGTCGAGTCCGAGGCGGCCGGGCAGCTCATGTTCTACGGTCCGGGCGCCGGCGGCTCGCCGACCGCGTCGGCCGTACTCGGCGACCTGGTCGCCGTCTGCCGCAACCGCCTCAACGATGCGACGGGCCCCGGCGACTCCGCGTACACCCAGCTGCCCGTGAGCCCCATGGGCGACGTGGTGACGCGGTACCACATCAGCCTCGACGTGGCCGACAAGCCGGGCGTGCTCGCCCAGGTCGCGACGGTCTTCGCCGAGCACGGCGTGTCGATCGACACCGTCCGCCAGCAGGGCCGGGACGTCCACAGCGGCACCGAAGGCGCCTCCGCCGAGGGCGGCGGGCGTCGGGAGGGCGGGGAGGCGAGCCTCGTCGTCGTCACCCACCGCGCGCCCGACGCCGCCCTCTCCGGGACCGTCGAGGCTCTGCGCCAGCTCGACACCGTGCGCGGTGTCGCCAGCATCATGCGTGTTGAAGGGGAGTAGAGGACCCATGACCAGCAAGGGCACCCACCAGTGGCGCGGCATCATCGAGGAGTACCGGGACCGCCTTCCGGTCACGGACGCGACGCCGGTCGTCACGCTCCGTGAGGGTGGTACGCCCCTCGTCCCCGCGCAGGTCCTCTCCGAGCGCACCGGATGCGAGGTGCACCTGAAGGTCGAGGGCGCCAACCCCACCGGTTCGTTCAAGGACCGCGGCATGACCATGGCGATCACCCGCGCCAAGGAGGAGGGCGCCAAGGCGGTCATCTGCGCCTCCACCGGCAACACCTCGGCGTCCGCCGCCGCGTACGCGGTGCGCGCGGGGATGGTCTGCGCGGTCCTCGTCCCGCAGGGCAAGATCGCGCTCGGCAAGATGGGCCAGGCGCTCGTCCACGGCGCGCGGATCCTCCAGGTCGACGGCAACTTCGACGACTGCCTGACGCTGGCCCGCTCGCTCTCCGACAACTACCCGGTCGCGCTGGTCAACTCGGTCAACCCGGTCCGCATCGAGGGCCAGAAGACCGCCGCGTTCGAGATCGTCGACATGCTCGGCGACGCCCCCGACATCCACGTGCTGCCCGTCGGCAACGCCGGGAACATCACGGCGTACTGGAAGGGGTACACCGAGTACGCCGCGGACGGCATGGCCTCGCGCACCCCGCGCATGTGGGGCTTCCAGGCGTCCGGCTCCGCGCCGCTCGTGCGCGGCGAGGTCGTCAAGGACCCGTCGACCATCGCCACCGCGATCCGCATCGGCAACCCGGCCTCCTGGAGTTACGCCCTGGCCGCGCGCGACGAGTCGGGCGGCCTCATCGACGAGGTGACGGACCGTGAGATCCTGCGCGCCTACCGGCTGTTGGCCGCGCAGGAGGGCGTCTTCGTGGAGCCCGCGTCGGCCGCGTCGGTCGCGGGCCTGCTGAAGGCCGCCGAGCAGGGCAAGGTCGATCCGGGGCAGACCATCGTCTGCACGGTCACCGGCAACGGCCTCAAGGACCCCGACTGGGCGGTCGCCGGGGCCCCGCAGCCGGTCACCGTGCCCGTCGACGCCGCCGCGGCGGCGGAGCGCCTAGGTCTGGCCTGACCCCCCGTCGCCCGCGCCCCGGTGCACGGCGCCGGGGCGCGGGCGCCCCGGGCGTACGGCCCCGGGCGTACGGCACCTCGGTGCCCGATGCTTCCGGTGGGCAGGGCTCCGGCCTCCGGTGCGGTGGTCCGGCCCCGCAGGCCGCCCCCCGCACCGGCGGGCCCGCCGACCCCGTACCGCCAGGCCCCGCGGACCCGGCACGGCCGGGGCCGGACGGCACCGGGGCCGGACGGCACCGGGGTCCGCGCGGGCCGGTGACGGGCCCGCACCCCGCCCGTACCGGACCGGGTGGCTCCCCGGGACGGGTGCCCGGCCCGGAGCCGTACCGCCGCCCCGTACCGCCGCCCCGCACCGGGCCGGCACCGCCCCGCACCGGGCGTACGCGGACCCCTTCGGGCCCGCCAGCGCCGGGTGCGCGGGCGCGGGGAGGCCGCGCGGCACCGGGAAGCACGGACGTGCGTGCGACACGCATCGTGCGCCTCCCGTGCGCCCTATGTCGCGGCTGAACCTTCCTTCGATAGGCTGTACCGAACCCACCCCGCCGCATATGCCGCGGGAGACGACGCCGTTGGTGACCGCCCACACGGCCCAGGGTCCCCCGTACGTCTGACGCCGAGCCCTCGCAGTCCCCCGCCCATCCCCACCCCGCAGGTCACCCCCGCAGGTTCAGATCAAGGAGAGTCAACGAGCGATGGCCGGTCCCGCGTTCCGCGCCGCCGCCGTACGAGTGCGCGTCCCCGCCACCAGCGCCAACCTCGGCCCGGGCTTCGACGCCTTCGGCCTGGCGCTGGGGCTCTACGACGACGTCGTCGTCAGGGTCGCCGACTCCGGGCTGCACATCGACATCGCCGGCGAGGGCGCCGACACGCTGCCGCGCGACGAGAGCCACCTCCTCGTACGCTCCCTGCGCACCGCGTTCGACCTGCTCGGCGGGCAGCCCCGCGGCCTTGAGGTGGTCTGCGCCAACCGCATCCCGCACGGCCGGGGCCTCGGCTCCTCCTCCGCCGCCATCTGCGCCGGCATCGTCGCCGCCCGCGCCGTGACCATAGGCGGCGACAGCCGGCTCGACGACGCCGCGCTGCTGGAGCTCGCGACCGAGATCGAGGGCCACCCCGACAACGTCGCCGCCTGCCTGTTCGGCGGCTTCACCCTCGCCTGGACCGAGTCCGGAGCGGCCCGCGCCATCAGGATGGACCCCAGCGGTTCCATCGTTCCGGTGGTTTTCGTCCCGGCGAACCCGGTCCTGACCGAGACGGCCCGCGGCCTGCTGCCCCGTACCGTCCCCCATGTGGACGCCGCCGCCAACGCCGGCCGCGCCGCGCTGCTCGTCGAGGCCCTGACCAGGCGCCCCGAGCTGCTGCTGGCCGCCACCGAGGACCGGCTCCACCAGGAGTACCGGGCTCCCGCGATGCCCGAGAGCATCGCCCTGGTGAACCGGCTGCGGGCGGACGGCATCCCCGCGGTCATCTCCGGCGCGGGCCCGACGGTGCTCGCGCTGGCCGAGGACGGCGCGGCGGACAAGGTCGCGCTGCTGGCGGGAGAGGGCTGGGCGGCCAACCGGCTCGCCCTCGACACCGCGGGGGCGAGCGTGCTGCCGCTCGCCCCGTAGCAGGGCCGGACGGCCGGACGGCCGGACCCGCCACGGCGCGGACCGCGGACGCGCGGAATGCCGGACGGACGGGCCGGACCGGCGCCGGAAACGGGCGCCGTACGGACGGATCGCCGGATACACGGATTGCCGGTGTGGGAGAGGGGGAATGTTTGTTGGAGCCGGTAGTGTTAACCTCAAGTCTGCACCCGACGTCTTTGTGGCGCGGTGCTGCGTGTCCCCGTCAGGGACCACCATTCTTCCGGGAGCCTCCCCAACTGCCTGAGCAGCCTGCCTGAGCAGTTTCGAGCACGCTCCGGAACCGGCGCGCGTCTCCCCTCGCTTTTCCCGCGAGAGGGCCGAGCAGGGGGCCTCGGGCCGGACCCACGCACGTTATCTCTTCCGCCGCCGAGAATCCCGGCGGAACCACCGCCCCGGCACGGACCCCCATCAGGGCCGAGGCCGGACAGCACAACCGGTCGCCGAGCCAGAAGGCCGACGTCCGCTCCAGGGAAGGACCCTTCGTGAGCGACACCACCGATCTGATGGGCGTGACTGCCGACAAGACTGTCGACACCACCGCGCCCGCCGCAGGTGCTGCCACTGGCACCACCTCACGGCGCCGCCGCTCCGGCACCGGCCTCGAGGGCATGGTCCTGGCCGAGCTGCAGCAGGTCGCGTCCGGCCTCGGCATCAGGGGCACCGCGCGCATGCGCAAGAGCCAGCTGATCGAGGTCATCAAGGAAGCGCAGGCCGGCGGCGGGGCGGCGCCGAAGTCCGCCGACGCCACCGCCACCGAGACCAAGCCCAAGCGCCGCGCCACGTCCCGCGCCCGCACCGGCGGCGAGGCCGACGGCAAGACCGCCGAGGCCGCCGACGCCGGCGCCGCCACGGCGGCGAAGGCCGAGCGGGCCGAGAAGCCCGCCAAGGCGGAGAAGGCCGACAAGGGCGACGCCGCGCGCGGCGAGAAGACCGCCGCGCAGGCGCAGATCGAGATCCCCGGCCAGCCGTCGCCGAAGGGCGCCACCGCCCTGGAGACGGGCGAGGAGGCCGCCGGCGAGCGCCGCCGCCGCCGCGCCACCGCCGCGGCCGGCAGCCCCGCCGTGGAGGCCGAGGCCCGCACGGACGTCCGTACCGACGTGCGCACGGAGGCCCGCCCCGAGGGCCAGGAGACCCGTACGGCCGAATCCGGCGCCGACGGCGCCGAGGCCGCCCGCCGGGACCGCCGCGAGCGCCGCGAGCGCGACCGCGGTGAGCGGGGCGACCGCCAGCGGGACCGCCGCGACCGCGGCAAGGGCGACGACCAGCAGGGCGGCGGCCAGCGCCAGCAGCGCCAGGGCGCCCCGCAGGGCCAGGCGGGCCCGCAGGACGACTACGACGACGAGGCCGGCGGCCGCCGGGGCCGTCGCGGCCGCTACCGCGACCGCCGCGGTCGCCGCGGGCGCGAGGACTTCGCCGGCGGCGGCGAGGTGCAGGTCTCCGAGGACGACGTCCTGATCCCCGTCGCGGGCATCCTCGACATCCTCGACAACTACGCGTTCATCCGGACCTCCGGCTACCTGCCCGGCCCGAACGACGTGTACGTGTCGCTGGCGCAGGTTCGCAAGTACGGGCTGCGCAAGGGCGACCACATCACGGGCGCCGTGCGCCAGCCGAAGGAGGGCGAGCGCCGCGAGAAGTTCAACGCGCTCGTCCGCCTGGACTCGGCCAACGGCATGGCCGCCGACTCCGGCCGCGGCCGCCCCGAGTTCAACAAGCTGACCCCGCTCTACCCGCAGGACCGGCTCCGCCTGGAGACCGACCCGGGCGTGCTGACCACGCGGATCATCGACCTCGTGTCGCCGATCGGCAAGGGCCAGCGCGGTCTGATCGTGGCCCCGCCGAAGACCGGCAAGACCATGATCATGCAGGCGGTCGCCAACGCGATCACCCACAACAACCCCGAGTGCCACCTGATGGTCGTCCTCGTCGACGAGCGTCCGGAGGAGGTCACCGACATGCAGCGGTCGGTGAAGGGCGAGGTCATCTCCTCGACCTTCGACCGGCCCGCCGAGGACCACACCACCGTCGCCGAGCTGGCCATCGAGCGCGCCAAGCGCCTGGTGGAGCTGGGCCACGACGTGGTCGTCCTGCTCGACTCGATCACCCGCCTGGGCCGCGCGTACAACCTCGCGGCGCCCGCCTCCGGCCGCATCCTGTCCGGTGGTGTCGACTCGACCGCGCTCTACCCGCCGAAGCGCTTCTTCGGTGCCGCGCGCAACATCGAGGACGGCGGCTCGCTGACCATCCTGGCCACCGCGCTGGTCGACACCGGCTCGCGCATGGACGAGGTGATCTTCGAGGAGTTCAAGGGCACCGGCAACATGGAGCTCAAGCTCGACCGGAAGCTCGCCGACAAGCGCATCTTCCCCGCGGTGGACGTCGACGCGTCCGGCACCCGCAAGGAGGAGATCCTGCTGGGCAGCGAGGAGCTCGCCATCGTCTGGAAGCTGCGCCGGGTGCTGCACGCGCTCGACCAGCAGCAGGCGATCGAGCTGCTGCTCGACAAGATGAAGCAGACGAAGTCGAACGCCGAGTTCCTGCTCCAGATCCAGAAGACGACCCCGTCGTCCGGCAACGGCAACGACTGACGCCTTCGCGGCGCCCCCGCGGCGCACGGACCGCCCCCGGCCACCACCTCGGTGACCGGGGGCGGTTCTCGCGTTGTACGATCAGCGCGTCGTAGTGGGGGGGGGAACGTACTTGCGAATACGCCCACCGAGTCAGCGGAGCCGCGCCCTGAAACACCGGGCCGCTCCGCGCCGTTGCGTCGTGGGCCGCGCCGAGTGCGTCCGCCCCGCCCGAAGCGTTCCGGTGGCCCGGCTCCTCCCCGCTCCACAGCGAGAGGAGTCTTGAGTGACATCTGCCCAGTGGAGGGCGCGTACCGTCCTCCCCGCGGCCGCCGCCGCACTCGCCCTGAGCGGTGCGATGCTCGGCGCCGCCGTGCCCGCGCAGGCCGCGGACGGGGTCCCGGCCCCGGCGAAGCAGGGCGCGGGCGAGGTGCAGGCCCCGTCCAAGGCGGACCTGCTGGAGCGGGTCCGGGGCTCGGTCGCCGACGTCAACGACGGCGAGGCCGACACCAGCCCGGCGCGCGAGCAGGAGGCCGGCGAGCCGGCCGGCTCCGGCGCCAAGGAGTCGTACATCATCGGCGGCACGCCCGCCACCATCACCGAGGCGCCGTGGATGGTGCAGCTGCACTACTACGACGACAAGGGCACCGCCGACGAGGCGGACGACGAGGGCTACTTCTGCGGCGGCTCGCTCGTCGCCCCGAACAAGGTCCTCACCGCCGCGCACTGCGTGTACGGGCTGAACTGGGCCGACAACGGCGCGGTCGTCGCCGGCACCAACCAGATGCCGACCGTGACCGACAGCGGCGCGGACCTGCACGGCGGCCGCGCCACGGGCATCTACCGCCAGTGGCTGAGCCCGACGTACGACGACGCCACGCTGACGGGCGGTGACCTCGCCGTCCTCACGCTGTTCGACCCGATGCCGTACAAGACCCTCCAGCTCACCCAGAGCGGCGACACGGTCTCGTACAAGCCGGGCACCCCCGCCACCGTCTACGGCTGGGGCCGCACCAGCTCCACCCACCAGGACGGCGCGCAGACGCTGCAGAAGGCCGTGGTCCCGATGCGGGACGACGCCACCTGCTCGGCCTACTTCCAGGGCGACTTCGTCCCGGGCCAGATGACCTGCGCCGGCAACCCGGCCAGCGGCCAGGACGCGGGCACGGTCAGCCCGTGCAACGGCGACTCGGGCGGCCCGCTCGTCGTCGGCGGCCGGGTCGCCGGTGTGGTGTCCTGGGGCGTCCAGGACTGCGTCGAGAAGGGCGCGTACGGCGTCTACGCGAAGACCGGCACGTACGTCGGCCAGGTCAACGCGCGGATCGACGACACCGACCTCGACTTCGACGGCCGCGCGGACCTCTTCGCCCGCACGTCCGCCGGCGACGCCTGGGAGTACTACTCCCGCGGGACCGGGCTGGGCGGCCGGGTGTACCAGGGCGACTGGAGCGGCTTCGACCTGGTCCGCCAGACCGACCTCGACCGGGACGGCTACCCCGACTACCTCCGCCGTACGACCGGTGGCACCCTGCAGTGGTTCCGCCCGTACACCGACCAGGCGACCAGCGTCGGCTCCGGCTGGGGCGCCATGAAGAACATCGTGGTCCCCGGCGACATGACCGGCGACGCGCTGCCCGACCTGCTCGCGCAGGACAAGAGCGGCTACCTGTGGCTGTACCCGGGCCGCGGCAACGGCACCTTCGGCTCGCGCGTCAGCGTCGGCTCCGGCTGGGGCGTCATGACCGTCTCCGGCAAGGGCGACTACACCGGCGACGGCAAGCCCGACATGCTGGCCCGCGACACGGCGGGGCGCCTGTGGGTGTACCCGGGCCGGGGCACCGCCACGGCGACGTTCACCAACCGCGTCCTGGCCGGCAAGAGCGGCTGGAACTTCACCGCGTACGCCGCCACCGGCGACATCAGCGGTGACGGCAAGGCCGACCTGCTGGCCCGCGACTCGGCCGGTGTGCTGTGGCTGTACCAGGGCCGCGGCTCCTCCGCGGCGCCGTTCGTGCCCCGCGTGAAGATCGGCTCCGGCTGGAACGCGTTCAACGTGCTCGGCTGACCGGAGTCGCCGACGGAGGAGCGGTACTCCGCCCCCCTTCCTGTGCCCGCCGTGCGCCCCGCACGGCGGGCACGGCCATGCCCGCCGCCCCCGCGCGCCGGGCACGGCCACGACCGGGCCGCGACCCGCGCGTCGCGTGGGCGGGGCGGGCCCCGGGACGGTCCGGGCGGCCGGTGCAACCCTTTCCCCGTGTCCGCTGTCTGATCGGGTGCCGCCGGGGAAACCCGGTGGGGACACGGGTCGAGGGGATCGAGGACACCATGGGCGAGCAGGGCGAGCAGGGCGAGCGGGACACGGACGGCATATCCGGCTCCGGGGAGGGCCGGGACCGGGACAGGCCCGCCCCCGCCAGACGCGGCCTGGTGATCGCGGCCTGGTCGGTCGCGGCGCTGCTGGTCCTCGGCGCGGGCGGCGGAGCGGTCGCGTACCTGAAGATCGACGGCAACATCCGCAGCGTCGACATCAACACCCAGCTCGGCGACGACCGGCCCCAGGACATCGAGGACGGCTCCCTCGACATCCTCGTCCTCGGCTCCGACTCCCGCTCGGGCGCGAACGGCGCCTACGGCCGCGACGAGGGCGCGGCCCGCTCCGACACCGCGATGGTGGTCCACGTCCACGAGGGCCGGAAGAAGGCGAGCGTCGTCTCCATCCCGCGCGACACGCTGGTCACCCGCCCCGAGTGCGCCCGCCGCGACGGCACGAGCGAACCGGCCGCGTACCGGGCGATGTTCAACACCGCCTACGAGGTCGGCGGACCCGCCTGCGCCGTGAAGACCGTCGAGCAGATGTCCGGGGTCCGCATGGACCACTACGTCGAGGTCGACTTCACCGGCTTCAAGGAGATCATCGACGCGCTGGGCGGCGTCCAGGTCACCACCACGCGCCCGATCAAGGACGGCAGCAGCCACCTCGACCTCGACCCGGGCACCCACCAGCTCGACGGGGAGCAGGCCCTCGGCCTGGTCCGCACCCGCAAGGGCGTCGGCGACCAGAGCGACCTCGGCCGCATCCAGCTCCAGCAGGCCTTCGTCAAGGCGCTCGTCGAGCAGGTCGGGAAGGTCGGCGTCTTCACCAGCCCGCAGAAGCTGTGGGGCCTCGCCGACACGGCCACCAAGGCCGTCACCACCGACTCGGAGCTGGACGGCGTCAAGGAGCTCGCCGACCTCGCCGGGGGCCTGTCCGGTCTCGGCGCGGACGACATCCACATGATCACGCTGCCCGTCCGGTACGACACGGTCGACCCCAACCGGGTCGTCCCCGTCGAGGCCCAGGCCGGGCAGGTGTGGCAGGCGCTGCTGTCGGACCTGCCCGTCCCGGCCTCCGCGACCCGCGACACCGCCACCGGCGCCGCGGCGGACGTCGTGCGCTGACCCGCGCCTCCGCCCCGCCCGCCCCGTCCCGCCCGCCTCGCCCCGCCCCGCCCCGCCCCCGGTGGAATACCCGGCGCCCCACCCCGGTTTTGGGAGATACGGCCGGTCCTGGCAGACTGGTACGTCGGCCCCGGTTCACGCGCCCGCATCCCGCCGACGCGACCCGGAGCCCTCCCGAAACTAGGAGACACCTTGAAGCGCGACATCCACCCCGAGTACGTCGAGACCCAGGTCAGCTGCACCTGCGGTGCGTCGTTCACCACCCGCAGCACGATCGAGGCCGGCACCATCCGTGCCGAGGTCTGCTCCGAGTGCCACCCGTTCTACACGGGCAAGCAGAAGATCCTCGACACCGGTGGCCGTGTGGCCCGCTTCGAGGCCCGCTTCGGCAAGGCTGCCGGCTCGAAGAAGTAGCGAGCCGTACCGCCGGTCTCCGGCCGTCCCTCGGACGGCCGGGACCGGCTTTTTGGTCGGGGGTCCGGGGTCGCCCCCCAGGGCGCCCCGCCCTCCCGCAGCCCCTCATCTACACCCCACTCCAGGAGCCCCCGATGTTCGAGGCGGTCGAGGAACTGGTCGGCGAGCACGCCGACCTCGAGAAGAAGCTCGCCGACCCTTCGGTCCACGCCGACCAGGCCAACGCGCGCAAGCTGAACAAGCGCTACGCCGAGCTGACCCCGATCGTCGGCACGTACCGCTCCTGGAAGCAGACCGGCGACGACATCGAGACGGCCCGCGAGTTCGCCGCCGACGACCCCGACTTCGCCGCCGAGGTCAAGGTGCTGGAGAAGCAGCGCGAGGAGCTCACCGACCGGCTGCGGCTGCTCCTCGTCCCGCGCGACCCCAGCGACGACAAGGACGTCATCCTGGAGATCAAGGCGGGCGCGGGCGGCGACGAGTCCGCCCTCTTCGCCGGCGACCTGCTGCGGATGTACCTGCGGTACGCCGAGCGGGTCGGCTGGAAGACCGAGATCATCGACGCCACCGAGTCCGAGCTGGGCGGCTACAAGGACGTCCAGGTCGCCGTGAAGACCAAGGGCGGCAACGGCGCCACCGAGCCCGGCCAGGGCGTCTGGGCCCGCCTGAAGTACGAGGGCGGGGTGCACCGCGTGCAGCGCGTGCCCGCCACCGAGTCGCAGGGCCGCATCCACACCTCCGCCGCCGGCGTCCTCGTCACGCCCGAGGCCGAGGAGATCGACGTCGAGATCAACCCCAACGACCTGCGGATCGACGTCTACCGCTCCTCCGGCCCCGGCGGCCAGTCCGTCAACACGACCGACTCCGCCGTCCGCATCACGCACCTGCCGACCGGCGTCGTCGCCTCCTGCCAGAACGAGAAGAGCCAGCTCCAGAACAAGGAGCAGGCCCTGCGCATCCTCCGCTCCCGGCTGCTGGCCATCGCCCAGGAGGAGGCCGAGCGCAGCGCCGCGGACGCCCGCCGCAGCCAGGTGCGCACGGTCGACCGGTCGGAGAAGATCCGCACGTACAACTACCCCGAGAACCGCATCTCGGACCACCGGGTGGGGTTCAAGGCGTACAACCTGGACCAGGTGCTGGACGGGGACCTCGACTCCGTGATCCAGGCGTGCGTCGACGCCGACGCGGCGGCGAAGCTCTCCGCCGCGTGAGCCGGTCCCCGTACCCGGCTTGAGGGCCCGTACCCGGCCCCGCCGGGCCCCGCGCCCGGCCCCGGCCACCCGGCGGGCCCGGTAGCCTCGGTTCCGCGCCCGGCCGCCGTACCCGCCCAGCGGCCCCGTCCCGGTGACCGCGACCCCCGACCCGCCCCGTACGACCAGCAGCCCGGAGGACCACGTGCAGCAGAATCCCGGGGGGAGAACCCCGAGCCCCCGCAGCCTGCTGCTGGCGGAAGTCGCCCAGGCCACGCAGCGCCTGGCCGACGCCGGCGTGCCGTCGCCGCGCTTCGACGCGGAGGAGCTCGCCGCGTTCGTGCACGGCGTGAAGCGCGGCGAGCTGCACCTCGTCAAGGACGCCGACTTCGACGCCCGCTACTGGGAGGCCGTCGCCCGCCGCGAGGCCCGTGAGCCGCTCCAGCACATCACCGGCCGGGCGTTCTTCCGCTACCTGGAGCTCCAGGTCGGCCCCGGCGTCTTCGTCCCGCGCCCGGAGACCGAGTCGGTCGTCGGCTGGGCCATAGACGCCGTGCGCGCCATGGACGTGGTCGAGCCGCTCATCGTCGACCTGTGCTCCGGCTCCGGCGCCATCGCGCTCGCCATGGCCCAGGAGGTGCCGCGCTCCCGCGTGCACGCCGTGGAGCTCTCCGAGGACGCCCTCGTGTGGACCCGGCGCAACGCCGAGGGCACCAGGGTCACCGTCCACCACGGCGACGCCCTGACGGCCCTGCCCGAGCTGGACGGCCAGGTCGACCTGGTGATCAGCAACCCGCCGTACATCCCGCTCACCGAGTGGGAGTACGTGGCGCCCGAGGCGCGCGACCACGACCCCGAGATGGCGCTGTTCTCCGGCGAGGACGGCCTCGACGTGATCCGCGGCATCGAGCGCACCGCGCACCGGCTCCTGCGCCCCGGCGGCCTCGTCGTCGTCGAGCACGCGGACACGCAGGGCGGCCAGGTGCCGTGGATCTTCAACGAGGAGGCCGGCTGGACGGACGCCGCCGACCACCCCGACCTGAACAACCGCCCCCGCTTCGCGACCGCGCGCAAGGCGACGCCGTGACCGAGCGAAACGGGAGCGCGGTCCCCGCACGGGGACACCGGACGGCGCCGCAGGCGCCCGTGACGACCCAGCCGAAGGGCGGCGGTGCCCGCAGCGTCCCCGAGGCGAACCGAGTGACCGAAACTGGGAGGGCCCGCTGATGGCACGGCGATACGACTGCAACGACGCGACCGACCGCTCGACGGGCCTGCGCGAGGCCGCGTCCGCCGTCCGCCGCGGCGAGCTCGTCGTGCTGCCGACGGACACCGTCTACGGCATCGGCGCCGACGCCTTCAGCCCGGAGGCCGTCGCCGACCTGCTGGACGCCAAGGGCCGCGGCCGCAACATGCCGACCCCCGTCCTCATCGGCTCGCCCAACACCCTGCACGGACTGGTCACCGACTTCTCCGAGAAGGCGTGGGAGCTCGTGGACGCCTTCTGGCCGGGCGCCCTGACGCTGGTCGCCAGGCACCAGCCGTCGCTCCAGTGGGACCTGGGCGACACGCGCGGCACGGTCGCGATCCGCATGCCGCTGCACCCGGTGGCGATCGAGCTGCTGACGGAGGTCGGCCCCATGGCCGTGTCCTCGGCGAACCTGACCGGCCACCCCGCGCCCGAGGACTGCGACGCCGCCCAGGGCATGCTCGGCGACTCCGTGTCGGTGTACCTGGACGGCGGGCCCACGCCGGGCATCGTCCCGTCGTCGATCGTCGACGTCACGCGGGACGTGCCGGTGCTGCTGCGCGCGGGCGCGCTGTCCGCGGAGGAGCTGCGCAAGGTCGTACCCGACCTCGAGGTGGCCAATTGACCGCCCCTGAGGGGCGTGGCATAGGCACGGCGAGCACGTTCCGCATCCTCCACGTCAGCACCGGCAACGTCTGCCGCTCGCCGATCACCGAGCGGCTGACGCGGCACGCCCTGCGCGGGCGCATCGGCGACCCGGCGGGGTGCGGCCTCATCGTGGAGAGCGCCGGTACGTGGGGGCACGAGGGCGCCCCGATGGAGGCCAACGCCGAGACCGTCCTCGCGGACTTCGGCGCGGATGCCCGCGGCTTCGTCGGCCGCGAGCTGATCGACGAGCACGTCATCCGCGCCGACCTGGTCCTCACCGCGACCCGCGACCACCGCGCCCAGGTCATCTCCATGGGGCACAGCGCGGGGCTGCGCACGTTCACGCTCAAGGAGTTCACCCGGCTCGTACGGGCCATAGACCCGACGACGCTGCCCGACCCGGAGGCCGAGGGCGTGGTGGCCCGCGCGCACGCCCTGGTGCAGGCGGCGGCGGCGCTGCGCGGCTGGCTGCTGGCGCCGAACGCCGAGGCGGACGAGGTGAACGACCCGTACGGCGCCCCCATCACCTTCTTCCGGTCCGTCGGCGACGAGATCAACCAGGCGCTGGAGCCGGTCGTGACGGCCCTCACCGGCGTACCCGCCGACCACTGAGCCCCGGGCCCCGCCCCGCCCTGCCCCGGCCCCCCGTCGCCCGCCCGTCCCCGGTCCCGCGGCCCCCCCCGGGCCCGGAACGCGCCCGCCCGTGCCCCGGCCCGGCGGGTTTGGCCGCGCGCCGTGCGTCCCCCAGCGCGGCCGCGCCCCCCCGCACCCGAGCGCGCCCCGGCTCCGTCCTGACCCCTGCCGAGCGCGCCCCGGCCACCACCCCGTGCCCGCGCACCCCGTTGCCCGCGCACCCCGTGCCGTCCCCAGCTCGTGCCGCCGCACCCCGTGCCGCCCCACCGCCGGTCGGGCGCACTCCGGGCCGGGGCCGCCGCACGCTCACCGGCCGGGCCCGTGGCAGGCGTGCTTCGTCCCCCGTGCGGGCGACCCCCGCTCACCGGGCACCCGCGCGCCCCCGCGGGCGCGCCCTGCGAACCGCTTGGCAGCCGGTCGGCCCGCCCCGCGCCGACGGCCCGCCCCGCGCGTGTACGGGCCCTGCGTCCCTCCGCGCCCCCCAGGGCACCCCGCCGGGTCCGGAGCCGCGTGCCGCGCACGGGCGGCCGGGCGGCGGCCGGCGGGCGGGGTGTGCGGCTCCGCCCTACAGTGGAGGAACCGGGGGACCCGCCTGGAGCGCCTGGAGCCACCGATGCCGCTCACCGCTGGAGCCGGGGACGCGCTCGACGGCGCCCCCGCACCGGACGCACACGGGCCGGACGGGGACGCCCCCGGGCCCGACAGGGACGCCTACGGGCCCGACGCGGACGCGTTGCGCCGCCAGGACCCTGAGATCGCCGACATCCTCGACGGGGAGGCCCGGCGGCAGGACGAGGACCTCCAGCTCAGCGCCGCCGAGAACTTCACCTCCCCGGCCGTGCTCGCCGCGCTCGGCTCACGGCTCGCCAACAAGTACGCCGAGGGCTACCCCGGCCGCCGCCACCACGGCGGCTGCGAGTACGCCGACGCCGCCGAGCGCGTCGCCGTCGACCGCGCCCGCGCCCTCTTCGGCGCCGACCACGCCAACGTCCAGGCCCACTCCGGCTCGTCCGCCGTCCTCGCGGCGTACGCGGCGCTGCTGCGGCCCGGCGACACCGTCCTCGCCCTGGGCCTCGCCCACGGCGGCCACCTCACGCACGGCTCCCCGGCGAACTTCTCGGGCCGCTGGTTCGACTTCGTCCCGTACGGCGTGGACGCGGAGAGCGGGCTCATCGCCTACGACCAGGTGCGCGCCCTGGCCCGCCGGCACCGCCCGCGCGCGATCGTGTGCGGCTCCATCTCGTACCCGCGGCACATCGACTACGCCGAGTTCCGCGACATCGCCGACGAGACCGGCGCGGCCCTCATCGCGGACGCCGCGCACCCGATCGGCCTGGTGGCCGGGGGAGCGGCGCCGAGCCCCGTCCCGTACGCGGACGTCGTGTGCGCGACGACCCACAAGGTGCTGCGCGGCCCGCGCGGCGGCCTGGTGCTGTGCGGGGACGAGCTGGCGGAGAGGATCGACCGGGCGGTGTTCCCCTTCACGCAGAGCGGCGCCCACATGCACACGGTCGCGGCCAAGGCGGTCGCGTTCGGGGAGGCGGCGGGCGCGGAGTACCGGCGGTACGCGCACCGGGTCGTCGACAACGCCCGGCTGCTCGCCGCCCACCTGGAGGCCCTGGGCCTCGCCGTCACCACGGGCGGCACGGACACCCACCTGATCACCGCCGACCCGGCCCCGCTCGGACTGGACGGCCGCACCGCGCGGGGGCGGCTGGCGGCGTCCGGGATGGTGGTGGAGACCTGCGTCCTGCCGCACGGGGACGGCCGCGGCATCCGGCTCGGCACCGCCGCGGTGACCACCCAGGGGATGGGCGCGGAGGAGATGGCCGAGATCGCGCGGCTGCTCGCCGGCGCCCTCCGCACGGACGGCGGGGACGGGACGGGTACGGCCGCGGTACGCGCGGGTGTGCGGGAGCTGACCGGAAGGTTCCCCCCGTACCGGCGCGGGTAGCCGGCCCCGCCCGCCCGCCCGCCCGCGCGCCCGCGCCGGGGCCGCACCGGTGCCGGATCGCGGCCGGATCGCGGCCGGATCGGGCCGCTTCCGAGGGAGCGCCGGAGCCCGCGGACGGGCCCGTCGCGGCCCGTCCGCGAGATCGTGCCGGGCCCGTGTGCAACCGTCCGCCGCCTCGGGGTGTCACACACCATGGAGGCCGCGCGACTAGGGTGTGGGGCTGAGATGGCCAGCTATTCCTGTGGGGCAGCCCGTGCGTGATTACCTGCTGACGCTCTGCATCACGGCCGCGGTGACCTATCTGCTCACCGGGCCGGTGCGGAAGTTCGCCATCGCGGCGGGCGCGATGCCCGAGATCCGCGCGCGTGACGTGCACCGAGAACCCACGCCCCGGCTGGGCGGCATCGCCATGTTCTTCGGCCTGTGCGCGGGCCTGCTGGTCGCGGACCACCTGGACAACCTCAACAGCGTCTTCGAGCTGTCCAACGAGCCGCGCGCGCTGCTCTCCGGTGCCGCCCTGATCTGGCTGATCGGCGTCCTGGACGACAAGTTCGAGATCGACGCGCTGATCAAGCTGGGCGCGCAGATGATCGCCGCGGGCGTCATGGTCGTGCAGGGTCTGACGATCCTGTGGCTGCCGATCCCGGGCATCGGCACGGTCGGGCTCACCCAGTGGCAGGGCACGCTGCTCACGGTCGCGCTGGTCGTCCTCACCATCAACGCCGTGAACTTCGTGGACGGCCTCGACGGCCTGGCCGCCGGCATGGTCTGCCTCGCCGCCGCCGCGTTCTTCCTGTACGCGTACCGGATCTGGTTCGGCTACGGGATCGAGGCCGCCGCGCCCGCGACGCTGTTCGCCGCCGTGCTGATGGGCATGTGCCTGGGCTTCCTGCCGCACAACATGCACCCGGCGCGGATCTTCATGGGCGACTCGGGGTCGATGCTGATCGGCCTGGTGCTGGCCGCGTCGGCGATCTCCATCACGGGTCAGGTGGACCCGGACACACTGCTGGTCTTCGAGGGCTCCACCCGCGAGGCGACGCACGCCGCGCTGCCGGTCTTCATGCCGCTGCTGCTGCCGCTGACGATCATCGCGATCCCGATGGCCGACCTGTTCCTGGCCATCGTGCGGCGCACCTGGAACGGCCAGTCGCCGTTCGCCGCCGACCGCGGGCACCTGCACCACCGGCTGCTCGAGATCGGCCACTCGCACAGCCGGGCCGTGTGGATCATGTACTTCTGGTCGTCGCTGATCGCCTTCGGAACCCTGACGTACTCCGTCCACTCGGAGTCCATGTGGATCATCCTGCCGATCGTGGTGCTGAGTGCGGTCGGCCTGGTGCTGCTGCTCCTGCCGCGCTTCCAGCCGCGCGCGCCGCTGTGGGCGCAGTCGTTCGTGCCGCCCCGCTACCGGCGCCGCAGGCGGACCGGCGAGGAGGGCGAGCCCGTCCCGGGGGAGCCGTCGCGGGAGGGGCCGGGCGCCGCCCCGGAGGAGCCCGCCGACTCCGTGCGGGTGCCGGAGGGGATCAACGGCGCGACCGCCGTGGGGCACCGCTCGCGGCTGCCCGAGCGGGGTAAAGTCGGTTCACCGCGTTGACGGACCGCCGCAATGGCCCCGTTACCAGACAAAGCTCCCTGGCGAGATGCACACTCGCGCGCTATCCCTCTCATGTGTGAGTGTTGGCACACTTTCGGGTAAAGACCTCGCCAAATAGTTTGTGATAGCGTTCACGAGGCCCGGCGATAGTGGGCGGTCGTTGTGCGAAGGCCCACGGCTCCGACGACCGGCTTCTGCCGTGCCTGGCTCTGTCCATGACGACACCCCCTGCTTGCCCCCCAGTAGCGGAGACGCCGCCATGCCCTCTAGCGCCACCCGCGCTCTTCTTCCGATGGTCGTGCCCACGGCCGCCGTCGGCGTGCTCGCCGCTGCCGTGAGCGCCGTGACCGCAGGTGCGAAGGGGGCGATCGGGTCCGTCCTGGGCGTCCTGGTCGTGCTGGTCTTCATGGCGGCGGGGCAGCTGGCCCTCCAGTACGTCGCCAAGGCGATGCCCCAGCTCTTCCAGGGCATGGGGCTCATGATCTACTCCGTGCAGCTGGTGCTGCTGCTCGTGTTCGTCATGGCCGTGCGGGACACCACGGCCTTCGACCTCCAGGCCATGGCGTTCACGCTGGTGGCCGCCGTCGTCGTCTGGATCGCCGCGCAGGCGCGGGCCGGCCTGAAGGCGCGGACCCCGTACGTCGAGCCGGCCCTGGAGACCCCGCACCAGCCGCAGGGTGCCGAGGTGCCCCATGAGAAGTAGGGGCGGTATAAGCGTCCGTGCGAAGGGCTGCTATCGTCCGGTTCAAACTGCGGCACTGAGGGTGAGGGCAGGAGCGCTGTCGTCGACCCCGACGCGAGGCTTCACGCCTGTCCGCCGCCACCACCCCCGTAAGACAAGTCCGGTGCCGACCTGCGGCTGCCTGCCGCTCCGATACAACGAGGTTGCCGTAACCATGCGCCATGCAGAAGGAGCTCTTGGTGACTGCTGACGCCCAGACGCTCGCGTTCGAGGTCGACTGCCATCTGTTCGAGGGATGCGGCTTCCCCGCCCCCTCCGTGTGGTCGTTCATCTTCGACCCGATCTTCGTGGTCGGGCCCGTCGAGTTCAACAAGCCGATGCTGCTGGCGATCATCGGGACCTTCGCCATCATCGCGTTCTTCTGGGCCGCCTTCGCCAAGGCCAAGGTGGTTCCCGGCAAGTTCCAGATGGTCGCCGAGGCGCTCTACGAGTTCGTCCGCCAGGGCGTGGCCCGCGAGGTCATCGGCAAGAAGGGCGAGCCCTTCGTACCGCTCCTCGTGTCGCTGTTCTTCTTCGTGTGGATGCTGAACCTCTGGGCCCTGATCCCGCTGGCGCAGTTCCCGGTCAGCTCCGTCATCGCCTACCCGGTCGGCCTGGCCCTCCTGGTGTGGGTCACCTACATGACGGTCACCTTCCGGAGCAACGGCTTCGTCGGCGGCATCCGCAACCTCTGCGTGCCGAGCGGCCTGCCCAAGCCGATCTACGTGCTGCTGACGCCGCTCGAGTTCGTGTCCAACGTCTTCGTACGCCCCTTCACCCTGGCCGTACGACTCTTCGCGAACATGTTCGCGGGACACATCCTGATCCTGATCTTCACCATCGCCACGTGGTACATGCTCGGCACGTTCCTGGGCACGGTCTACGCCTCGGCGTCCTTCCTGATGACGCTCGTCCTCACGGTCTTCGAGCTCTTCATCCAGGCGCTCCAGGCGTACGTGTTCACCGTCCTGACCGCCACGTACCTCTCGCAGGCGCTCGAAGAAGCGCACTGACGAAACAGCCACCCCGGCTGCCCCCAAGACGTCCGGTGGACCACCAGCCACCGGCCCACCAAGAGAAGGAACCACGGACATGTCTGCTCTCGAGACCCTCGCGGCTGTCAACGGCAACGTCGGCACCATCGGTTACGGCCTCGCCGCGATCGGCCCGGGTATCGGTATCGGCATCATCTTCGGCAACGGTGTGCAGGCCATCGCCCGCCAGCCCGAGGCCGCCGGCCTCATCCGCCAGAACATGCTGCTCGGCTTCGCCGTCGTCGAGGCCCTCGCGCTCATCGGCTTCGTCGTTCCGTTCATCGTCAAGTAACGGTCCGTTCGTAGCCGCATTCGACGGAAAGGTCCATCATGTTGCATCTGGCAGCTGAAGAGCCGCAGATGCCGCTGCTCCCGGTCTGGCCCGAGATCGTCATCGGCCTGATCGCCTTCGGCATCGTCTTCGTCATCTTCGCCAAGAAGCTCCTTCCGACGATCAACAAGGCTCTGGAAGAGCGCCGTGAGGCCATCGAAGGCCGCATGGAGCAGGCTGAGGCGGCCCAGGTCGAGGCCCAGAGTGTTCTGGAGCAGTACCGGGCGCAGCTCGACGAGGCCCGGCACGAGGCCGCGCGACTGCGCCAGGAGGCCCAGGAGCAGGGCGCCACGATCATCGCCGAGATGAGGGCGGAAGGCCAGCGCCAGCGCGACGAGATCATCGCCACGGGCCAGGCCCAGATCGAGCGCGAGCGCGCCGCGGCCGCCGCAGCCCTGCGGCAGGACGTCGGCAAGCTCGCCACCGACCTGGCCGGCAAGCTGGTCGGCGAGTCCCTCGAGGACACCGCCCGCCAGAGCCGCACCATCGACCGCTTCCTCGACGAGCTCGAGGAGAAGGCCGAGGCGTCCCGATGAACGGAGCGAGCCGCGAGGCACTGGCTGCCGCGCGCGAGCGTCTCGACGCGCTGACCGACAACACGTCGGTCGACGCCGGGAGGCTCGCCGAGGAGCTGGCCGCCGTCACCGCGCTGCTCGACCGCGAGGTGTCGCTGCGCCGGGTCCTCACCGACCCGGCGCAGGCCGGCGAGGCCAAGGCCGACCTGGCCGCGCGACTGCTGAGCGGTCAGGTGGGCGGGGAGACCGTCGACCTGGTCTCCGGCATGGTCCGCTCCCGCTGGTCCGCGTCGCGCGACCTGGTCGACGCGCTCGAGGAGCTGGCGGACACCGCGGACCTCACGGCCGCCCAGCGGGCCGGCGTCCTCGACGACGTCGAGGACGAGCTGTTCCGGTTCGGCCGCATCGCTGCCTCCAGCCCCGAGCTGCGGGCCGCGCTGTCCGACCGGGCCGCCACGGCCACCGCCAAGGGCGAGCTGCTGCGCCGCCTCCTGGGCGGCCGGGCGCACGCGGTCACCGAGCGGCTGATCATCCGCCTCGTCACCCGGCCGCGGGGACGTAGCCTGGAGGGGGGACTCGAGTCCCTGTCCAAGCTCGCCGCGGCGCGCCGGGACCGCATGGTCGCGGTGGTCACCTCGGCGGTACCGCTCACGGACCAGCAGAAGCGGCGCCTCGGCGCGGCGCTGGCCCGGATGTACGGCCGTGAGATGCACCTGAACCTGGACGTGGACCCCACGGTCCTCGGCGGGATCTCGGTGCGGATCGGTGACGAGGTCGTCGACGGCACGATCGCCACCCGCCTCGACGAGGCGTCGCGGCGACTGGCCGACTGACCCGCGGACCAGGTCACCACAGCAAGCAAAGCGTTACCTACGGCCCGGTTGGGCCGTGCACAGGATGCAGAAGTTCTGGGGGCCCGCGGCGTCAGCCGCACCGGGCAGCACAGCCCCAGACCCCCCAAAGCAACTTCGGGCCCAACAAGGAGAGCAGGGAACCCAGATGGCGGAGCTCACGATCCGGCCGGAGGAGATCCGGGACGCGCTGGAGAACTTTGTCCAGTCGTACAAGCCGGACGCGGCCTCGCGCGAGGAGGTCGGTACGGTCAGCCTTGCCGGCGACGGCATCGCGAAGGTGGAGGGTCTTCCCTCGACCATGGCCAACGAGCTGCTGAAGTTCGAGGACGGCACCCTCGGCCTCGCCCTCAACCTCGAGGAGCGCGAGATCGGTGCCATTGTCCTCGGTGAGTTCAGCGGCATCGAGGAGGGCCAGTCGGTCCAGCGCACCGGCGAGGTCCTGTCCGTCGCCGTCGGCGAGGGCTACCTGGGTCGCGTCGTCGACCCGCTCGGCAACCCGATCGACGGCCTCGGCGAGATCGAGACGTCGGGCCGTCGCGCCCTCGAGCTGCAGGCCCCCACGGTCATGCAGCGCAAGTCGGTGCACGAGCCGATGGAGACGGGCTACAAGGCCGTCGACGCGATGACCCCGATCGGCCGCGGTCAGCGTCAGCTGATCATCGGCGACCGCCAGACGGGCAAGACCGCCCTGGCCGTCGACACGATCATCAACCAGCGTGACAACTGGCGCACCGGCGACCCGAAGAAGCAGGTCCGCTGCATCTACGTCGCCATCGGCCAGAAGGGCTCCACCATCGCGTCCGTCCGCGGCGCGCTGGAGGAGGCCGGCGCCCTGGAGTACACGACCATCGTCGCCGCCCCGGCGTCCGACCCGGCCGGCTTCAAGTACCTGGCGCCCTACACCGGCTCCGCCATCGGTCAGCAGTGGATGTACGAGGGCAAGCACGTCCTCATCGTCTTCGACGACCTGTCGAAGCAGGCCGACGCCTACCGCGCCGTGTCGCTGCTGCTGCGCCGCCCGCCGGGCCGCGAGGCCTACCCGGGCGACGTCTTCTACCTGCACTCCCGCCTGCTGGAGCGCTGCGCCAAGCTCTCCGACGAGATGGGCGCCGGCTCCATGACCGGCCTCCCGATCGTCGAGACCAAGGCCAACGACGTCTCGGCGTTCATCCCGACGAACGTCATCTCCATCACCGACGGCCAGTGCTTCCTGGAGTCCGACCTGTTCAACGCCGGTCAGCGCCCGGCCCTGAACGTCGGTATCTCCGTGTCGCGCGTCGGTGGCTCCGCCCAGCACAAGGCCATGAAGCAGGTCTCCGGCCGGCTCCGTGTCGACCTGGCCCAGTTCCGCGAGCTGGAGGCGTTCGCCGCCTTCGGTTCCGACCTGGACGCCGCGTCGAAGGCCGCCCTGGAGCGCGGCAAGCGCATGGTCGAGCTGCTGAAGCAGCCGCAGTACCAGCCGATGTCGACCGAGAACCAGGTCGTCTCCGTCTGGGCCGGCACCACCGGCAGGATGGACGACGTCCCGGTCCAGGACATCCGCCGCTTCGAGACGGAGCTGCTGGACTACCTGCACCGCGAGCACAAGTCGCTCATGACGTCGATCCGCGAGGGCGGCAAGATGTCGGACGACACGCTCGAGAAGGTCGCGGAGTGCATCGTGGACTTCAAGAAGCAGTTCGAGACCTTCGACGGCAAGCTGCTCGGCGAGGACGCCCCGGCCGCCGTCAACGTCTCCAAGTGACGACGGAAGGGACCTGATCCATGGGAGCGCAGCTCCGGGTCTACAAGCGTCGCATCCGGTCGATCACCGCGACGAAGAAGATCACCAAGGCGATGGAGATGATCTCCGCCTCGCGCATCGTCAAGGCGCAGCGCAAGGTGGCGGCCTCCACGCCGTACGCGACCGAGCTCACCCGCGCGGTCACGGCGGTGGCGACCGGATCGAAGACCGACCACCCGCTCACCACGGAGGCGCAGTCCCCGACCCGTGCCGCGGTCCTGCTCGTCACGAGCGACCGCGGTCTGGCCGGCGGCTACTCCGCCAACGCCATCAAGCAGGCCGACCGGCTCTCCGAGCGGCTGCGCGGCGAGGGCAAGGAGGTCGACACGTACATCGTCGGCCGCAAGGGTGTCGCCTACTACGGGTTCCGCGAGCGCAAGGTCGCGGACTCGTGGACCGGCTTCTCCGACAACCCGACCTACGCGGACGCCAAGCAGGTGGCCGCCCCGCTGATCGCGGCCGTCCAGCAGGACACCGCGGACGGCGGTGTGGACGAGCTGCACATCGTCTTCACGGAGTTCGTGTCGATGATGACGCAGACCCCGGTGGACAACCGGATGCTGCCGCTCAGCCTCGCCGAGGCCGAGGAGGAGACGGGGACGAAGGGCGAGCTCCTTCCCCTGTTCGACTTCGAGCCGTCGGCGGAGGACGTCCTCGACGCCCTCCTGCCGCGCTACGTCGAGAGCCGTGTCTACAACGCCCTGCTGCAGGCCGCCGCCTCCGAGCACGCGGCCCGCCGCCGGGCGATGAAGTCGGCCACCGACAACGCGGGAGAGCTGATCAACACGCTCTCGCGCCTTGCCAACGCGGCCCGCCAGGCCGAAATCACCCAGGAAATCAGCGAGATCGTCGGAGGCGCCAGCGCCCTGGCCGACGCGACCGCGGGGAGTGACAAGTAATGACGACCTCTGTTGAGACGGCCACGGCGACTGGCCGCGTCGCCCGGGTCATCGGCCCGGTCGTCGACGTGGAGTTCCCCGTCGACGCGATGCCGGAGATCTACAACGCGCTGACGGTCGAGGTCGACGACCCGGCCGAGGAGGGCAAGCGCAAGACGCTGACGCTCGAGGTGGCGCAGCACCTCGGCGACGGCATCATCCGCGCCATCTCCATGCAGCCCACCGACGGCCTGGTCCGCCAGGCCCCGGTGACCGACACGGGCAAGGGCATCACCGTCCCGGTCGGCGACTTCACCAAGGGCAAGGTGTTCAACACCCTCGGCGAGGTGCTGAACGTGCCCGAGGCGAACGCCGAGGTCACCGAGCGCTGGCCGATCCACCGCACCGCCCCGGCCTTCGACCAGCTCGAGTCGAAGACCGAGATGTTCGAGACCGGTCTGAAGGTCGTCGACCTTCTCACCCCGTACGTCAAGGGTGGAAAGATCGGTCTGTTCGGTGGCGCCGGTGTCGGCAAGACCGTGCTGATCCAGGAAATGATCATGCGTGTCGCCAACCTCCACGAGGGCGTCTCCGTCTTCGCGGGCGTCGGCGAGCGCACCCGTGAGGGCAACGACCTGATCGCGGAGATGGAGGAGTCCGGCGTCCTGGACAAGACCGCCCTGGTCTTCGGCCAGATGGACGAGCCCCCGGGCACCCGTCTGCGCGTCGCCCTGGCCGGTCTGACGATGGCGGAGTACTTCCGCGACGTCCAGAAGCAGGACGTGCTCTTCTTCATCGACAACATCTTCCGGTTCACCCAGGCCGGTTCCGAGGTGTCCACCCTGCTCGGCCGCATGCCGTCCGCGGTGGGCTACCAGCCGAACCTGGCCGACGAGATGGGCCTCCTCCAGGAGCGCATCACGTCGACCCGCGGTCACTCGATCACCTCGATGCAGGCGATCTACGTCCCCGCCGACGACCTGACCGACCCGGCGCCGGCCACCACCTTCGCCCACCTCGACGCGACGACGGTTCTCTCCCGTCCGATCTCCGAGAAGGGCATCTACCCGGCCGTGGACCCGCTGGACTCCACGTCCCGGATCCTGGACCCGCGCTACATCGCGCAGGACCACTACGACACCGCCATGCGGGTCAAGGGCATCCTGCAGAAGTACAAGGACCTCCAGGACATCATCGCGATCCTCGGTATCGACGAGCTGGGCGAAGAGGACAAGCTGGTCGTCCACCGCGCCCGTCGCGTCGAGCGCTTCCTGTCCCAGAACACCCACGCGGCGAAGCAGTTCACCGGCGTGGACGGTTCGGACGTGCCGCTCGACGAGTCGATCGCCGCGTTCAACGCGATCTGCGACGGTGAGTACGACCACTTCCCCGAGCAGGCCTTCTTCATGTGCGGTGGGCTCGAGGACCTCAAGAAGAACGCCAAGGACCTGGGCGTCTCCTGAGGTCGGTGCGGTGCGAGGGGGCGGGCGCGTCCCGCCCCCTCGCACCGCACGCCCCTGACGGGAGGACCCCTCCCGGACCCCGGCCGCCCCGGCGGCCGGCCACCGGCCCGCCCGGCCGGTGCGGGTCATCGGCGCTCCGGCGCCGGCGGCCCTACTAGACTTATGACCCAACACCCGGCAAGACCCGCCGGGTGGTGACCCGAGGAGCCACCCTTGGCCGCTGAGCTGCACGTCGAGCTGGTCGCCGCGGACCGGAGTGTCTGGTCCGGCGAGGCCACCATGGTCATCGCGCGCACCACCTCCGGCGACATCGGCGTCATGCCCGGCCACCAGCCGCTGCTGGGTGTGCTGGAGTCGGGCCCGGTGACCATCCGCACCAGCGAGGGGAGCACCGTCGTCGCCGCCGTGCACGGCGGCTTCCTCTCCTTCGCGGACAACAAGCTGTCGCTGCTCGCGGAGATCGCCGAGCTTGCGGAAGAGATCGACACCCAGCGCGCCGAGCGCGCGCTGGAGCGTGCGAAGTCGGAGTCGGACGCCGCCGCCGAGCGGCGCGCCGAGGTCCGGCTGCGTGCGGTGGCGGCGCACTAGCGCTCCGCCGCTGATCACCTTGCCGGGCGCCCCCAGGGGCGGCCCGGCCCCTCAGCCGCGGCTCGATCCGGACACTCCGGACCGGGCCGCGGCTGAGGCGATGCAGATGCAGGTCGTATTCGGTAACAGGACGAGGCGAGGAGGTCGGTGGAGATGTTCCTCGCTCTGCTGTTGAGCGCACTGGTCGTCGCACTGGTGGTGATCGGGCTCTTCGTCTTCGGCCTGCGCCGGCGGCTGATCCAGCGGTCGGGCGGCACCTTCGACTGCAGTCTGCGCTGGAACGTCCCCGAGGAGGACGACACCTCCGGCAAGGGCTGGGTGTACGGGGTGGCCCGGTACAGCGGCGACCAGGTCGGCTGGTTCCGCGTCTTCTCGTACGCGCCCCGGCCGCGCCGCGTCCTGGAGCGCGCCTCCATCGAGGTCCTGGACCGCCGTATGCCGGAGGGCGAGGAGGAGCTGGCGCTGCTGTCGGACTCCGTCGTGCTCGGCTGCCTCCACCGGGGGACGCGCCTGGAGCTCGCCATGAGCGAGGACGCCCTGACCGGGTTCCTCGCCTGGCTGGAGGCCGCGCCCCCCGGCCAACGGGTGAACGTGGCGTAGTTCTTCCCTGCCCGTTGGTGGGGGTGCCCCCGGACGGAGTCTGGGGGAGGGTGAACGTGGCGTGGTTCTTCCCTGCCCGTTGGTGGGGGCGGGGAGTGCGGCGTGGTGCTTCCCTGCCGGTGGCGGGGGCCCTCCGACGCGGCGGGGGACGGTGGGCGTCGTCGCCCGGTCCCTCCCGCCCCGGGGCGGGAGAGTGAGCGCCGCGTAGGTCCCGCGTCCCGCGTCCCGCGTACACGGATCGAGCCGCACCGTTTCCGGTGCGGCTCGATCATTTCGCGGGGGGTGGTGCGAGGGGGTTACTGGAGGCCGGAGTGGACGGCCGTGGCCAGCTCACCGTTGGCGGTGTCGCCGCTGAACTCCCAGTAGAAGGCGCCGCCCAGGCCCTGGCCCTTGGCCCAGGCCATCTTGGACTGGACCGTCGCCGGGGTGTCGTAGCTCCACCAGTTGGTGCCGCAGTGGGCGTACGCGGTGCCCGCCACGGTGCCGTTCGCCGGGCAGGTGTTCTTGAGGACCTTGTAGTCCTCGATGCCCTGCTCGTACGTGCCGCCCGCCGGGCCCGTCGCGGTGCCGCCCGGCTCCTTCTGGGTGACGCCGGTCCAGCCGCGCCCGTAGAAGCCGATGCCGAGCAGCAGCTTCTTGGCGGGCACGCCCTTCGCCTTCAGCTTGGCGATCGCCTCGGCGGAGGTGAAGCCGGACTGCGGGATGCCCGGGTAGGTGGTCAGCGGGGAGTGCGGGGCCGTCGGGCCCTTCGCCGCCCAGGCGCCGAAGAAGTCGTACGTCATCACGTTGTACCAGTCGACGTACTGCGCGGCCGGGCCGTAGTCGGCGGCGTCGATCTTGCCGCCGGCCGAGGCGTCGGCGGTGATCGCCGCGGTGACCAGGTTGTTCGCACCGAACTTGGCGCGCATCGACTTCATCATCTTGGACATGGCGGTCTGGCCGCTGGCGTCGCAGGTCAGGCCGCAGGCGTTCGGGTACTCCCAGTCCAGGTCGATGCCGTCGAAGACGTCGGCCCAGCGCGGGTCCTCCACCAGGTCGTAGCAGGACTGGGCGAAGGCGTCCGGGTTCTGGATCGCCTGGCCGAAGCCGCCGGACCAGGTCCAGCCGCCGAACGACCACAGCACCTTGATGTGCGGGTACTGGGCCTTCAGCTTGCGGAGCTGGTTGAAGTTGCCGCGCAGCGGCTGGTCCCAGGTGTCGGCCTTGCCGTCGACGGACTGGTCGGCGGTGTACGCCTTGTCGTAGTCCGCGTAGGCGTCACCGATGGTGCACTTGCCGCCCTGGACGTTGCCGAACGCGTAGTTGATGTGGGTGATCTTGTTGACCGTGCCCGACGTCACCAGGTTCTTGACGTGGTAGTTGCGGCCGTAGACGCCCCAGTTGGTGAAGTAGCCCATCTTGACGGTGGACGACGGGCCGGGGCCGGGGCCCCCGTCGCCACCGGTCGTGCGGACCGCGACGGAGCCGCTGGCCGGGCCGGTCTGGTCGGCCGTGTCACGGGCCTGGACGCTGTAGGAGTAGTCGGTGCCGGCGGTCAGCCCGCTGTCGGCGTACGTCGTGCCGGTGACGGTCGCGACCTTGGCGCCGTCGCGCAGGACGTCGTAGTTCTTGACGCCCTTGTCGTCGGTGGCCGCGGACCAGCTCAGCTTCACCGAGGTGTCGGTGACGTCCGAGGCGGTCGGGGTGCCGGGCGCCGACGGCGGGTTGTCGCCGGGCTGGCCGGGGCCGCCGTCGCAGGACTCGCCGTTCAGTTTGCAGCCGGTGGGGGAGCCGGTGCCGGTGCCGTTGAACCCGAAGGTGACCGACGCCCCGGGGGCGAGGCTGCCGTTCCAGGACAGGTTCTTGGCGGTCCAGTGGTTGCCGCTGCCGGTGACGGTGGCGTCCCAGGCGGAGCCGACCGACGTGCCGGAGGGGAAGTCCCACTCGACGGTCCAGGAGTTGAGGGCGGTGGTGCCGGTGTTCTTCACCGTCCACTTGCCCTCGAAACCGCCGCCCCAGTCCGAGACCTTGGTGTAGGTGGCGGTCGCCGAGGCGGCTGCCTGGGCGGGGGTTGCGAGGCCGACCATGGCGGCCAGGGGAAGCAGCAGTGCGGTGGCTCCGGCCGTGGCTCTGGCCAGGAGTCCCGTCCTGCGCGGTGGTGCTTGAGTGCTCGTACTCAACGGTGCTCCTCAAGGTGCGGACGGACATGGTGGGGGTCCGTGTGTCCGTGAATGGTGCGCGCCGTGAGCGTAGGAAGGTCTGGACCAATCGTCAATAGGTCCAGACCACTGTGAGGGGGCGTCGACTCACACACCCAACTCGCGCGCGAGGACCGCCGCTTGCACCCGGCTGCGCAGCCCGAGCTTGCCCAGAACCCTGCTGACGTGCGTCTTCACCGTCGCCTCCGCCATGTCGAGGCGCACGGCGACCTCGGCGTTCGACAGCCCCTCCCCGAGACATGACAAAACTTCGCGCTCCCGCCGGGTGAGCGGCGCCAGGACGCCCGGATCGGGCGCCGTGCCCGCCTGCGCCGCGCCCCGCGCCGGGCGGCCCGGCCGGGGGGCCGCGAACTCGGCGATGAGGCGCCGGGTGACCGCCGGGGCGATCAGGCCCTCACCGCGCGCCACCGTCCGCACGGCCTCGATCAGGTCCCGCGCCTCGGTGTTCTTCAGCAGGAAGCCGGCGGCGCCCGCCCGCAGCGCCCCGAAGACGTACGCGTCCAGGTCGAAGGTGGTCAGGACCAGCACGTCGGCCAGGTCCTCGGCCACCACCCGCCGGGTCGCCTCCACCCCGTCCATGACCGGCATCTGAATGTCCATCAGGACCAGGTCGGGGCGCAGCGCGCGGGCCATCCGCACGGCCGTCTCGCCGTCGCCGGCCTCGCCGACGACCTCGATGTCCGGGGCGCTGCGCAGGATGAGGACGAGCCCGGCCCGTACGGCCTTCTGGTCCTCCGCGACCAGCACGCGCACGGCGGCGCCGCCCGTACGGGTGCCCGTACCGCCGTCCGTACCGGGTCCGGCCGCCGTACCGGGTCCGGCCCCCGTGCCGGGTCCCGCTTCCGCTCCCGCTCCCGGTCCGCTTCGGGTCCCGGCTTCCGTATCCCTGTTCACGGACTCGGCTCCTTGTCGTCCTTCGCCACGGGCAGTACCGCCCGCACCCGCCATGTCTCCCGCCCCGCCGCCCCGCCCACGGGGCCCGCCTCGAACTCCCCGCCCAGCAGCGCCACCCGCTCCCGCATCCCCACCAGCCCCGCCCCCGAACCGGGCGCGCGCGGCCCCGCCGCGGCCCTGCGGCCGTACGGGCTCGTCACGGTCACCTCCAGCGCGTGGTCGGCCCGCTCCACCGCGACGGCCACCTCCCCCGTGTCGGCGTGCTTCAGCGCGTTCGTCAGCGACTCCTGCACGATCCGGTACGCCGCCAGCTCCACCGGCGCCGGAAGGCCCTCCTCCTGCGGCGGGGCGGTCAGCGTGAACTCCAGCCCGCTGGCCGCGCCGTTCGCCGCCGCCTGCCGTACGAGGGCGGCCAGCCCGGCCAGCGTCGGCGCGGGCGCCGGTTCCTCGCTGTCGCCGCCGTCCCGGAGCAGCGAGATCAGGCGCCGCATCTCGGCCAGGCCCTCGACGCTGTTCTCCCGGATCACCCCCAGCGCCTCCCGGCTCGTGTCCGCGTCGTCCAGGGAGAGTGCGGCGGTCGAGTGGATGGCGATGGCGGACAGGTGCCCGGCCACCATGTCGTGGAGCTCGCGTGCCATCCGGGACCGCTCCGCGACCACCGCCTCCCGCCGGTCCATCTCGGCCAGCAGCGCCGTCTGCTCGGCCCGCAGCCGGGCCGCGTCGGCGGCCTGCCGGTGGTTGCGCACCACCGCGCCGGTCGTGGCCGGCACGAAGGACACCATGCCGGTGAGGACGCCGAGCAGCAGCGCCCACGGCTCCTGGTACCAGGCCAGCGCCCCGACCGAGACGGCGACGGTGACCAGGCCGGTGACCACCGGCAGCCGCCGGGCGGAGGCGGGGGCGCCGTACACCACCGCGGCGTACACCAGGTCCGTGAACATCAGGATCGTCGCGATGTTGCCGCGCGTGAACTGGTCCGCGACCACCGCGACCGTCCCGGCCAGCAGCGCCGTGCGCGGCATGGTGCGCCGTAGGAACTCCAGCGACGCCATGGCGCACAGGGGCAGCAGCACCGCCCACGAGGAGTCGACGACCGCGTGGTGCGGCCCCTGGTTGAAGACGCCGAGCGACCAGAGCAGCAGCCCGCCGGCGAGGCCGGTCGAGGCCAGGAACACGTCGTCGCGGTGGAGGCGGGGGAGGGGCACGGACCCATCCAACACGGCCCGGCGCCGCCATCGCCTCACCGCCGGGGCCGAACGCGACTACATCGAAGGATGCAGCGCGGATTCGTCATCGGCGACGACGCCCGCGGCGCGCGGCGGCGGCACGCTGGACCCATGGTCGTCACATTGATCGTGATCTGCGAAGTCGGCTTCTGGGTGCTGCTGGCGGCGGGGCTCGCCACCCGGTACGTGCTCCGGATGCCGCGTACCGGCGCGGCGCTGCTGCTGTGCGAGCCGCTGCTGGAGGTGGTCCTGCTGGTCGTCACCGCCGTCGACCTGCGCGGCGGCGCCGAACCGAGCTGGCGGCACGGGCTGGCGGCCCTGTACATCGGCTACACCGTCGGCCACGGGCACCGGACCGTGAAGTGGCTGGACGGCCACGCCGCCCACCGCCTGGCCGGTGCCCCGCGCCCGGCGGGCCCGCCCCGGTACGGGACGGCGCGCGCCCGGTACGAGGGCCGCCTGTGGCTCGGCACCCTGCTCGGCGCCGCCGTCGCGACGGCCCTGCTCCAGGCCGCCGTCTGGTACGTGGACGACCCGAGCCGGGTGGGCCCGCTCCAGAGCTGGATGGGCGGGGCGTGGCGGGCGGTCGCCATCCACGGGGTGATCGCCGCGTCGTACGCGATCTGGCCGAAGAAGCCCCCGAAGGAGAGCCGGGACGAGAACCGAGAGGAGACCCGGGACGAGAACCGAGACGAGAACCGAGAGGAGAACAGGGACGAGGACCGGCAGGAGCCCATGGCGGGCACCTCGGAGCAGGCCCCGCGTGAGCGGCTCCGCACGGAGGGCTCGGAGCGGGACCAGCCCCGGCAGGGCCCCCGGAACGGCTCGGCGCGCCCCCCGCGGGAGGACGCCCGCCCCGAGGACCACCTTCAGGACCGTCCCGAAGCCCGCCCGAGCAGGCGCTGAAGCCCGTCCGGCGCCGCTAGCGCTCCCCGCCCGGCACCCACAGGACGTCCCCGACCTCCTTGTTGGCCGTCCGGGCGAGGATGAACAGCAGGTCGGACAGCCGGTTCAGGTACGTGGCCGTCAGGGCGTTCATCGTCTCGCCGTGCACCTCCAGCGCGGCCCACGTCGAGCGCTCCGCGCGGCGCACCACCGTGCACGCCTGGTGCAGCAGCGCCGCGCCCGGCGTGCCGCCCGGCAGGATGAAGGAGCGCAGCTTGTCCAGGTCCTCCAGGAACCGGTCGCAGTCCGCCTCCAGCTTGTCGACGTACCCCTGCTCGACGCGCAGCGGCGGGTACTCCGGGTCCTGGACGACCGGGGTCGCGAGGTCGGCGCCCACGTCGAACAGGTCGTTCTGCACCCGTACGAGCACCTTCACGACCTCCTCCGGCAGCGCGCCGAGCGCGATGGCCGTCCCGATGACGGCGTTCGCCTCGTTCGCGTCGGCGTACGCCGCGATCCGCAGGTCCGTCTTGGCGGTGCGGCTCATGTCGCCGAGCGCCGTCGTGCCCTTGTCGCCGGTACGGGTGTAGATGCGCGTCAGATTGACCATACGGCCAGCCTAGTGACGTCCCGCCCCGCCGGAAGCCCCGCCCGCCGCGGCCCGCGTCACACCCCCGCCGGCGGGTGCCGGACCGGCGCCTTCCGGCCACGTGGCTCACGGGCCGCGGCACCCTGGTGTGATGTCCGTCATCTGAGACGTGACGCGCATCTCTTCACCGCCACAGGAACCCTTCCGGGCAGTAACCTCCCGCCGGAGAACCGAAAAGTGGACGCGTGTGAAGGGGATTGAACGTGGCCAGGAAGCTCGCCGTCATCGGCGCCGGACTCATGGGGTCCGGCATCGCGCAGGTCTCGGCCCAGGCGGGCTGGGACGTCGTCCTGCGCGACGTCACGGACGCCGCCCTCACACGCGGCACGGACGGGATCAAGGCGTCGTACGACAAGTTCGTCGCCAAGGGGAAGCTGGACGCCGCCGACGCCGAGGCCGCGCTGGGCCGCATCACCACGACCACCGACCTGGACGCCGCCGCCGACGCCGACGTCGTCGTCGAGGCCGTCTTCGAGAAGCTGGAGGTCAAGCACGAGATCTTCCGCGCCCTCGACAAGCTCGTCCGGGACGACGCGGTCCTCGCCTCCAACACCTCCGCCATCCCGATCACCAAGATCGCGGCGGTCACCGAGCGCCCCGAGCGGGTCGTCGGCACCCACTTCTTCTCGCCCGTCCCGATGATGGCGCTCTGCGAGCTCGTCCGCGGCTACAAGACGAGCGACGAGACGCTGGCCACCGCCCGCGAGTTCGCCGAGTCGGTCGGCAAGACCTGCATCGTCGTCAACCGCGACGTGGCCGGCTTCGTCACCACGCGCCTGATCTCGGCGCTCGTCGTCGAGGCCGCCAAGCTCTACGAGTCGGGCGTCGCCTCCGCCGAGGACATCGACACCGCCTGCAAGCTGGGCTTCGGCCACGCCATGGGGCCCCTCGCCACCGCCGACCTCACCGGCGTCGACATCCTCCTCCACGCCACCGGCAACATCTACACCGAGTGCCAGGACGAGAAGTTCGCCCCGCCGGAGCTGATGCGCCGCATGGTGGACGCCGGCGACATCGGCCGCAAGAGCGGTCAGGGCTTCTACAAGCACTGACCCCTCCGCACCAAACCGTGTTCACCCCCCGGGGTGAATTTGGTATCGGTTCGCTCACAACGCGCAACTGCTCAGGTGATGCGGCAGTCAGTTGTTGCAACAGAAAGATGTGACGGAAAACGAACAGCACTCTCGGGGAGCGCATATGCACATCAGGGGCGACCACACCGAGCTGGTCGTCGGGGGCCGCCTCGACGTCCGCAGCGCGGCGGACGCCCGTACGGTCCTGCACTCGGCCGTGGACGACGGGTCCGGCGACCTGGTGCTCGACCTGACCGGCCTCGACTCCTGGGACGCCACCGGGCTCGGGGTCATCATGGGAGCCCACCGCCGTGCGGGCCGCTGCGGCCGCCGCCTCGTCCTGCGCGGTGTCCCGCCCCAGATGCAGCGCCTCCTCGTGGCGACGCGGCTCCACCGCATCCTCGCCATCGAGGGCGGCCTCGCCGCCGAGTCGCTGCCGCGCGTCTGAACCGCCGCCCGGCAACCGGCGGCCCCGGCAACCGGCGGCCCCGGTGACCGGACGGCGCCCCCGTGAACCGCGGGCCGGCGGGTGCGGAACGGAGCACCCGCCGGCCCGCGGCTCGCGTACGCCGTCGCCGCGGGCCGGGGGCGTGCGAGCCGCCCGTACATGCGGGACCAATCGCCCCACCCGCCCATAGTCACAAGACCGTGACGTCTGGGGCGGCCGGCACCCCGGCTGTTTCCCCGCACCCGGCGGACGTCTAGGGTCTTGGTCGTCTGCCCATCGACGGACCCACACGGCGGGCACCGGACCAGAAGCGACAACGCGCGTGCAGATCGGCCGGGAGGGGCTTCGCCGCACCACGCTTTTGGGGGCTTTCACCATGGACCCGATGAACCCGCAGCCGGACGACCCCGGCCACGACCCGACCGGCGGCGCCGCCCGCCCCGGCGGCGACAGCGGTCGCCCCCGCACCTCCCGCGACGACCTGCCCGCCCCGGCAGGCGCCGGTACGCCGCCCGCCCCCGCCCGCACCGCCAAGCTCGTCACCGGCGACTTCCTGCTCACCGTCAACCCCGTCGACGGCAGCGAGATCGAGCCCTGCCCGCCCGGCCGCCAGCCGGAGGCCCCCGCCCGCCGCACCCCCGAGCAGCGCGCCGAACGCGACCGCGCCGCCGCCCCGCCCGTCCCCACCGGGCCGGCCGCGCCGCACCCGCCGCTGCTGCGCCGCGACGACGAGCGGGAACGGCTCGTCCAGCTCCTCTCCCGCGGCCGCTCCGTCCGCCTCACCGGCCCCGCCGGCTCCGGGCGCACCCGGCTCCTCGACGCCGTCGCCGCCGACTGCGCCGACCTCGCGCCCGACGGCGTCATCCGCCTCTCCGGCCACCGCCGCACCGTCGGTGAGGTGCTGTACGCCCTGTTCGCCGCCGTCCACCACGCCCCCGCGCACCGCCCCGACCGGGCCGGAGTGCGCGCGTACGTCCGGGAGATCGGCGCCGTCGTCCTCCTCGACGACCTGGAGTTCGGCGGCGCGGCCCTCGACGAGCTGCTCGACGCGGCCCCCGAGTGCGCCTTCCTCCTGGCCGCCACCCCCGGCACCCCGGCCCCCTCCCCGGACGCCTCCGTCGAGGAGGTCGCCCTCGCGGGCCTCGACCGGTCCACCACCCTCGAACTCCTCGAGCACGCCGTCGACCGGCCGTTGACCGACGAGGAGGCCAACTGGGCCGGCGACCTGTGGTTCGAGTCCGAGGGGCTGCCCCTGCGCTTCGTCCAGGCCGGTGCCCTGCTCCGGCAGCGCGACGCGCTGCGCGGGCCCGCCCCCGGGGACGAGGGCGCAGACCCGGACGGCAGCGTCTTCACCGACGTGCGCGACACGCCCCTGCCGAGCCTCGGCGAGGCGGCGGCGCCCGCCGCGCTGCTCGCCTCCCGGCTCTCCGAGGCCGCCCGCGACACGCTCCGCTTCGCCGTCGCCCTCGGCGGCGAGGTCCCCCACCAGGCGCACCTGCCCGCCCTCGTCGGCGACACCCACGCCGACGCCGCGCTCGGCGAGCTCGTCCGCTGCGGGCTGCTCACCCCCGTCGGCCCCCGCCACCGGCTGGCGCCCGGCGTCGCCGAACAGCTCGCGGAGCACGGCTACGAGGAGGGCGCCCCCGCCCGCGCCCACACCGCCGCCCAGCACTACGCCTGGTGGGCGGGGCACCCGTCCGTCGCACCCGAGCGGGTCGCCGCGGAGTCCGACGCGGTGCTCGCCGCCCTGCACGCACTCGCCTCCAGCCAGGAGGCCGGACACGCCAGCGCCGCCGTCCTGCTGGCCCGCAGCGCCGCGCCCGCCCTCGCGGCGGCGCTGCACTGGGGCGCCTGGGAGCGGGCGCTGCGCTCCGGCCAGGCCGCCGCGCGGCTCGCGGGCGAGGTCGCCGAAGAGGCGTACTTCCACCACGAGCTGGGCGTCCTCGCCCTGTGCCGGGGCAACCTGGAGCGGGCGCGCGCCGAGCTGGAGGCGTCCATCGCGCTGCGCGGCGCCCTCGCCGACAAGCGCGGCACGGTCGCCGGGCGGCGGGCCCTCGCCCTGGTCGCCGACCGGGAGCGCGGCGCCGCCCTGCACGGCGCCCCGGCCGCGCCGCCGGTCACCCTCCGCGCGCCCACCCCGCCCGGCACGGGCGGCACGGGCGGCGCGGCCGGGGCGGGCGGCGCCGGCGGTACGAGCGGTACGGCGCCGGGCGGTGCGGGACCGGCCGGCGCCGGGCCCGGTGCGGCGGGCGGCGCGGCCGGCGCGGGCCGGCCGGCACTCGCGGGCTCGGCGGGCGGCTCGGCCGCGGCTCCGGGCGCCTCCGGCGGGTACGGCACGTCCGCCCCCGCGGGCCGTACGACCGGCCCCGCCTTCGGCGCGGCGGCGACCGGCGGGCCCGGCGGGGACGTCGCCTCCGGTTCCGCTTCCGCCGCCGGTCCGGCGCGAGGACCCGCGTACGGCTCCGGAGGGGCGGACTTCGACACCGCGTACGCCGCCGTCGTCGCGGGCGCGCAGGGCGGCAAGTACGCCGCCGCCCCGGCCCGCCAGGCGCGGTCGGCGCGCAGGCGCCTGCGCGGCCTGATGGTGGCCGGCACCCGGCGGAACCTGGTCGCGGCCGGGGCGGGCGCCGTCCTCGCGGCGGTCCTCGGCACGGTCGTCACCATCGGCGCCACCTCCGGCAGCGGCGACGGCGCCCCGGCCGACGGCACGGCCGTCACCGAGCACTCGGCGGACACCGACGCCGTCGGCGGCGGGGGCTTCGAGGAGACGGACCCGGGCGACGGCTCCACCGGCACCCCGGGCGGCGGCACGGGCGGCCCCGGCACCGGGGCGACCGGCGACGCCCCCGGCTCGTCCCAGGAGCCCGGTACGGCCGGCCCCACCGGGGACGAGGCGTCCGACCCCGCCGCGAGCCCGTCGGCGACGGACGACGACCCGGCGTCCGGCGGCACGGGCGGCGACGACGACGGCGCGGGCACCGGCGGCGACGGCACCACGGGCGGCGGCTCCACCACCTCCCCGGGCACCACGGGCTCCCCGACCTCGGGCGGCGGCTCGGGCAGCGGCAGCCCCGACCCCTCCGGTTCCTCGTCGAGCCCGGCGCCCTCCACCTCGTCGACGCCGCCCCCGGAGCCCACCCCGACCGGTGACGCGGGCGGCACCACCGGCTCGGACAGCGGCAGCGATGGCGGCGGCGAGTCCGGCGGCTCGTCGGCGACCGCGAGCGGCCCGGTGGCCCCGCCCGGCGACCCCGGTACGACGGGCGACTCCGCGACGACGGGCGACTCCGGGACGACCGGCGGGACCGGGACGACCGGCGGCACGGCCGCCTGACCCGCCGGGGGAGCCCGCCGCGGGCCCGGTCCCGGTGCGCCCGCCCGCCCCGCCGGTCCCGCCCAGCGGACCGGCCCCGCACGGCAGGACGGCCCCGGGCGGTGTCACCGCCCGGGGCCGTCGCCGCGGAGCACGCCGTACGGCGGCGCCGTCCGTACGGTGGGGGCGGACGGTGAACCACCGGCCGCCCCCGCCGTGCTGACGCTCCGTCAGAAAAGTCGCAGCTTGTCGTCCTCGATGCCGCGCAGTGCGTCGTAGTCCAGCACCACGCAGTCGATGCCCCGGTCCGTCGCCAGCACCCGCGCCTGCGGCTTGATCTCCTGCGCGGCGAAGACGCCCTTCACCGGTGCCAGGTGCGGGTCCCGGTTCAGCAGGTCGAGGTAGCGGGTGAGCTGCTCGACGCCGTCGATCTCGCCGCGCCGCTTGATCTCGACGGCCACCGTGCCGCCCTCGCCGTCCCGGCACAGGATGTCCACCGGGCCGATCGCCGTCGGGTACTCGCGGCGGATCAGCGTGTATCCGTCACCCAGTGTCTCGATCCGGTCGGCGAGCAGCTCCTGGAGGTGCGCCTCCACGCCGTCCTTGATGAGACCGGGGTCGACCCCCAGCTCGTGGGACGAGTCGTGGAGGACCTCCTCCATCGTGATGATCAGTTTCTCGCCCGCCTTGTTGACGACCGTCCACACGCCGGAGGACTCCCCCTCGCCCTCCTTGAGGGTGCACGGCGGGGACATCCAGTTGAGGGGCTTGTAGGCCCGGTCGTCGGCGTGGATCGAGACGCTGCCGTCCGCCTTGATCAGGATCAGCCGGTGGGCGGAGGGGAGGTGGGCGGTGAGCCGGCCCGCGTAGTCCACGGAGCAGCGGGCGATGACGAGACGCATGGTGCGCAACGCTACTCGACGCACGCGGTATCGCGCGATTCGGTGCCAAACGGCCCTGGAACCTTGGCCTGTTGTGGGCCAATCTCCTGGTGCGGTCCGGACAGCGCGCCTACCGTGGAAGCGGGAGGTCGTCACTCGTGCACGCAGCGTGTGCGTACGGGGGGCTCCTCCCGCCCTGCCCGTAAGACCCCGCTCCCCGCGGGGTCGCGAGAGGAGAACCCATGTCGCTCGACGTCTCACCGGCCCTTATGGAACAGGCCGAGCGAGGCGAGGTCGACGAAGCCGCCTTCGTCGACTGCGTCCGGACCTCCCTGCCCTTCGCCTGGGAGATGATCAGTTCTCTGGTGGCCCGGCTGAGGGAGGACGGGGGTGCCTTCGCCGACAACCAGACGCCCCCGCCGGACGAGCACGCGCGCGGCCAGCTCCTGCGCGCCATGGCGAGCGACGCGATACGGGGGGCGCTGGAGCGCCACTTCGGCGTCCGGCTGGCCTTCCAGAACTGCCACCGCGTCGCCGTGTTCCCGCCGGGTCCGGTGGCCGACGAGCGGCTCGCCCGCTTCACGTCCGTACGCGCCCAGCTCCTGAACCAGTCGCCGGTGCTGCGCGACTGCTGACCGCCGCGCACGTGTTGCCGCTCCGCTCCGCGGCGCCCCGGCCGGCGCCCCGGCGCAGGGGCGGCAGTCGCGCCCCGCCGGGCCTCGCCGCCGCACCGCGTCCCGCCCCGCACGCGCGCCCGCCCCACCCGAGCCCATCGCCCGCGCGCCCGCCGCCCGAGCCGGCCGCCCACGCGCCCATCGCCCACGCGCCCGGCCACCGCGCCCGCCCCGCTCCCGGGCCGCGCCCCGCCCGCTCACCGCAGCAGCGGCAGCACCTCGGCGCCGAGCCGGTGTACGTTCTCCTCCGTCGCCGCGAGCTGCCCCGACCCCTCCACGAGCAGCGCGAACCGCCGGATGCCGGTCCGCTCCGCCGTGGCGGCCAGCCGGTCCGCCGCGAGCCGGGGCGTCCCGACCGGGTGCAGCCGGCACAGCAGCTCGGTGTACGCGTACGGATCCCGCATCGCGCGGGGCCGCCCGTCCACGGTCACATGGGCGCCCAGGCCGTCCCGGAGCCACCCCGGCACGGCCTTCAGCAGGACCTCCACGGCGTCCGCCGTGTGGTCGGCGAGCTGGGCGACCCCGGCCGACACATGGCCGTCCGCGATCCGCTCCACCTCGTCCGGGTCGTGGCCGGCCGCCAGTGCCTCGCGCCGCCACAGGGCGGTCATCTCCGCCTTCTCCTCGTCCCCGCAGTGCATGCCGAGCAGCATCGGCACCCCGTGCGCGGCGGCGAGCCGGACACTCCCCGGCGAGGTGCAGGCGAGGACCGCCTCCGGCGCGCCGGACCCGTCGATCAGCTCGTCCGGCCGGGGCACGACCGGCACCTCCCGGAAGCGGTGCCGCTCGCCGTCCGCCGCCACCCGGTCCTGGCGCAGCCAGCGCAGCAGCACCTCCAGCGACTCGGGGAAGTGCCGCTCGTACGCCTCCAGGCCCGCGCCGAACACCTCCAGGTCGACCCACGGCCCGCCCCGCCCGACGCCCAGCGTGAACCGCCCGCCCGAGGCGATGTGCAGCAGCGCGGCCTGCTCGCCCAGCGCGACCGGGTGCGCGGTCGGCAGCACGCTCACCGCCGTGCCGACCCGGATGCGGCGCGTCCGGCCCAGCAGCAGCGCGGCCAGGGTGATGGCCGAGGGGCACACCCCGTACGGCACGAAGTGGTGCTCCGCCAGCCACACCGCGTCCAGCCCGGCCTCCTCGGCGGCCTCCGCGGAACGCACCGCGCGGTGCAGCGCCTCGCTGTGGCCCTGGCCGGGGAACTGCGCCGCCGGCACGAAGGTTCCCACGCGCATTGCCTCATGCCTCCTCGACGGCAGGTACCGGTTCTCCTCATCGCGGTCAACGGCTGACACGTGCCAGGGGCAACGGCCCACGGCCGGGTTGTTGCGATTTTCTGGTAACCGCCCCCGGACGAGGGGCTGCTCGTACAGGTGTCGGAGGGTCGCCGGGTCGTCGGGGGGCCGCCGGAAGGCGCTTAGGCTGGACGGGATACCTGCCCGCCGCGCCCTGTGAGGTGTTTTCCGTGTCCCCGCGCCGCAACCGGCCCCACAAGAGGGGCGGAGAGAGGACCCCCGAGACCGGAGGGGACGACGGCGACCGCTACGGCGGCTTCCAGCGGACGGAGAGCTGGCAGGGCGAGGACTGGTCGGTGCGGAACGTGGCGGGCGCGAGCGCCGCGGGGAAGCGCTACCGCTGCCCCGGGTGCGACCAGGAGATCCCCTCCGGCGTCCCGCACGTGGTGGCCTGGCCGCAGTACGGCGGCGGCGTGGACGACCGGCGGCACTGGCACCGGGCGTGCTGGAACGCGAAGGACCGCCGCACCACCCGGGTGCAGCGGTCCCGCAACGCCCCACGCTACTGAGGCCCCGGTCCTGCGGGCCCCGCCCGCACGGACCCCGGTCCCCCGGCCGCCGGGGCCCGACCTGACGGCCCCCGGCCCACGGCGCCCCGCCCCCGCGACCCGAGCCCTCCGGCCCACGGCGCGCCCCGCCCCCCGGAACCCGACGGCCCCCGGCACCGCGCACGCCCCCTCGGCCGCCGCGCCCCGGAGCCCCCGCGCCCGTACGGCCCCTCAGGCGTCCCTGCGGTCGAGCACCGCGTACGCCCCGCCCAGCGCCGCGGCGGTGACGCCCATGAGGATCCACAGCGCCCCCCAGCCGGACGTCATCGGCACGTCGGAGGCGAGGCCCTCGGTGTACATGGCGCTCAGGAGCGTCGGGATCGAGTACTCGACGAGGGTGTCCCGCACCCCGTGCAGCGCGTTCGCGTACATCCCGATCGCCAGCACGTACGGCAGCAGCACCAGGCCGATCATGGTGGTGATCGAGCCGGCCGAGTGGCGCAGCAGGGCGCCCACGGCGAGCGACAGCAGTCCCAGGCACGCCATGAACAGCCCCACGCCGACCGTGACGCGCAGCCACTGCCCGGCGCTCGCCCCGCTCGTCGTGCCGAGCATGGCGCTCTGCACCACCGCCGTGACCGCCGAGACGATGGTCGTGGTCGCGAAGACGACCCCGAAGAAGACGATCGCCTTGGCCGTGAGCACCCGGCTGCGGCTCGGGCACGCCGTCAGCGTCGTACGGATCATGCCCGTGCCGAACTCGGAGGTGATCGTCAGCACGCCGAGCGTGATCACGCACACGGTGGCGAGCATCATGCCGGGCAGGCCCAGGCCGAGGACGGAGCCGCGGGGCTCGACCTCCCCCTCCGGCACCCCGTCGAGCGCGAACGCCAGCAGCGCTCCGAAGCCGACGACGAGCACGACCATCACGCCCAGCGTCCAGATCGTCGACCGCAGCGACCGCATCTTGGTCCACTCGGAGGCGACGGCGTCCCCGAGGTGGGCGCGGCGCACGGGGATGGGGGAGGTGTACGGGGTGGTCGGGGTGGTGGTCATCGCGCTTCCTCGGGACTCTCGTGCGTACGGCTCCGCTCCGGCCCGCCCCCGCCCGGCGCCCCGCCCCCGTCCGGCCCCGCAGCCGGCACCGCGCCGGGGGCCGGGGCGGCCGGCGCCGGCACCGCGCCGGAGACGGGTGCGGCGGGGACGGGCACCGCGCCCGGCGCCGCTCCCGGTACGGGCGGCGGGGGTGCGTACCAACCCTCCAGCGGCACCTCGGGGACGACGGGCGCCTCCGGCTGCTCCGGCAGGGGGCCCAGTTCCGCGAGCCGGTCGTCGGTGGAGCGGTAGTCCACCGCGGCCTGCGTCAGCCGCATGTACGCCTCCTCCAGCGACGCCTGGTGCGGGGACAGCTCCCACAGCCGCGCCCCCGCCCCGTGCGCCAGGTCGCTGATGCGGGGGAGCGGCAGCCCGGTCACGCGCAGCGCCCCGTCCCGCTCGGGGAGCACGAAGCCCCCGGCCTCCGTCAGCGCGGCGACCAGCCGCTTCCGCTGCTCCGGCTCGTCCGCCGGGACGCGGACGCGGGCGAAGCCGGCGGAGTTCGCCGCGATGAAGGCGCGCACGCTCATGTCCGCGAGCAGCCGCCCCCGGCCGATGACGATCAGGTGGTCGGCGGTCAGCGCCATCTCGCTCATCAGGTGCGAGGAGACGAGGACCGTGCGGCCCTCGGCGGCCAGCGCCCTCATCAGGTTCCGCACCCAGAGGATGCCCTCCGGGTCCAGGCCGTTGACCGGCTCGTCGAAGAGGAGCACCTGCGGGTCGCCGAGGAGCGCCGCCGCGATGCCCAGGCGCTGGCCCATGCCGAGCGAGAAGCCCTTGGAGCGCCTGCGCGCCACGTCCCTGAGGCCGACGACGCCAAGCACCTCGTCCACGCGGCCCGCGGGGATGCCGGCGAGCTGGGCGAGGGCGAGCAGATGGGCGCGGGCCGTGCGCCCGCCGTGCACCGCGCGCGCGTCGAGCAGGGCGCCGACCTGGCGGGGGGCGTTGGGCAGGGCGCGGAAGGGGTGGCCGCCGATGGTGACGTGGCCGGAGGTGGGCCGGTCCAGGCCGAGGATCATGCGCATGGTGGTCGACTTGCCGGAGCCGTTGGGACCCAGGAACCCGGTGACGACGCCGGGCCGCACCTGGAACGACAGGTCGTCCACGGCGGTCTTGGCGCCGTAGCGCTTGGTCAGGCGGACTGCCTCGATCATTCTCCAGCCCCACACAGGTCGGTTCGGCGGCGGGCGGCGGCGCACCGCGCGTCCGTGCGCCGCCACCCGTGAGAAGTAGGAAGGGGGCGGAGCCTTGACGGTTCCGCCCCCTACAAACGTACGCGAAACCTACGCGTCGCGGTTCCGCAGCACCAGGTAGCCGCCGGCGAGGGCCGCCGCCACCCACAGCGCCATGATCCCGAGGCCGCCCCACGGGCCGTACGGCGCGGGGTCCTGGCCCAAGGCGCCGGGCACGACCTGCATGATCGCCGAGCCGGCCTGGTCGGGGAAGTACCGCGCCACGTCACGGGTGGCGGGGATGGCCGACATGATCTGCGTCACCAGGAAGAAGAACGGCATGAGGATGCCGAGCGACAGGATCGAGGAGCGCAGCATCGCCGTCACGCCCATCGCGAAGACGGTGAGCAGGCACATGTAGAGGCCGCCGCCGACCACGGCGCGCAGCACGTTCTCCTCGCCGATCGTCGTGCCGTGCTCGCCGAGCATCGCCTGGCCGGTGAAGAAGGCCAGGAAGCTGGTGAGGAGGCCGACGACCAGCGCCAGCAGCCCCGCCACGGCGATCTTGCCGTAGAGGAACGCGGCCCGCTGCGGCACGGCCGCGAGCGAGGTGCGGATCATGCCGGTGCTGTACTCGGTGCCGACGACCAGGACACCGAAGACGATCATCGCGAGCTGCCCCAGGGTCATCCCGGAGAAGCTGATCATCGTCGGGTCGAAGGTCATCCGGGAGACCTCGTCGAGGTCGTCGAACTGCACGCGCATGAGGGCGCTGAGCGCGGCGCCGACCGCCACCGTCACGGCGAGGGCCGCGGCGAGCGTCCACACCGTCGACGCCACCGTACGGATCTTGGTCCACTCCGACCGCAGGACCGCGGGTACCGATGCCATGGTTCAGGCCCCCTTCGCGTCCGCGCCCCACTGGGGAGCGGCGCCTTCGTGTGCGTGGTACTCGACCGCTCCCGCGGTCATGCGCATGAACGCGTCCTCCAGCGAGGCGCGCTGGGCGCTCAGCTCGTGGAGGACGATCCCGTGCTCGCCGAGCAGTTCGCCGACGTGCTCCGTCGTGGCCCCGTCGATCTCCAGGGCGCCGTCCGCGCCGTCCGCGGCCGTCAGGCCGGCGGCCCGCAGGACGTCCCGGGTCTGCTCCTGCTGCGGGGTGCGCAGGCGCACATAGCTGCGCGAGTTGTGGTGGATGAAATCGGCCATGGAGGTGTCCGCGAGGAGGCGTCCCTGCCCGATGACGACCAAGTGGTCCGCCGTCAGCGCCATTTCGCTCATCAGATGACTCGAAACGAAGATCGTCCGGCCTTCCGAAGCGAGGTGCTTCATCAGATTGCGGATCCAGAGAATTCCCTCGGGGTCCAGACCGTTGACGGGTTCGTCGAACATCAGAATGCGGGGGTCGCCGAGGAGTGCCGCGGCGATTCCGAGACGCTGCCCCATACCCATCGAAAAGTTCTTCGATTTCTTGCGCGCCACCGCCGAAAGTCCGACGATGTCCAGCACCTCGTCGACCCGCCCCTCCGGAATCCGGTTCGACTGCGCCAGGCAGAGCAGGTTGTTGTGGGCGGTCCGCCCGCCGTGCATGGCCTTGGCGTCCAGCAGGGCGCCGATGTGCTTGAGCGGCTCGTCCAGCTCGCGGTAGTGGCGGCCGTCGATCCGGACCGTGCCGCTCGTCGGGGAGTCCAGGCCCAGCATCATGCGCATGGTCGTGGACTTGCCCGCGCCGTTCGGCCCGAGGAACCCGGTCACCATTCCGGGACGGACCGTGAAGGAGAGCTGGTCTACGGCCGTCTTTGTGCCGAAACGTTTGGTCAGGCCCTCTAGTTCGATCATGCGCCCTACGCTACGTAACCGAAAGGCCCCCCGCCAACCGGAATGACGGGGGGCTTTTCCGAAGCTCGCGGCTCCGGTCCCACGGGGGAACGGGACCGGCGGGTCAACCGGCCTTGCGGGCAAGCCCGTCAGGCCCGTGGGCGACCGCTCAGCGGGACTGCTGCGCCGGCACGCCGCGGCCGGTCGCGTCGTCGTCCGGAACGTTCGCCGCGGCGACCGCGGCGCCGGTCAGCGTGGCCAGCATCTCGCGGACGTTGGTGAGCTGGGCGTTGATCGAGTCGCGACGGTTCGTCAGCGCCGCCAGCTCGCGCTCCGATTCGCTGCGGATGCGGTCGGCCTTGGCGTTCGCGTCGGCGACGATGTCCTCGGCCTGGCGCTGCGCCGTCTCCACCGTCTGACGGGCCCGGCGCTCCGCGTCCGTACGCAGCTTCTCCGCCTCCAGGCGCAGCTGCTCGGCGCGGTGCTCGATCTCCGCCAGCCGCTTCTCCGCCTTCGCCTGGCGCGAGGCCAGGTCGCGCTCCGACTGCTCGCGGCGCTTGGCGAGGTTCGTCTCGAAGTCCGCGGCGGCCTGGGCGGCCTTGGCGCGGGTCTCCTCGAAGAGCGCGTCGGCCTCCTCGCGCTTGGACTGGGCGTCCTTCTGCGCCTCGGCGCGCAGCGTGGCCGCCTCGGACTGGGCCTTCTCGACGATGCGGACGCCCTCGTCCTCGGCCTTCGCCTTGCGGTCCGCCGCGTACGCCTCGGCGTCGTTGCGCACCTGCTGCGCGGCCGACTCGGCCAGCTCGCGGTGCTGCTCCGCGGCGCGGCGGGCCTCCTCGCGCAGGTCCTTGGCCTCCTCCTCGGCGAGGCGGAGGATCTTCTCGACGCGGGCGCCGAGACCGGCGTACGACGGCTCGGCGTCGCTCACCTGGGCCTGGGCGTTCTGCGTCTCGAGGTGCAGCTCCTCGATGCGCTTTTCCAGAGCAGTGATCCGGGCCAGAGCACTGTCACGGTCGGCGACGAGCTTGGTAATGCGGTCGTCCACCTGACCGCGGTCGTAACCACGCCGCACGAGCTCGAAGCCGAAGGGGGAGGAAGTGTCGCTCATGGGGTTCCTGTCGAATGAGACCGGTGAGGTGTTAGAGGGAATCCTAGGGGCCCGAGCGGCGTGTCATCGAGCGGATGACCGTTTGGTTGAGAGAATGTCCAGCCTTTCGAGTGGCTCAATCGGCGTTTGACTTGCCCCCCGTACGGGTACCGGCCGCCGCTGCCGCCTTGACGCCGCCGTCCTTGCCGCCGTCCCTCCCGCCGGGCGCGGGCACGGGCGCCTCGAAGGACTCCAGCGCCTCCAGCACCGCCTGGACGCGGGAGATCTCCCCCTGGATGTCCTTCTGACGGCGCACCAGCACCTCCAGCTCCTGCCGGGCCTCCGTCACCAGGGCCTCGGCCTCCGCCTCCGCCTCGGCCTTGACCCGCTCGGCCTCGCGGGACACGTCGGCCTTCTTCTGGTTGGCCTCCTTGAGCAGCAGCTCGGCCTTCTTCACCGCGGCGATGCGGACCTTGCTCGCCTCCGAGTTGGCGTCCGACAGCAGCTTCTTGGCCTTCGCCTCCGCCTCGGCCACCTGCTCCCGCGCCGTCTGCACCAGCTTGTCGGCCCGCTCGCCGGCGACCCTCACCTGCTCGGCGCTCTCCCGGCGGGCCCGCTCGTGCAGCTCCTCGATCTCCGCCTCGGTACGGCCGCGCAGCTCCTCCGCACGCTCCCTTATGGCGCCGGCGTCGCTGCGCGCGCCGACCAGCAGCTCGTCGGCGTCCGTCCGGGCCTTCTCCACCAGGGCGTTGCCCTCGACGGTCGCCTCGGACACGATCCGCTCGGCCTCCTTGCGGGCCGCGCCGACCATCGTGTCCGCCTGCGACTCGGCGTCCGCGGTGGCGCGCAGCGCCTCCTCCCGCGCCTTCGCCACCAGCTCGTCCGCCTGCCCGGCGGCGTCCGCCCGGCGCTTCGCCGCGGCCTCGCGGGCTTCGTCCAGCACCCGGTCCGCCTCCGCGCGGGCCTCCGCGCGCAGCCGCTCCGCGGCCTCCTCGGTCTCCTTGAGGCGCGCCTGCGCCTCCTTGCGGACCCGCTCGGCCGCCTGCTGCGCCGAACCGACCGTCTCGGCGGCCTCGGCGCGCAGCCGCTCCGCCTCCCCGGTCGCCTCGGCGCGCAGCCGCTCCGCCTCCGCCGTCGCGTCCCCGACCAGCCGCTCGGCCTTGCCCGTGGCCTCGCGGACCAGCTTCTCCGCCTCGCCCGTCGCGTCGCCGACCAGCTTCTCCGCCTCGGCGGACGCCTCGGTGACGAGCCGGTCGGCCTGCTCCGCCGCGTCCGCGCGCCGCCTGCCGGCCTCCTCGCGCGCCTCGTCGCCCAGCCGGGCCGCCTCCGCCCGCGCCTCGTCGAGGACCTCGACCGCCTCGGTCGCGAGCCGGTCGGCCTCCTCCGCCGCACGGGCCGTCAGGCGCTCCGCCTCGGCCGTCGCGTCGCCGACCAGCCGCTCGGCCTCGGCCGTGGCGTCGCCGACCAGCTTCTGCGCCTCGGCGGACGCCTCGGTGACGAGCCGGTCCGCCTGCGCGGCCGCCTCGGAGCGGATGCGGTTGGCGTCGCCGCGGGCCTCCGCGCGCGTACGGGCCGCGTCCTGCTCGGCCGACGCCAGCGAGTCCGACGCCTCCGTCCGCACCCGCTGCGCGTACTCGGCGCTGTCCGCCTTGAGCCGGTCGGCCTCCGCCAGGGCCTCCTTGACGGCCCGCTCGGCGAGCGACTTGGCGGCCTCGCTCTCCTCCTGCGCGCGCTCGCGGACCCGGGCCGCGTCCTGCGCGGCCCGCTCCCGCTCCTCGTGGGCGTCGGCGCGGACCCGGTCCGCCTCCTCCTGCGCCTCGGTGCGCGTGCGCTCCGCCGCGTGCTCGGCCGCCGACCGCAGCCCGGCGACCTCCTCCTCGGCGGCCTCCTGGAGCCCGGCCACCGAGTCCCGCACCTGCTGCGCGGTCTGCTCGGCGGCGGAGACCAGCTCCGTGGCGCGCTGGTCCGCCTCCTCGACCAGCCGCTCCGCCTCCGCCTGGGCCTCCTCGACCCGCTTGCGGGCCGACGCCAGCAGCTCCTCGCTCTGCGCGCGGGCCCGGTCGCGCTCCCGCTCCGCCTCGGCGCGCGCGGTGCCCAGCGTCTCCTCGGCCTCCCGGCGGCGCCGGTTCGCCTCGTCCTGCGCCGCCGCCAGCTCCTCGGCGGCCTCCGCCGTGAGCCGCTCGGCCGCACCCTGCGCCTCGGCGCGCACCCGGTCGGCGGTCTCCTGGGCCTCCGTGCGCAGCCGCTCCGCCTCGGCGGCGGCCTCGGCGCGCAGCCGTACGGCCGCGTTCTCCGCCTCCGCGCGCGAGCTCGACGCGTCGGCGGCGGCCTCGGTGCGCAGCCGCCCCGCCTCCTGCTCGGCCTGCTCCTGGAGCGCGCGCCGCCGCTCGGCGGCCTCCGTGCGCAGCCGCTCCGTCTCCTCGGCGGCCTCCCGCCGCAGCCGCTCGGACTCGGCGCGCGCCTCGTCGAGGGCCTTCTCGGCCGCGGCGAGCCGGGCCCGGGCCTCCTCGTGGAGCCGGGCCAGCTCCTCGGCGGCCTCGGCCCGGCGGGCCTCGACGCCCCGCTCGGCCTCCTCGCGCAGCGCCTCCGCGGCGGCCTCCGCGGCCGTGCGCACCGACTCGGCCTGCTCGTCGGCGTCGGCGCGCAGCTGCTCGGCCTCCGCGCGGGTGCGCTCCAGGACCTCGTCGGCCTGGGCGCGCAGGGCGGTGGCCCGCTCGATCGCCTCCGTACGGACCCGCTCGCTGTCGGCGGTCGCCGCAGCGCGCAGCTCGTCGGCGTCCGCCTTCGCCTTGCTCAGCAGCTCCTCGGCGGTCCTGGCCGCCTCCTCGATCTGCTGCACCGACTCGCGCCGCGCCTCGGCGCGGATGCGCTCGCCCTCCGCGACGGCCTCGGAGCGGAGCGTCTCGGCCTCCCCGCGCAGCCGCCGCGCCTCCTCCTGGAGCGCGACGGTCTTGGCGCGGTACTCCTTGGTGTCGTCCTTCGCGGCGCCGCGCAGCTGCTCGGCGGAGTCGGCGGCCTCGCCGACCAGCCGGTCCGCCTCCGCCTCGGCCTCGCGGCGGATCCGCTCGGCCTCCTCGGCCGCCTTGCGGGTGGTCGCCTGGGCCTCCTCGGACGCCTTGCCGAGCATCTCCTCGGCGGCGCGGGCGGCGTTGGCGAGCTGTGCGGCGGAGTCCTCGGCGGCCTTGGTACGGGCCTTCTCGGCGGCCTCCGCGAGGAGCTGCTCGGCCTCGGCGCGGGCGTCGGCGAGGGCCTGCCCGGCGTCCGCGCGGAGCGCCTCGGCCTCCTTGGTGGCCTCGCCGACCAGGCGGGCGATCTCCGCCTTGGCGGTGCGGGTGCGCTGCTCGTTGGCGGACTCGGCGGTGGCGATCCGCTTGGCGGCGTCCTCGGTGGCGGCGGCGACGACCTTGTCGGCCTCGGCGCGGGCCAGCCGCAGCCGCTCCTCGGCCTCCTGCATCCGCTGCTCGGCGGCCCGGGACAGCTCCGCCGCCTGCCGCCGGCTCTGCTCGGCCTCGGTGGCGGTGGCCGTGCGCAGCCGCTCCGCGTGGCCGGTGGCCTCCTGGGCCTGCGCGGAGGCGGCGTCGAGGAGCCGCTCGGCGTCCTTGCGGGCGCGCAGCAGGATCGCCTCGGCCTCGGTGCGGGCCGCCTCGGACTCGGCGGCCAGCCGCCGGCGGGCCTCCTCCGCGACGCGGGCCGCCTCGGCGCGGGCGGCGGCCAGGGCCTGCTCGGCCTCGGCGCGCGACTCCTCCATCAGGCGCCGCGCCTGGGCCTCCGTACGGGCGCGCAGCTGCTCGGCCCAGGCCACGTTCTCGTTGACGTGGGCCTCGACGGTGCGGCGGCGCTCGGCGAGCTCCTGGTCCAGCTGCTGGCGCCGCTGCACGGCCTCGTTGTGCAACTCGGCCTGGAGGCGGGCCTGGTGCTCGGCGTGCTCCTGGAGGATGCGCTGGGTCTGGGCGCGGGCCTCGCGCAGCTCGCGCTCGGCGTCGGTGCGCATCTGCTCGGCCTGCATCTGGGCGTTGCGCAGCATCTGCTCGGCCTGGTAGCCGAGGTCGGCACCGTCGTAAGCGGGCCGGGACGCGATGGTGCGCCGGGCCTCGTGGAGCTTGGCGCGCAACACCTCGACCTGGTAACCGAGGTCCTCGGCGTGCTGGACGGCCTTCTCCCGCTCGGTCTTCAGCCGGTCCATCTCGGCCTCGAACCGCGAAAGGTGGTCGTCGTCAGCCCGGTGGCTCTCCTGGCGTTCGTAGCCCCGCACTGCGCGGTCCCATCCGTCCCCTGGTCGCGAACTCTCTTCGTACGGGCACCGTTCGACGGCGAACGGCCCCCCGGGGAATGGTGTCAGATCGACGCTGCCGACGACGACGCCGCAGGGCGGCTCCGACCCGGCCCCGGCCCGGAGCCGCCCACTCTACCGGGCCGGGATGCGTCGGTTCAGTGCTCGGCTGAGGAGGGCTCAGCCGAGGTGACCAGTTCGGTGAGCACGCCGTGGCAGTCCTTGGGGTGCAGGAACGTGATCCGCGACCCCATGGAGCCGCGCCGGGGCTCGTCGTAGAGGACGCGGACGCCCTTGCCGCGGATGTCCGCGGCGTCGCCGTCCACGTCCGCGGTGCCGAAGGCGATGTGGTGGACGCCCTCGCCGTTCTTCGCCAGCCACTTCGCGACGGTGGAGTCCTCGCGGGTCGGCTCCAGCAGCTGGAGGTAGGAGGCGCCGCCGTCGGACGTCTCGTTGATCTTGAGCATGGCCTCGCGGACCCCCTGCTCCTCGTTGACCTCGGTGTGGAAGACCTCGAAGCCGTACGTCGAGCGGTAGAACTCGACGGTCTTGTCGAGGTCGAAGCAGGCGATCCCGATGTGGTCGATTCTCGTGAGCATGCGAACAGTGCAGCGCTCCGGCGGCCGGTTACGCAACGTGCGCGCCGTCACACCGACGGCCCGGTGACCGCGCGTGGTACCGCTCAGTACATTGGCGGTAAACCCTCGTTCACTCCGCAGCCCTCCCGGCTGAAAGGGGATCGTCCTCATGTCTGGAACGACCGGTACCACCTCCGTCATCGTGGCGGGCGCGCGTACGCCCATGGGCCGGCTGCTCGGCTCCCTCAAGTCCTTCTCCGGCGCGGACCTCGGCGGCTTCGCGATCAAGGCGGCGCTCGACCGGGCCGGCATCGGCGGCGACCAGGTGCAGTACGTGATCATGGGCCAGGTGCTCCAGGCGGGCGCCGGTCAGATCCCCGCCCGTCAGGCCGCCGTCAAGGCGGGCATCCCGATGAACGTCCCGGCGCTGACGATCAACAAGGTCTGCCTCTCCGGCCTCGACGCCATCGCCCTGGCCGACCAGCTCATCCGCGCCGGCGAGTTCGACGTGGTCGTGGCGGGCGGCCAGGAGTCCATGACCAACGCGCCGCACCTGCTGCCGAAGTCCCGCGAGGGCTACAAGTACGGTGCGATCGAGATGCTCGACGCGATGGCGCACGACGGCCTCACGGACCCGTTCGACCACGTCGCCATGGGCGCGTCCACCGAGCGGCACAACACCCGCCTGGGCATCGGCCGCGCCGAGCAGGACGAGGTCTCCGCCTGGTCGCACCAGCGCGCGGCGGCGGCCCAGAAGAACGGCCTCTTCGAGGCCGAGATCACCCCGGTCGAGATCCCGCAGCGCAAGGGCGACCCGGTGATCTTCGCCAAGGACGAGGGCATCCGCCCGGAGACGACCGCCGAGACGCTCGGCAGGCTCCGCCCGGCCTTCGACAAGGACGGCACCATCACGGCCGGCTCGTCCTCGCAGATCTCCGACGGCGCCGCCGCGGTCGTCGTGATGAGCAAGGCCAAGGCCGAGGAGCTCGGCCTGGAGTGGATCGCCGAGATCGGCGCGCACGGCAACGTCGCGGGACCGGACAACAGCCTCCAGTCCCAGCCGTCCAACGCGATCCTGCACGCCCTGAAGAAGGAGGGCCTCGGCGTCGAGGACCTCGACCTGGTCGAGATCAACGAGGCGTTCGCCGCCGTCACCGTGCAGTCCGTGAAGGACCTCGGGGTGTCCCCTGAAAAGGTGAACGTCAACGGTGGCGCGATCGCGCTGGGCCACCCCATCGGCATGTCCGGCGCCCGTATCGTGCTGCACCTGGCCCTGGAGCTCAGGCGGCGCGGCGGCGGCATCGGCGCGGCGGGCCTGTGCGGCGGCGGCGGCCAGGGCGACGCGCTGATCGTGCGCGTCCCGAGCGCTTCGTCGAAGTGAAGTAAGGAGCTCTGTACGAGATGGTGGACGTCCCCGCACTGGTCGCCCAGGCACGGGAGGGCCGGCCGCGTGCCGTGGCCCGGCTGATCTCGCTCGTGGAGGGGGCGTCCCCGCAGCTCCGTGAGGTGATGGCGGCGCTGGCCCCGCTGACGGGCAACGCGTACGTCGTCGGTCTGACGGGCTCGCCCGGCGTCGGCAAGTCCACGTCGACGTCGGCGCTGGTCTCCGCGTACCGCAGGGCCGGCAAGCGGGTCGGCGTGCTGGCGGTGGACCCGTCGTCGCCGTTCTCCGGCGGCGCGCTGCTGGGCGACCGGGTGCGGATGTCCGAGCACGCCTCCGACCCCGGGGTGTACATCCGCTCCATGGCCACCCGCGGGCACCTGGGCGGGCTCGCCTGGTCGGCCCCGCAGGCGATCCGCGTCCTGGACGCGGCCGGCTGCGACGTGGTGCTGGTGGAGACCGTCGGCGTCGGCCAGTCCGAGGTGGAGATCGCCTCGCAGGCCGACACCTCCGTGGTGCTGCTGGCGCCCGGCATGGGCGACGGCATCCAGGCGGCGAAGGCCGGCATCCTGGAGATCGGCGACGTGTACGTGGTGAACAAGGCGGACCGGGACGGCGCCGACGCGACCGCCCGCGAGCTGAACCACATGCTCGGCCTCGGCGAGGCCCGCGCGCCGGGCGACTGGCGGCCGCCGATCGTCAAGACGGTCGCCGCGCGCGGAGAGGGCGTCGACGAGGTCGTGGAGGCCCTGGAGAAGCACCGCGCGTGGATGGAGGAGCACGGCGTCCTCGCGGAGCGCCGCCGGGCCCGCGCCGCCCACGAGGTGGAGACCATCGCCGTCACGGCGCTGCGGGAGCGGATCGGCGACCTGCGCGGGGACCGGCGCCTGGACGCGCTGGCCGAGCGGATCACGGCGGGCGAGCTGGACCCGTACGCCGCCGCCGACGAGCTGGTGGCGGGCCTGACGGGCCGCTGAGGCGCCGCGGGGCGACCGCCTCTCGCGGGCGGCCGGCGGCAGTGCGGGTCCTCGGCCCTGTACGGCCCTCGGCCCTGTACGGCGAAGGCCCGCGCCGCGATCGGCCCGCGCCGAGAACGGCCCCGCCCCCGGAACCGGGGCGGGGCCGTTCTCGTGTCCGTGTCTGCCGCCGTCCCGGCGGTGGAGGGTCTGTCGGCGTGGCCCTCACCGGGGGAGTGGCGCCCCGCGGGGCAGCGCGGGGGCGTGGAGCGCTCGTAGGCGCTCGTGCTACGGCTTGCCGCGCAGTCCGCGCAGGTGCTCCGCGATGGGCCGCAGCGAGCCGTGCAGCCCGCTCAGCGCCTCGGGGGCGAGCTGGTCGATGAAGTGCCTGCGCACCGACTCCACGTGGTGCGGGGCCACCTTGCGCATGGTCTCCATGCCCTGGTCGGTGAGGACGGCGAACAGGCCGCGCCGGTCCGACTCGCAGTTCTCGCGGCGGACCATCCCGGCGTTCTCCATCCGGGTGATCTGGTGCGAGAGCCGGCTCTTGGACTGGAGCGTGGCGGCGGCGAGGTCGGTCATGCGCATCCGCCGCTCCGGTGACTCCGAGAGGTTCACGAGGATCTCGTAGTCGTTGTAGGTCAGGCCGAACGGCTGGAGATCTCGCTCCAGTTGGTAGGTCAGCAGTCGATTGACGTCCAGATAGGTGCGCCAGGCGCACTGCTCGTCATCGGTGAGCCACGGAATGGCCGTCTCGGTCTCCATATACGGATTCTACCTAAGATGTTGAAAGTTGGACGAAGTGAAGTGACGCCGCTTCGCTTCCCCGTCCCCCGTCCTCTCCCGCCCGCCCCGCAAGGGCGCAGGCGTTCGAGCGCGTCACACTCCGCAGACTACCGCTCACAGCCCGAAGCGACGCTGGAGGTCGCCCAGGTGGCCGGGAAGGCGCGGTACCCCCGCGGCCGGGCCGTGGCCGGAACCGTGCCCCGCGGGCGGCGCACCACCGGCCGGGACGCCCGGCTGGTGCGGAACGGTTCCCGTCCCGTGCTCCGCCATCAGCGCCTCCGACGACTGGAGCAGCACCGTCCCCGCCCCCACGAACTCGAACTGGTGCTCCTCGCCCGACGCCCCGCCGATCCCGGTCAGCGCCCGCACCCCGCCCAGCACGCCCGTCATGTACCCGTGGTCGTAGTGGTGGCACGG